>JAWWPC010000082.1:0-22793 GCA_033851055.1 Kribbellaceae bacterium | reverse complement strand
AGGCCACCGAGAACCTTGCCATGCGCAACGACCATCCGAGCGGCTGCGGCGATTGCCCCACCCAACAAGGGAATTCCGCCTGCATGAAGTGCTGCCGCACCTCTATGGTTACCGAGACCGATCGCGGCGATCTTGGCCAGTCCGCTTTCGACCGGGCCGTGGAAGTCGGTGTGCGGCTTGACCCTGTTGACGAGCAACACGCCATCGGCCTTGGCTGCGATCGCGTCGTGATGCACCGGCGTTCCGTCCGGCAGCGTTCCCAGTACCACCGTCTCCATGGTCGCCTCGATCGGGCAACCCATGGATTCTGGGGTGACACCGAGGCCGGCCAGCATCTCCCGCTGGCCTTCAGCCGTGGCACCACCGTGCGACCCCATCGCCGGTACGACGAACGGCTCGGCATCCACCGACTTGAGCCAGTCCACCGCCGCCTTGACCACGGTGGTCAGGTCATGGATGCCGCGGCTGCCAGCCGTCACGGCGACACGCGCACCAGGCCGGATCTGTTCCCGGAGTGGCTCCAGCGCGGCCTGCGCAGCGGCGTACGGGTCGGGCTCGGTCGGGAGGTCCGACAGGATCCGCCGGATCGGCGTCACCTGTGGGATCAGCCCCTCGGGCCGCAACCCGCGGATCGCTTCAAAGGGACCCCAGCCATTCATCAGTGGCTCTGCCTGCCGACGGTCGAGCCACTGCGGCCGACGAGGAAGTCCAGGTCGCAACCCTCATTGGCCTGCATGACGTGATCGGTATAGAGCCGCGCCCAGCCACGATCACCTGGAGGTGCTGTCGGCTGCCAGTCCGCGCGGCGCTTGGCCAGCTCCTCCTCGGAGACTTCCAGATGCAAGGTGCGAGCCGGTACGTCGAGCTCGATCCAGTCACCGGTGCGGACCAGTGCAAGCGGACCACCGACCGCCGCCTCGGGCGCGACATGCAGAACCACCGTCCCGTACGCCGTACCACTCATCCGGGCGTCGGAGATCCGGACCATGTCGTCCACGCCCTGCTCGGCGAGCTTGCGCGGGATCGTCATGTTGCCGACCTCGGGCATGCCCGGATAGCCGCGCGGGCCTGCGTTCTGCAAGACCAGCACCGTGTCCTCGTCGACGTCCAGGTCCATGTCGTCGACGGCCAGGTCGTACTCCTCGATGCTGCTGAACACCAGCGCCTTGCCCCGGTGCTGCAACAACCGCTCGGAGGCCGCGGACTGCTTGACCACAGCACCGTCCGGAGCGAGATTTCCCTTCAGTACGGCGGTTCCGGCGCCGCTGCCGAGGGGATTGCCGACCGCCCGGATCACGTCGGTATCAACCGTGCGCTCGGCGTTAGCCACGTTCTCGCCGATGCTCTTGCCGGTCACGGTGATCGCGTCGGCCTTGAGCAACGGCAGGATCTCCCGCAGCACGGCGGGCAGCCCACCGGCGTAGTAGAAGTCCTCCATCAGGTACTTGCCGGAGGGCTGCAGGTCCACCAGCCACGGCACCCCGCGGGCCCACTCATCCATGTCGTCCAGCGTCAGGTTCACGCCGACCCGGCCGGCGATGGCGAGCAGGTGGATCACCGCGTTGGTGGATCCACCGATCGCCGCATTCGCCCGAACCGCGTTGGCGAAGGCGTCGCGGGTGAGGATCTGGCTCGGCTTGAGGTCCTCCTCGACCATCTGCACGATCCGCTGGCCGGCCTGCTGCGCGATCGCGTACCGGCGGGAGTCCACCGCGGGAATCGCGGCGGACCCGGGCAGTTGCAGCCCAAGCGCCTCGGCCATGCAGGCCATCGTCGAGGCCGTGCCCATCGTCATGCAGTGACCGTTGCTGCGGGACATGCCGGACTCGGCCGCGGCGTAGTCCTCCTGGGTCATGCGCCCGGCGTTGACGTCCTGCGTGAACCGCCACACTGCCGTACCGGAGCCGATGTCGCAGCCGCGGAACTTGCCGTTCAGCATCGGGCCGCCGGTCACCACGAGCGTCGGCAGGTCCACGCTGGCGGCGCCCATGATCGAGCCGGGCGTGGTCTTGTCGCAGCCGGTCAGCAGTACGGCGCCGTCGAGCGGATTGCCGCGCAGGGACTCCTCGACGTCCATGCTGAGCAGGTTGCGGAACAGCATCGCGGTCGGCCGGAGCATCGTCTCGCCGAGCGACATCACCGGGAACTCCAGCGGGAACCCGCCCGCCTGCCAGACACCGCGTTTGACCGACTCCGCGAGCCTGCGAAGGTGCGCGTTGCACGGCGTCAATTCGGACCAGGTGTTGCAGATGCCGATCACCGGACGACCGTCGAAAACCTCGTCGGAGAAGCCCTGCGCGCGCATCCAGGATCGGTGGATGAAGCCGTTGCGGTCCTTCTCGCCGAACCAGTGGTCGAAACTCCGCCGCCCGATCGGCGCCTCGGGACGTCCAGGCTCCACGCCTGTCGGACGGCCTGTCTTTTCGGGAGTCGGGTCGGTCATCGAGCTACCTCCGCGGTGGTCATTGTTCCGTTCACCCGACGGCTGATGCCGTGCGGATTCGCGTCCTGCAGTACGCCGGGCAGCACCGGGTCCGGCGTGTCCTGATAGGCCACGGGCCGCTGGAACCGGCGCGCGGCCGTCACACCGACGCTGGTGTGGATCGACCCGACGGTGGCGGGGAACGGGCCACCGTGGTGCTGGGCCCACGACACGGCGACGCCGGTCGGCCAGCCGTTCCAGAGCACTCGCCCCGCCCTTGCGGTGAGCAACGGAAGCAGCTCTTTCGCCAACTCTGTATCAGCTTCTTCGGCATGGAGAGTCGCTGTCAGGTTGCCTTCAAAGGCCTCGACCGCTGCTACCAGCTCGTCGCGCGAGGAATACTCGACCACGATCGAGACCGGGCCGAAGCACTCCTCGAGGATCTCGTCGGTCCGGGCAAGCAACTCCGGCACGGTCGTCTGCAGCAGCGTTGCCCCGGGTCCCTCGCTCCAGACGCGAACGCCCTCGACCTTGCGTAACCGGTCGAGCCCGGAGGAGAAGCCGGAAGCGATCCGATCATTCAGCATCGGTGCCTCCGCCACTCCCCCGACAGCCTCGACGAGCTGGTCCTGCAGACCGTGACCGGCCGGCAGGAAGAGCAGCCCCGGCTTGGTGCAGAACTGGCCGACGCCGAGGGTGAACGAACCGACGTACCCGCTGGCGATGTCCTTGCCTCGGGCATCAACTGCGGCCTGGGTGACGAAAGCAGGGTTGAGGCTGCCGAGTTCGCCGTAGAACGGGATCGGCTCCGGCCGGGTCACCGCGATCTCGTGCAGCGCCTTGCCGGCCGGCACTGAACCGGTGAAGCCCGCAGCGGTGATCCGCGGGTCCTTCAGGGCTGTGACTCCGACGTCGACGCCCTGGATCAGGCCGAGGCTGCCGGCGGGGGCGCCGGCGGTGCGCAGGGCCTCGACCATCACCTCGGCTGTCCTGACCGACAACTCCGGGTGGCCGGGATGGGCCTTCACGACGACCGGGCATCCTGCCGCCAATGCGGAGGCAGTGTCGCCGCCACACACGCTGAAGGCGAAGGGGAAGTTGCTGGCGGCAAACACCAGCACGGGTCCGAGCGGCACGAGCACCCGCCGCAGATCCGGTCGCGGGACGGGCTTGGCCTGCGCATCCGCAGTGTCGATCACCACCTCTAGCAGGGAACCTTCCTGCAGGACGTCGGCGAACATTCGCAGTTGCCCGCTGCTCCGCGCAACCTCTCCGCGTAGCCGCGCCTCCGGAAGCGACGACTCCTTCATCGCGATCGGGACCAACTCGTCCGCAGCGGCATCCAGAGCATCTGCGACAGCCCGGATCCAACCGGCCCGCTCCGCCGGCTGCGACGCGGCCAACGGCTCCGCAGCCGCTGCGGCATCAGCCAAGGCCTGCTCGAGCTCGGCGGGTGTCGTGTCGGGGATCATCGGCTTTCCTCCAATGCGGGACGAGCGGTCTCGGCGGCGAGGTACCCGAACGATTCCTTGCCGACGGCCACAGTATTGATCAGGGTTCCGACCTCACTGATCGAGATGTCGACCACATCACCAGCCTGCAGGGCGAAGTCGAGCTCCGGCACGATGCCGGTACCGGTCGCCAGGATCACGCCGTCGGGGAACTCGTTCGGCGCGAACAGCACCTCCACCAGCTCCGTCAGCGGCCGGACCAGCTTCTCCGTGGACGTCGTACCGGTGAAGACCTCGACACCATCCCGGCGGATGACCAGGTCAATGGTGAGGCCGGTCGGATCCGGAACCTCCCAGGCCGGGCGGATCCCGGTCGCCAGTGCGCAGCCGCCGGCGAACACCTTCGCCTGCGGGATGTAGAGCGGGTTCTCGCCCTCGATCGAGCGGGAGCTGACGTCGTTGCAGATCGTGTAGCCGACGATCTCGCCTCGGCTGTTCGCGACCACCGCGAGCTCGGGTTCGGGCACGTCATGGCCGGAATCGGCGCGGATCCCGATCGGCTCTCCGTCCGTCACCAGCCGCCAGGCCGGCGACTTCGGGAACAGCTCGGGCCGTGGCGCGGAGTAGACCCGGTCGTACACCGACTGCTCGGTGCTCTCCTCCATCCGGGCCCCACGCGACCGCTCGTAGGTGACACCCGCACACCACACCTCGGCCCGTCCGTCCAGCGGCGGCAGCAACCGTACGTCGGCTACTGGGCGATCACCTGAGACCTGGCCGACAGCAGAGCGGAGTTGCTCGGCCGGCAGACGCAGCAGCTCCGCCATATCGGCCACCCCGCGAACCGGTGCGACCGTGTCACCGGTCAGGACTCCGACCTGAGGCCGCTGTCCAGGGAGCTGATATCGGACCAGGTGCATGGGCTGTTCCACCTTTCACATCGATGTTCCGAGCAAACCCCGGGTGATCTGGAAGCCGACGTTGCCCGAGGCAACTGCCTTCGGGATCTGCTGGCGGCTGGCCACGGCGGCGACGGTCTCCAGCCCGACCTGCGCTTGTTCCGCGGCGCTGCCCGAGACCACAGCGTCAAGGTCGTCCCCGTACTTCGCCACCGTCTCCGGGTCCGAACTGAACTCGACCACCGGCACGAACCGCTGCGCCGACACGGTTCCACCGGCCACGTGCGCGAGCACCTGCTGCGCACCACCCGCGCCGTATCCGGTCGCGGTCTCCATCCAGTCAGTGCCAGGCATCCGCATCACGTGCCACCCCGGTACGACGTACCGCTGGCCGTGCGCAACTGTGGGGCCGACCGGGTCTTCGCTACCAAAGGCCGCGTACCGGAATCGTTTGTCGGCGAGCAGCGCTCCTCGCGACGACAGCAGGACAGTGCCACCGGCCGCGACGATCTCGTCGCCGATCAGGGCGAAGGCCTCGGCTGTCTCGGCGGTCAGCGTGCCGCGCGCTTCAAGAGCGACCGTGAGGTCACCGACGGTGCCGGCCACCTCTTCTGGCGCCGCTAGGTCGAAACTGCCGAACCAGTCACGCACCCGACCCGTGACGGCTTCGAGCCCACCGTCGGCCTGGATGCTCGCCCAGCCGAACCGCGACGGGTCCGCGCCGGCTTCGACCAGCCGAGACCGGAAGTAGTCGTTGTGAGTCTTCTCGCAGCCGTGCTCCAGGAGTAAGGCCATCCGCACGTTCGGGTGCAGCAGGTACCCGAGCATGATCCGCGCGAACGTCTCCTCCGAAGCGCCGCCGCTGGATCCGCAGCCCTCGGTATGCGGCAGCGCGACCATGCGGCTGACCGCGTCGCCGGCCCACCGCTCGCCGTCGGCCTGCCCGGCCAGCCGCAACGCGATCTGCCCCGAACACAAGCTCGTCGGCAAGATCAACCCGAGCTGCTCAGGCACCCGCCGGCCATCGGCCGCCAGCAACGACACCACCGGTGCCGCCAGCAACGACTTGCTGCTTCCCGTCAAGGGGAGGCCGGAGAGAGGGGCGTCGCGGTCTTCGGCGGGGAGGTCGGCGAGGTTGCGCTGGGTGCGGCCGTCCGTGCTGATGGAGATACCTTCGCGCGGGCCGCTCTGCTTCCAGTTCCGCCAGATCGACACCTGGCTGTGGCCGGCGCGTTCGCCTGCACTCGGTTCACCCGAGGCCACCCGCACGGTCAGGTCGAAGGTCTCGGTGGTCAGGTCATCCATCGGCGTACCGGTGAGGTAGCGACCGGCGTCCACGTCCATCTCGGCCTTCAACAGGTCGTACCGGGTCGAGGTGGTGACGAACTTGATCGTCGGCACGAACGGGAAGTTGGTGATAGAGCCGTTCCCGGTGGTGAAGAAGATCAGGTTGCACCCGCTGGCGACCTGGCCGGCGACCGACTCCAGGTCGTTGCCGGGGCTGTCCATGAAGACGAACCCGTGGCCGGGCATCCGCTCGCTGTAGTCGATCACGTGGTCCAGCCGCACGTCGCGGTCGAGCTTGCGCGCGGCACCGACGGACTTGAGCACGATGTTGTAGAGCCCGCGGTACACGTTGCCGCCGGACGGGTTGCCCTCCGCGGTGTGACCGTGCCAGCCGACCCGCTCCTTGAACGACTGCACGGTCTTGAGGAACCGTCGAGCCGTCGGGAGGTCCCGGACATTCTTGAGAACGTAGCCCTCGGCACCGATCAGCTCATCGGTCTCGGCCAGTACGGCGACGCCGCCGTGCCGGATCACCTCACGGGCGACAGCACCGGACAACGGGTTCGCGCTGACGCCGGAGAACGCGTCCGAGCCACCACACTGCAGGCCGATCCACAGATCCGCCAATGGCACCTCCGTACGACGTTGCGCGGCGACCACCGGCAGCCACGGCTCGACCAGCCGGCGAGCAGCGGTGAGATCGGCCTCGAATCCGGCGCTCCGGGTGAAGAACGCGTGCGGCACCCGGATCGGCGGATACCCCTGCTCCGCCATGAACTCCTGGATGCGCTGCCCGGACACGACGTCGTCCTGTGTGTCGACGATCAACACCGCGCCCACATTGGGGTTCAGCACGAACCCGGCCAAGGTGGCGAGTAAGAACTGCAAGTTGTTCGGCGTACCGTCCTCGCCGCCCTCGGTGTGAGCCACCGGTACGACGCCGTCGAACCCGGTGGTCCCTTCGAAACGTCGGGCCAACTCCGTCACGAAGCCGCTGCTCCGCGAACTCGTGGCCACCAGTACGACGTGGTTGCGCGTACCGGCGGGGCCCTGCTCCCGCGGATAGCCGAGGAAGGTGCCGGGCTGCTCGACACCCGGGACCTGCTCACCCAGGCGGAGTGCGGTCTCGTCCAGCTTGTAGGGATCGAGGGGCTCGTTGCGCGCTGACGCCTCTGCGGGAAGACCGTCCACTCCTCGGGCCGAGACCGCGGCCAGGCTGGACGGCGTACAGACGTAGTCGCCGATCCGCAGCTCACGGAGAGCACGAGCGAACGGGGTGGACCAGGACAGCAGCGCTTCGCCCGGCGCGACCGGCTGGGTGACGAACCGGTGGCCCTCGAGCACCGTGTGCGGCAGCGTCGCTGAGGTATCGCCGAAGTCGACCACGGTGCCGGCCTCGAGGCGGCGGGACGCGATTGCGACGTTGTCGCCCGGCTCGGGCAGGACGCCGATCTCGTCGAACCTCACAACAGCCATCTTCCGCCCCACACCTTCCTACTGAAGTCGGTATCCCTATCGCAGTCGCGTTGAATCGTGCATGATGCATGATTACCAGTGACACCTTGCCGAAGTGTCGAGCCTGGGTCAAGGGCTCGACCAGTCCTTGGAGGATGGGGCGATGACCAATGCCGTAGGCCCGGAGGACCGCAGGTTGCTGCGGCGCCAGATGCTGGCCGACGACGTGTACGAGGCGATCAAGACGATGCTGATGGACCACGTCATCCGGCCCGGCGCGCGGATCTCCATCGACGGTCTGGCCCGCGAGTTCCAGGTCTCATCGACGCCGGTCCGCGAGTCACTGGCCCGGCTGGAGTCCGAGGGGCTGGCCGACAAGGAGCCGCTGAAGGGTTACCGGGCCACGCCCCTGTTGACGCTGGAGGAGTTCGACGACCTCTACCAGTTCCGGCGGCTGCTGGAGCCGTGGGCCGCCCGGCACGCGGCCGAACTCATCGACGCCACCGGCAGCCTGCAGCTCGAAGCGGAGCTGTCGACCGCGGTGGAGCCTACCTCGGTCGACTACGCCGGGTACAAGTCGCTGACAGCGCACGACAAGCGGTTCCACTCGCTGATCGCCGGGCTGTCGGGCAGCGAGCAGGTCCGGCTCGCGTTCGAGCGGACTCACTGCCACCTGCACATCTTCCGACTGCACTACGACCGCGACACCGGCCCCGAGGTCTTGGTCGAACACCGCCAGATCGTCGAAGCGATCACCTCCGGCGATCCGGCGGCCGCCGAGGACGCGATGAACCGCCACATCGACAACTCCATGGCCGTCCGCCTCCGCAAGGTCTACCAGGACCGCGCCTGAGTGCAGTCACCGGCGCAAGAACACCCTGATTGCGTCCGCGAACACGACGTCGGGACCGCGGCCAGGAAATACCGTGGCCCGGCTCCCGATCTGGTGTCCGAGGTCTCGACGGTTGGCCGACCGGACTGCCCGCGCGATCGTGGCTTCGCCCCACCTTGCCCTCGGGCGTGGGTGGAGGGTCGAGTCGTGGATTCATGTCCCCGGTAACCGATTGCCGGTGACAGCGATCCACGCCTCGGCGGCAATCTACCGAAGGTAGCGGCAAGGCTCGGCCTCAACGTCACCAATCTCGTCGACCTGCCCCGGACGTTCATCAACGGGCTCCGCGCCGCCGGCAGCGGGATGCTGATCAACGTCGCGAGCGTGGCGGCGTACCAGCCAGTGCCGAACATGGCTGTGTACGCGGCGCCCAGGCGCCGCAGTAAGTGGTCGCGACGGCGCCGCGGGCCCTCGACCGCAACAAACCACCGCCCAGCGTCGTCTCCGGCGCGGCAAACCGGCTCAGGCCTCCGTGAGTCGACTACTGAGCTACTACTGAGCCGGCGGCGGATGCTCTTGACCGCGGCCTCCGCTGCGAAGGCCAACAACTTAATGCGTTCCCGTCGTCACCTGGCGGTCTAACCTGATCCGGTGACGACCGACCTGACCCTGCTGTCGCGCGTGGCCTACCGCGACCAGGAGGTCACCGGCCCCCGGCTGCAGTGCCTTCTCGCGCTCCTTGCCGGCGACCTGCGCTCGGGCTGTAGCACTGCCCGGCTGGTGGAAGGGCTTTGGCCGGACGAGCAGCCCGAGAACCCGACCAAGGCGCTTCAGGTCCTCGTATCCCGCACGCGGGCACAGCTGGGCTCCGGCGTGATCGCTAGCACACCCACCGGTTACCGCCTCTCATTGAGTGAGGAGCAGGTCGACACCTCCGCTGTGGTAATCAGCGCATCGGCAAGCGCACAGCACTCCCGTGCCGGCGACCACGCGGCAGCGCTCGCGCACGCCCAGGCGGGTCTCGCGTTGTGGGATGGGGCCGCGGTCGACGACACCGTGCTCGATGGCCCGTTGTCCGCACTACGCGCGCGACAGGCATCGACGTACCGGTCGCTGGTGCGGGCCCGCGCGCTGGCTCTGGCGCGGCTGGGTCACCATGCCGAGTCGGTGGAGGCACTGACCGAGCTGTTCCGTGAGCGCCCGCGGGACGAGGAGATCCTGCTGGAGCTGTTGCGCTGCGAATCGGCGACGGCGGGGCCGCCAGCTGCATTAGCGAGGTATGACGCGTACCGGCGCTCGCTGCGTGACGAGCTCGGCACCGATCCCGGCGCCGCACTCCAGACCATGCATCAACAACTGCTGCAGGGCCAGGCGCCCGCGGTCCGGCACGGTATCCCGCACGAGCCCAACCCGTTGCTCGGCCGCGACGAGGACATCGCCGTTGTGGCGAACCTGTTGCGTAGGTCCCGGGTCACGTCAATCGTCGGGCCTGGCGGCCTGGGCAAAACCCGGCTCGCCCATGTCGTCAGCCGCCAGGCGGAGCAGCGGCTCGTGCATTTCGTCGCGCTCGCCGGTGTCACAGGCGATGCGGACGTCGTCAGCGAGGTCGCATCGATCCTCGGCCTCGGTGAGCCCCGACGCACCTCGGTCAGTCAACTCGCCAGCCCGACGGATGTCCTCGCCGGCATCGTCAACGCCCTCGGTTCTGGTCCTACCTTGCTGGTGTTGGACAACTGTGAGCACGTCATCCGCGGTGCCGCCGAGCTGGTGCGGGCGCTGGTGTCGATGACCCGGGACCTGCGGGTGCTGACGACCAGTCGTGCGCCGCTGGGTCTGTCGTCGGAATCGGTGTACCTGCTTCCGGAGCTGACCCTGCCGACGACCG
Organism: Kribbellaceae bacterium; assembly: GCA_033851055.1. Lineage (GTDB taxonomy): Bacteria > Actinomycetota > Actinomycetes > Propionibacteriales > Kribbellaceae > Kribbella. The sequence goes on along the minus strand of JAWWPC010000082.1, from coordinate 12,562 downwards.
TCGAGCTGTTCAATCAGCGGGCCAGGGCAGCGCGTCCTGGCATCGACCTCACTGCCAAGGTGGTGGAGCAGCTGTGCCGGCAGCTGGACGGGCTTCCACTTGCGGTGGAACTAGCGGCGGCGCGGGTCCGGGTCATGTCAGTGGCCGAGATCGCTCGTCGGCTCGAGGACCGGTTCAGCTTGCTGCGTGGCGGCCCGCGGGATGCACCGCCGCGGCACCGCACCCTGTACGCCGTTGTCGACTGGAGCTGGAACCTTCTCGAACCAGTCGGGCAGGCTGCGTTGCGTGCGTTGTCGGTCTTCCCTGGCGGATTCACCGCAGAGGCTGCGGCGCAATTGCTCGGCGACGGTAACGTTCTGCAGGTCTTGGAGCATTTGGTCGACCAGTCGCTGCTCGAAGTGACCGACAGCCCGACGGGCACGCGCTTCCGGATGTTGGAGACCGTGCGTGAGTTCAGCACGGCCCAACGGGAGGCGGCCGGTGAGAACGACCGCGTGATTGATGGTTTTCTCGCGTGGGCACGCGACTTCGGGATCGCGCAGCACGAGTCGCCCTTCGGTGCCGACCCTTTCGCATCCTGCGACCGGATCAGGATCGAGCAGGACAACCTCCTGCTGGCGCTCCGGCACGGGCTCGCCCGGGCCGACGGCGCGACCGTCGCCGCGACGTCGGCCGTGCTGGGGGCCCTGTGGATCATCGAGTCCAACTACGTCCGCCTGGCGACGCTGGACGAGACCGCCTGGATGCTGTCGCATTTCCGGCCCGATCCCGATCTCGTCGAGGTCACCAGGGCGGCCTCGACACTGATTCTCGTATGCACCTATATGCTTCAGGGTGTCCGCGCGGCTCGCTCACTGGTCACCCTGCGCCGGCTCCCGCCTGCACCGCCGAGCACCCTCTTCGGAGCATTCGAGATTGTGCTGCGCTCCGGATCCGCGGACATGGGATCGGACCCCTCGGCGCTCCGCGTGCTGTGCGATAGCGACGAACCGCTGCTGGCCGGCGTCGCCAACGGCATCGCCAGCTACGTCTGGGAGCGCGAGAGCGACTTGGACAACGCACTGCATGCAGCGAGGCGGATGCTCGACTCATTCGACATCCGGGAGAACCCGTGGATGCGGGTAATGGCCCACGCCCGGATCGGTGAGCTGTGCATGCAGGTCGAACAGGGTGCCGAGGCAGCCCATCACCTCACGACGGCGCTGCTGGCACAGGAGCGCCTCGGCGCACGGCCGGACCTGGTCGACGAGTTCCGCTGGGCGCTGGTGCTCGCCAACCTGCAGCAGGGCGCCATCGACGAAGCAGAGCGCTGGGTGCAGGCGGTGGCGGTGAGCCAGGCGGACGAAGCCAGCGGCGTGCTCACCTTCAGCCTCGGCGCGCGAGCGGAGATCTCGCTCGCGCGAGGTGAGGTCGAAACAGGTCTGCACCTGTGGCGGCGAGCTGTGGACGGCCTGAAGAAGGTCGACGCTCCGATGTCCAGCATCGATCCCGGCCTCGACCCGTGGGCCCTCGAGATCCAGGCCGTCGCCGTCACCGCCCATGCCCACCACGCCCGGACCGACCTGCTCGAGGAGATCACCGCGGAACTGCCGGACAGGCTGACGACGATGCTCACGAATCCCCTCGTCCAACCGCCGGCGTACCTGATGGATCTTGCGGTCTGCGGCACGCTGCTGCTAGCGCTGGCCATGGTGGACCTCGACCGCGGAGTACGAACCGGCGATGAGCGAGCCAACAGGTCTGGGGCTCGGATGATCGCCTTGGCGGAGCGATTCCGTTTCCTGCGGGGATTCCAGCCGACCATGTCCTCCGCACGCGCCCGGCAAGCAGCCGGGCAGGCCGACAGGTCGGCGTACGACGACGCCGTGACGTCGTACGCCGACCTTGATCGCGACGAACTGCGAGCTGCGGCTCTGGCCGCACTGCGGGAGCGCTAGCGCGACGGGGACGGGTCGCGGTTGAACAGCTTCTTCGCCCAGAGATATCCGACCGCAGTGATGCCGGCGCACCAGACGACGGCAAGTAGCCCGCTGTTGCCGATCGAGGTGCCCATCAGCAATCCTCGGATGGTCTCGATGATCGGGGTGAAGGGCTGGTACTCGGCGAACCACCGCAGCCCGATCGGCATGGAATCGGTGGGGACGAATCCGCTGCCGAGGAACGGCAGCATTACCAGCGGCATCGGGAGGTTGCTCGCGGTCTCGACGCTCTTGGTCACCATGCCGAGCGCGACCGATAGCCAGATAAGGGCGAAGGTGATCATCGCGAGGACACCGGCAGTCAGGATCCAGTCGACGGGGCCGGCGGTAGGCCGGAATCCGATCAGCAGCGCGACACCGATGACCACCGCCATGCTGAGCAGCGTCTGGATCATGCTGCCGACAACGTGCCCGGTCAGCACCGAGACGCGTGCAATGGCCATGGTGCGGAAGCGGGCGATGATCCCCTCGGTCATGTCCATGGCGACCGAGATCGCGGTCCCCTGGGCCGCTGCGGCCACCGTCATCAGGAGAATTCCTGGAGCGACGTAGTTGACGTACGCGGCGCGGCCACCGGACGCGCCGCCGAGCCCGTTGCCCAGTGTGCCGCCGAAGACGTAGACGAACAGCAGCAGGAAGACGATCGGCATGCCGGCGAGCATCAGCGTCATGGACGGGTAGCGCACCATGTGTCGGAACTGGCGTCGCAGCATCGTCGCCGAGTCGGTCACGGCGTAAGAAAGAGTGCTCATCGAACTGGCTCCTTGTCTTTGTCGGGCTGGCCGGTGAGGGCGAGGAAGACGTCGTCGAGGTCGGGCGTGTGCACGGTCAGCTCGGCGACCTCGATCGATTCGTCGTCCAGCCTGTCGAGCAAGGTCTTCAGGGACCGGAGACTGCCGTCGCTCGGGACCTGCAGGGTTAGCGCAGCGTCGTCGCGCAACACGTCGCCGAGGGTGTGGGCGGCCGATTCGAGTCCGCGTGCGTCGGCGAACCGCAGGCGGACGTGCCCGCCTGGGATGAGTCGTTTGAGCTCGTCCGGCGTGCCCTCGGCGACCAGCTTCCCGTGGTCGAGGACCGAGATCCGGTCGGCGAGCTGGTCAGCCTCTTCCAGGTACTGCGTGGTCAGGAAGATCGTGACTCCGCCGGCAACCAGCTCGCGGATGATCTGCCACATGGTGCGGCGGCTGCGCGGGTCAAGGCCGGCGGTCGGCTCGTCGAGGAAGATGACGCGCGGGTCGCCGACCAGGGTCATCGCGAGGTCGAGCCGGCGCCGCATACCGCCGGAGTACGTCGCGGCCGTCTTCTTGCCAGCCTCCACCAGATCGAACTGTTCGAGCAGTTCGGCTGCGCGGCGCCGGCCGACGGTACGGCCCAGGTGGTGCAGGTCCGCCATCAGGATCAGGTTCTCCTCGCCGGTGAGCAGGTTGTCCACCGCGGAGAACTGGCCGGTGACACCGATCGCGGCGCGGACCGCATCGGGATCCCGAGCCAGGTCATGGCCCGCGACCCGCAGCTCGCCACCGTTGGAACCGATCAACGTGGACAAGATCTGCACCGCGGTGGTCTTACCGGCGCCGTTGGGCCCGAGCAGCGAGAAGATGGTGCCCTCGGCAACATGTAGATCTATACCGTCAAGCACAACCTTGTCGCCGAACGACTTGCGCAGCCCCCTTGCGGAGATCGCCGGCGAGGGTGGGGCGGTAGTCACATTCTCTCCTTCGTCAGCGTGGCACTCGTTGCCACGACCTCGCCGAGCATGCACGCCCCAGGCTTTACCGCGGTTTCAACGCGGTATCAGCCCCTTTCAGCCGCGGCACCCAGCCAGGCCGAAGACGATGTCGCACCCGACCGAGGGTTCTCAGACGGGTTCACGCGTACTCCAGTGCTCGAGTCGGACGGGGGTCGGTGCGAGGTCGAGGCGATAGCCGGCACGGGCGTCGAACTGGGCCATGGCGCTGAACCGGTCGCCGCGGATCAGAGTCGTGCGCCATTCCACGGCACGGCCCGACGCGAGGCCGAGGCGTTCGATGGAGAAGGCGGCGACGTCCTGTGGGAGGTCGAGCAGCCGCCTTTCCGCCGCGGTGGGAACAACAGCGCGGATGCGCTCCTGTCCGCCGGTGAGGCGGATACCGCACCTGCGGGCGAGTTCGTCGTACAGCGCGGTGTGGCTGAAGTCGGCGTCGAGCAGCGCCCGGGCATCCTCGGCGAGCAGCCAGACACGGTCGTGGGCCAGCGGTTCCCCGTCGGCCAGCCGGAGGCGTGCGAGATACAGCAGCGGTGTCGACTCCTCCAGGCCCAGACGGACCGCGACATGCGCGTCCGCACGGACGTCGAGACTCTGCACGACGCTGCGCTGTTCCAGTCCGGCGGCCTCGACGGAGGCGAACAGGCTGTAGAGGGCGCCGAGGGGCTGCTCGATGAACGCCTCCCCCGCCCGGCGGGGCTGCTGTCCCCGCGCGGCCGTCACCTGACCCCCCTGCCTCAGCTCGCGCAGCGCCTCGCGGACGGTGTGCCGGCTGACGCCGTACTGCGCGCGCAGCTCGTGCTCGCCGGGGAAGGAGTCGGTGAACTCGCCGCCCTCGAGACGCATCCGCAGGTCGTCGCGGACCCGCTGCCACAGCGGCGTCTTCCTCCCGCCCGCGAGCGCGCGGGTCGGTGCGGTTGATCCGCGTTCGGAGTCGGTGCCGGTCATGATCTTCTTCCTCCGACATTGTGTCCGGACATTTCCAGAGTTAATGTACGTACATTACCTCAGTCCATGAACGGCAGGAAAGTCAATGCAGATAGAAGTCCTCAGCACAGATGAACTAGGCGACCGCAGTTACCTCGTTCACGACGGAAGCGTGGCCTTGTTCGTGGACCCGCAGCGGGACATCGACCGGGTCGAGCGGCTCCTCGCGGACGTCGGCGCCACCCTGGACCTCGTCGTCGAGACGCACATCCACAACGACTACGTCACCGGCGGATACCAGCTCGCGCAGCGCGCCCGCGCCAGGTACGCCGTGAATGCGGCTGACCCGGTGACCTTCGACCGGGTCAGCGTCCAGGGCGGTGACACGCTCGATGTGGGGACCCTGCGCGTGCGCGTGGTGGCCACGCCGGGACACACCGATACCCACCTCGCGTACGTCGTAACCGACACGGCAGCCCCCGACGAGCCTCCCGCGGTGTTCACCGGCGGCTCGCTGGTCTACGGCAGCGTCGGCCGTACCGACCTGGTCGACCCGGCGCGCACCGACGAGCTCACCCGGGCGCAGTTCCGCTCGGCCCACCGGCTGGCCGACGCGCTGCCCGACGAGGCCCGGGTCTACCCGACGCACGGGTTCGGCAGCTTCTGCTCCACCGGATCCGCCACCGGCGGAGACGCCAGCACCATGGGCGTCGAACGCCTGCGCAATGACGCGCTCACCGCGTCCTGCGAAGAGAGCTTTGTCGAGCACCTGATCGCCAATCTGACCGCGTACCCGGCCTACTACGCGCACATGGCACCGCAGAACCTGAGCGGTCCCGGCCCCGTCGACCTGTCCGCGCCGCGGATGGTCGACGCCGCGGAACTCGCCGAACAGATCAGCGCCGGGGAGTGGGTCGTCGATCTGCGTGACCGCGTCCTGTACGCCGCCGATCATCTGGCCGGCACCGTCGGCATCGCTCTGGGCACCCACTTCGCCACCTACCTCGGCTGGCTCGCACCGTGGGGAACGCCGATCACTCTGATCGGCGACTCACCCGAGCAAGTGGCCGCCGCGCAGCGCCAGATGGTCCGCATCGGCATCGACAGGCCCGCGGGGGCCGCGACCGGCGACCTCGACACGCTGACCGCCCACGACCAGAAGCGGCAGGCCTATCCGCGCGTCACCTTCGCCGAGGTCCGCGATGCATTGGACGGCGACAGCATCCTCGATGTACGCCGCGACGACGAGTATGCCGCGGGCCACATTCCCGGATCCGTCCATGTCCCGGTTCACCAACTGCTCAGCCGGATCAATGAGTTGTCCACCGGACGGTTGTGGGTGCACTGCGCCAGCGGATTCCGCGCATCCATCGCCGCGAGCCTGCTCGACCGGGCCGGACTCGACGTGATCCTTATCGACGACGACTACAGCAACGCCATCGCCCTCGGGCTGACCCCGAGCTGATCACTCGGCCCAGCAGACCAGAAGGGAACCACGATGGTCATCACCGCGCACCACCAGGTACTCATCATCGGCGGGGGCACCGCAGGCATCACCGTCGCCGGCCGCTTGAAGCAGGCCGGCATCCACGACATCGGGCTCCTCGACCCGGCAACCACCCACTACTACCAGCCGCTGTGGACACTTGTCGGCGGCGGACGTGCCCCGGTCGAGGAGAGCGCCCGGCCTGAACGCTCCGTCATGCCGAAGGGTGTGACGTGGATACGGGAGCGTGCCGAGGACATCGACCCCGACGAGCAGACCGTCAGCACCGACCGCCGCAGCAGGATCGGTTACGTCCGGCTTATCGTGTGCCCCGGGATCCAGCTCGACTGGCACAAGGTGCCCGGGATGGCGGAAGGGATCAACACCCTGCAGATCTCCAGCAACTACCGCTACAACCTGGCGCCCAAGACCTGGGAACTCATCCATGGGATGCGCGAAGCGCGTCGATCTGGTGGTCGGGGTTCTGGTCGGCCGTCGAAGTGCGCCAGTAGCCAAGAAGCATTGTCGGAAACTACCCCGACGACCGTTCACCGACGTTGATTTCCGGCGCGAGTTGTCGACAGTGCCCACCTGCGGATTTGTGATCACGCGTATGAGTGTCGGCAGACGGTCGTTTGCCGACACTTTCGGGCCCGGCCTCGACTGCTGATCCGGGGCGTCTCGTATCGCGTTCCCGTCGGACCCGCGCATCCGTCAGTGGCAGACGTCCAGCGCTGAGCAGTCAGTGCCAGCCCACCAAGATCATCGCTTGGCGGGCTGGCGCATCTGTGCCATGCCCCCGCTTCAGATGCAGATCACGATCTTTCCGCGTGTGCGTCCGCGCTCGGCGTGCGCGTGGGCGTCGGCGATCCGCTTCAGGGGGTAGGTCTGTTCGATACGGGGTGTGTAGCGGCCTTGCCGGCCCAGTTCCGCGGCCGCGGACAGGAGGGTGGAGTCGTTCTCCGCGTTGACCACATGCGTGCCCAGGCGCTGCCCGCCTGCGTGGTCGGCGACCGTCGCGACGCGCGTCGGGTCGCCCGTGATCGCGACGAGGTCGTCCAGGGATCCGGAGGCCGCGGTGTCGAGCGCGATGTCGACGCCGTGCGGAGCGAGAGCGGAGAGGCGCTGCGCGAGGCCGGGGCCGTAGGTGGTGGGAACGGCGCCGAGAGAGGTGAGGAACTCGTGGTTGCGTTCGCTGGCTGTCCCGATCACGGTGGCACCTTGTGCCACAGCGATCTCGACTGCCGCGCTGCCCACGCCTCCGGCGGCGCCCTCGACGAGAAGGGTGCGCCCCGCGAGGGAGCCGAGCGCGTTCAGGCCACGCATCGCGGTCACGGACGCGAGACCGGCGCCCGCAGCCTGCTCATCGTTCCACGTGTCGGGGGCGTGGGCCCAGGCCGAGAGGATGACCAGCTCTGCGGTTGCGCCGGTGACACCGCCCAGCCCGAAGACGCGGTCGCCGATGCTCACCCCCTGCACTCCGTCACCGATTTCGTCGACCACGCCGGCGGCGTCGCGCCCGGGAATGGCGGGCAGCTCCAGGGGAATCAGCTGGTGCAGGGCGCCGGCGCGCAGCTTCCAGTCGATGGGATTGAGGCTGGCCGCCGCGACGCGGACACGGATCTCACCAAGTCCGGGGTGGGGGTCGGGGGCCTGCTCGATCACCAGGCTCTCCGCTCCGCCGTATTCATGGAAGCGGGCTGCACGCATAATGTCCTGCCTTACCTTTATAGGTCGAAATGATGGTGTTCATTCGACGCCCGTTACTCTAATGAGGTGCAAATCGGCAAGCCGGCTGCCTTCCGGCCAGAGGAGGACGGGTGCGGATCGGTGAGGTTGCCGAGCAGGCGGGCGGCCACCCGCCCCGAAAACCACGATCCTGCCCATCGTCGGAATACCTCCGTTGAGTCGATGCTCCGGAAGATATCCAGAAGGTCGGTCACCAGCTGGATACCAAGACCGGAGACGGGAGACCCTCGATGACGCAACGGCCACCGCTGCCACCCGACTTGTTCGACGAGCTGTGCCCGTCCTCGCTGCTGCCTTTCCGCTTCAGTGACAAATGGGCACCCATGGTCCTCCGCTGCCTGGACGACGGCCCGCGCAGATACTCCGAACTCCGCGTGCCACTGCGCCGCGTCACCCCGAAGGCGCTCACCCAGTCGCTCCGCGGCTTGGAGCGGAACGGGTTCGTGTCACGCACGGTGCACACCGACCCGAAACTGCGGGTGGAGTACGCGCTGACACCGCTGGGCCGCAGCATGCTGGAGCCGCTGGCCGCCGCGTGCCGATGGGCGGCCGAGCACTGGGACGAGCTGCTCGACGCCCGCGAGGGCGGCATCTCCTCCATCGGCTGACTCGAACCTGCGTTGGCACGTGCCGCACCGGACGAGCCGCACCTCTGTGTTGACTCGGGGAATCGCCAACAGCGGTGTCCGCGGCCCAGCCGTAGCGGCCGCCCGCAGTGAAGATGGCGGAGGTCTCGGTGAAGCCAGCCCAGTCTGCTGAACGACGCCGGCCGCGTCGTGTCCCTAACCGTGCGCCAGCCCGCCTCGGTCTGCCGCCGCCTCCACAGCCGCGCGACGACCTCCTGCTCCCGATGCCCCAGCACCGGGTCGGCGGGCAGCACGACGCGTACCCGCACCGGCTCGACTGCGTCGTTGGAGGACGTCGTCGCGGGCCCACCGTAAACAGCCGGATCCGGTCCCACCAGCTCGTGTGGTCCGGGCCCTGCAGACAAGGCGGCCACAAGAACGGCGCCCGTCCCGGGACACATCCCCGGGGCGGGCGCCGTCGTTCTGCAGACAGCCCTCTCCAGCCCGAGGACGGCCTCTGAAGGTTTGTGAAGTTGAGTGCCGGCCTTGAGTTGGATCAGCACTGCGGGAGGCGTGCCAGATGGAGCGGTCCATCGGAGTGGATGTGAACTGCTGTCTCCCACTGCGAGAGAGCGAACACCCCTCCCAAGACGGCGACCACGACGCACGTCACAACCGCCACCACACGCCTAATCGTCGCTCAGTCTGGTCCGGACCGGGGGCGTTTTGGGCGACCTACCGGTGCTGGCGGGCAACGTCATCGGCTGCCCGCCGTGGGCCGGGGACCGTGGCGGGTATGGGGAGTTCGAGGCGCTTGTCCATGTCGAGCCGGAAGGTGCCGTACGGATTGATGTTCGACCAGAACAACGCGGTCAGCCCACGCCAGCCCTCATCGGACAGCTTTTTGGCCCACTCCGGTTCGGCGAGGACCTGCTGGAGCAGCAGGGTGTTGATGTGGACGAGGCTGGACTGGAGCAGGTGCAGGGCGAGCATCGAGGTCTCGGCGTGCTCCTTGTCCGGGCCGGTCAGCGCGCCGTCCTTGCCGTAGTGCAGGACAGTGTTCGCCGAGTTCCAGTTCTCCACGACCTGGAGCCCGCCGTGGATCTCGCGGCGCAGGTCGGGGCTGGCAATCCCCGCAGCCCATCAGGACGAGGGATACGACACCCCGCGCGGTGGCGCTCCGCCTAGTAGTGGCTGGCTCGGGCGCGGGCTTGGTGAGGCGTCGCCATCGTGACCAGCTCAGCCAGTGCTTGATGGGTGTGCCGTCGGCCGGCCGGATTCTCTGCACCAGTCAAGGGCCATCAGTTGCGCAGAGCGTGACTGATGCGAGTGCCGAGATCCACGCTCGGCCGTCATCCCCCAAGCGACGGGAGCGCCTTTGCAGCAGCGATCCCTGCCAGTTCTTTGGCCGGGCCTGCAAGCAGGCGGCCAGCTGGGTGGACCAGCCGGAGCGTGCGTCGAAGGTTGAGCTTGATCACCGGGACGGCGATCAGGACGTGGCCGGCCAACTCGCCGGCGACGGCGAGCGAACTGAGCACCGCGGGGGCGACCTCATCAGCGACCGATGCCTTGATGGCTGTGGTCGACGACAGTTCCAGCAGCGGGCGGGCCGGCGTCAGGCCCACATTCAGCAGGGCCCGTTCGAGGGACAGGCGCGTGCCGGACCCTGGTTCTCTGCTGATCAATGGGGTGGCGGCCAATTCATCAGCGCTGATTCCCGAGCGACGCCTCGCCCAGGGGTGAGTCGGAGCGACGATGACGGTGAGGACATCGCGCCCCACCGCTGCGGCCGTGAGCCCTTCGGGCACGTCCGGGCCCTCGATGAACCCGAGCAGAGCCGTGCCACCAAGCACAGCGGCCGCCACGTCGTCGGAGTTTCCCGTGGTGAGTGCGACCGAGGTCTCGGGGACGGAGGTGCGCAAAGCGGCCAGCCAGTGCGGCAGCAGGTACTCGGCCACCGTCATGCTCGCGGCCACCGGGAGCCGGTCGTCTCGAGTACGTCTCAGCGAGACCACACCTACCTCCAGCGCCGCGGCAGCGTCGACCGCCGCACGGGCCCAGTCCGCCACCAAAGCGCCCTCGGAGGTCAGCCGGGAACCGCGGGCGGAGCGATCGAGCAGGGCGATGCCCAGGCGCCGCTCCAGCCCGCTGAGACGGGCGCTCGCGGTGGGCTGAGTGACCCCGTGAGCCCGCGCGGCAGCCCCGACGCTGCCCAGCTGCGCCACGGAAAGCAGCAGCTCATAGGGGCCCAGATCGGTCACGCGGCTTGGCAAAGGCATAGGCCCAGTCTATGGATACATCGCGGATTGGTTCCGGCTGAGGAGTCGAGCTTCAGCTTGGGTGCATGAGGAGGACGACGATGGCCGTCGCGAAGCCGGCCGTGGCCCAGCCGATCAGAAGCACCTCGGTCCGGGCGTTGGACACGATCTTCTTTTCCGCGATGAGACGGATTGCTCTGATCCGTCGTCCCCGCCTGCGACCGAGCCGAAGAACGAGCAACGCCAGCAGCACCGCCGTGACGGCCAGGAGGGTTCGTCCGAGTGCGAGTGGTCCACTATGCCGGAGCAGCGGGATCGCGCCGCTGAATAGGAAGCCGAGTGTGCTGCGTTCCCAGGACAATCGGGTTCGTTCGGCTTGCAGTCCGGGCTTGCCCTGTGGTTGACGAGGCATGTCACGGCCCCATCCGCGACGGGACGAGGAGCACGACGAGCACGAGGATCGTCATGGCCAGGAGGGCGCTGCCGAGCGACGGCGACGCCACCGGCGATCAACGCGAGCGCGGTGCGGATCCAGGCGAGGAAGGTCCGCTCGTTGGCGAGCGTGAAGCGGTAGTCCGGCTCCTGCTCGTCGCCGGTCGGCTCGGGTTGTCGTTCCTGATCGGCAGGGTTCATGAGCTCACACCGCCGCCAGCACGCCCGATTCGACGGCGGGCCTGGCCTCCTCGGCCACGACGCGCCGGGGATTCGACCCGCACGGGATGCGCCAGTACTGATTGGTGGAGATAGCCCAGCTCGTTCCACGACGTGGAGTCTGGTTGCGTGTTGCCCTGGTCATCGGTGGCGCGTACTCGGATCGTGTGTTCGCCGGGTTCCGGATTCCAGCTGAACTGCCAGCGCACCCACACCCCCGGCGCTGCCGGTGAAGTGATCAGCGCGTCCTGCCAAGGCCCGTCGTCGATGCGGTACTGGACCGTCACGATCCGGTTCTCTCCCGCGAACGCTCGTCCCCGGATCATCTGCGGTTCCGGCCGTAGCTGCGCCGGCCAGGGCAGCTCCACCAGGCTCGTCACCGTGAGCGCGGTAATCGCCGGGCCACGCGCGGGCCTATTCGCTGGGAAGTTCGGGCCGATCAGCACGTAATCCACGGTGTTCCAGGGCACGTACAGGGGAACTTCAGACACTTCGATCCGACCCAGCCACTTGATGCTCGCTGCACCGAGCCACCCGGACACCACAAGGCGAGCCGGGAATCCATGATCAGCCGGAAGCACCTCGCCGTTCATGGCCAACGCGACCAAGGTGTCGTCGGCGCACGCCTTGGCCAGCGGCACCGGCAGGCGGGCCCGGATCTCGTCGAGCCCTTCCGACATGACCTCGCATGCACCGGAGGTGATTCCGGCCGGTTCGAGCAGGTCGCGTAGCCGGACGCCGGTCCACTCAGCGGTACCGATCGCACCGCGCCCCCATTGGGTGCCCTCGAACGTGCGCCTGACTTCCTCACCAAACAACACACGGCGGTTACCTGCACACTCAATCGTGCGAACCACAGAAACCAGCGGAAAGCGATTCCACAGATCGTCGTAGGTGTAGGCGATCGGTTTGTGTACCCCATTGCCCTCGACGTGAAGTGTCCACGTCGCCACATCCAAGTGCGGAGTGGGCGCATGGCTGCGGATGTAGAAGCGATCGGTCGGGGTGAGATAGCCCGGGATGCGGTCTGGTCGGGTCCCGTAGTCCAGGCCCGTACCGGCGTCCTCCATCAGCTCTGCGGGGGTGGGTTTGACGACTTTGCGGTCGTTGCGGCCGGTTGCGGAAGTAGCTGCCGTCGTGGTCTGGGCGCTGATCGATGTGGTCATAAGACCACGCTCTGCGTTGTTACCGAGATCCAGTAG
>JAWWPC010000259.1:0-19588 GCA_033851055.1 Kribbellaceae bacterium | reverse complement strand
GTTCGACCTGCTGCTCGCCCTGTCGCGACGTGCGGGTGCCGTGGTCACCAAGCGGGAGCTGCTGGCCGAGGTCTGGGGTCTGCCGTGGGGCGGTGGCGACCGGACGGTCGACGTGCACCTGTCCTGGCTGCGCCGCAAGCTCGGTGAGACCGCCGCGGCGCCGCGGTTCCTGCACAGCGTGCGCGGAGTGGGCGTGAAGCTCGCTCCGCCCGATCCGGGCGCCTGACCATGCGTCGCCGGATCCTGATCCTGTCGGTCGGTATGACCACGCTGGTCGTGCTGGCGTTCGCCATACCGCTGACCATCCTGCTCCGGAACGCGGCCGCCACCGCATCGCTCGAACAGGCCCGCTACCGCGCACAGGGTGTGGCTTACTACGTCGGCGACAGGAACCACACCTCCGGTGACATCACCGCCTACCTGAAGCAGATCAGCGCCGACGGTCCAGGTCGCCTCTCCGTCCGCCTGCCATCCGGTACGACACTGGGCGCCCCGCCGCCGGGTGGTCTCGGAACCCCGTCTCCGGTGCCCGGCGAGCACCACGGCGGCGACGGCGGCACGGAGGGGCCGTCCCAGCTGTCCGTCGTGGCGTACCGTCACGTTGGCGACGGCACTGCCACGGAGCTCAACGTCAACACCCATGACGGTCCGGCCGCGGTCTGCCTTTTCCTCACCAGCGATCAGCTGTACGCCGGACTGCCCGGGCGACTGATGATCCTCGGCGCCGGCAGCTTGCTGGTGTTGCTGCTCAGCATCGCCGGCGCGGAACTGGTCTCGCGCCGGATGGCTCGTCCCCTCGAAGAAACAGCCCGTACGGCGGAACGGTTGGCGAGGGGAGATGTCGACGCGCGGGCCCCGACGACTGGTCCGGCCGAGGTCGCCCAGGTCGGAGCCGCGCTGAACGGGCTGGCAGACCGGATCGACGAGGTGATCGCCGTCGAACGCGAGGCGGTCGCCGACCTGTCGCACCGGCTCCGCACTCCGCTGACCGCACTCCGCCTGCAGGTCGAGGCATTGCCTCCGGGGGAGCAGGCAGAGGACCTCAACACGCAGGTCACCAGTCTGGAGCGGACCCTGACAGCGGTGATCAGTGCCGCCCGTCGACCGCAACGAGAGGGCCGGGTGCCGCACTGCGACGCCGTTGAAGTGACCCGGCGGCGAGCGGCCTTCTGGCTGCCGCTGTTCGAGGACCAGGGGCGGGAGCTCAGTCTCGATCTGCCGGCGCCGCCGGCTGAGGTCAGGTCCTCAGCGGAGGATCTGGCCGCGGCTCTGGATGCGCTGGTGGAGAACGTGGTCGCGCATACCCCGGACGGAACGGCGGCACGGATCAGCCTCAGGCGGCGACCGCTTGGTTCCGGTGAGGGCGTCCGCATTGTGGTCGAGGACAAGGGCCCGGGGATCCCGATCGGATCCGGCGAGCGAGGCCGGAGCGATCGAGGCTCGACCGGACTTGGCCTCGACATCGCCCGGCGCTGCGCTGAAGCCGCCGGTGGCCGACTGATCATCCGCACCGGCTACGCCTCCGGCGGCGCCGTAGAACTCTGGCTGGCCGCCGCTTAACCCCGCTTGCGTCCGAAGAACCGTGCTATAACGCAAGGTGGTTCGGACGCAACGATCTGTGGTGGAGGAGTTCAGTCGAGCGGGATTTCGTGCTTGTGCTGGGCGAGCCAGGTCTTGAAGGACTGCAGGTCGGGGTTGAGCTCGCGGACCAGGTCGAGGTCGCGGTCGCCGGTGAAGCGATCCGAGTCCTCGGCATAGAACTGGAACATGTTGGCGACCTCCACCGCGATCGGCATCGGGAACTGGCGGTAGTCGTCCCAGCTGTGCGGCTGGTACTCGACCGGCTCGCCCAGCGCCTCGGTCAGTGCTGCCGCGTACTCCTCGCCGGTCAGGTGGTCGCCCGCGATGCTGACCGTCTTGCCGATGAATTCGTCCCCGCGCTTGAAGATACCCAGCGCGGTCTTGCCGATGTCCTCGGCAGCGATGCCGGACAGCGGCTTGTCGGCCATCGGCAGGGTGAGGATGAGCTTGCCGTCCTCGCCACGGACCGGACCCATGCCGCTGGTGATCGCCTCGAAGTAGAAGGTGGTCTGCAGGAATGTGGTCGGTACGCCGAGCCGGGTGAACAGCTCGTTCGCCTCACCCTTGGCGTCGAAGTGCGGCACCTTGTACCGGCCGTCGTGGAGGCTCGGCACCCGGTCGTCGTCGCCGAAGTGTGGGCGAGTGTCCTCCAGCGTGGACCAGATCACGTGCGTCACGCCGACTTCCTTGGCCGCCTTCGCGGCGGCCTCGGCCTGGACCAGCTCCATCTCGGCGCGGGTCTGGGCTGCCTCTTCCTCGGGGGTGCGCTCCACCCAGTAATTCGTCACCACATAGGCGCCGTACGCGCCGTCGAACGCCTTCCGCAGGCTCGATTCGTCGCTCAGGTCCGCCTCGACCACCTCGGCGCCGGCAGCTGCCAGTGCTTGGGCCTTGCCGGACTGCGCGTTCCGGGTCAGCGCCCGGACGGCGAAGGTCCTATCAGGGTCGGCAAGGATCGCCTGAACCAGCCCGCCACCCTGCGATCCGGTTGCTCCGACAACGGCAATGATTTTCTTCTCAGTCACCGAGAACTCCTTGGGTTGATGTGTCAACTCCACTGACTCTACCTCATTTGGTTGATGCATCAACCCGGTCGGTTAGGATAGGCCCGTGGCGGACGAACGGTGGCTTGACGAGGACGAGCAGAACGCTTGGCGGAGCTATCTGCGGATGCGGCGAACGCTGGAAACGCATCTGGCCCGTCACCTGCAACGTGAGTTCGGCCTGTCCGAGTCGGACTTCGAGATCCTGGTCAACCTGTCTGAGTCGCCGACCGGTCGGATGCGGGCCTTCGAGCTGGGTGAGGCGACCCAGTGGGAGAAGAGCCGGATGTCCCACCACCTCAGCCGGATGGAGAAGCGCGGCCTGATCCGCAAGGAGGCCTGCGACGCCCGCTACCCGGAGATCGTGCTGACCGAGCAGGGCCTGGAAGCAATCAGGGCCTGTGCGCCGATCCATGCCGCCCGCGTCCGGGACCTGTTCGTCGACGTACTCGGCCCTGACCGGCTGGCGGTCCTGGGCGAGGCTTCGGACGACGTGGTCGATGCGATCGACGAACACCAGAAGACGTCCTGCCCGCCGGAGGTCCGGGGGTATTGCTGAGAGTGCGTCAGTGTTAGAGCGATCTCAGCTGAGTCTCAGCAGAACTTGATCCAGGCTTGACGTTCCCTTGGCGTGCGCCTGAGCAGGTCCGAGCGACTGTTGGGGCATGAACCCAAACGATGCGAATGACCCGATGGCCCCGAGGGCACGTTGGATCCGCCGCTCGACCAGCGCGGCTATCGCGACCGCTGTGATCGGCGTGGCCGGTACCGGGATTGCGGTGGCCGTCGTGGCGAACCAGCACTCCGGCACCCCGTCCACCCCCACCTCCACTTCGAGTGGTAACAGCAATAATTCCGGCACTACGAGCCATTCGGGCTCCGGCCTCGGCAGCCCGTCGTCGAACTCGGCCCCGTCGGGCGGGAGCCACGGCTCATGACCGCCGGGCGGACCTGGTCCGCGTGGAGTTGCACGGTCAGGCTCACTGTTGACGACCCGTCCGTCCTTGACCAGGCCGCGGCTGGGTTGACGGCGTTGATGGATCGGGTGGACAAGGCCGCCAGCAGGTTCCGGCGGGACTCAGAGCTGTCGACGGTGAACGCCCGCGCCGGTTCGATGGTGCCGGTCACGCGCCTGCTGGTCGATCTCGTCGATGTGGCCCTGGTCGCCGCCTCGAACAGCGGTGGGGCGGTCGACCCGACGGTTGGCGCCGCGGTGCTGGCCGCCGGCTACGACGACGACATCGAGACAGTACGCCGCCGGTCGCCCCAGGCGCGGCTACAGACCGGACCGGTACCCGGCTGGCAGCGGGTCCGGATCAACCGTCAGCTCGGAATGGTCGGCGTACCGAAGGGGGCCGCTCTCGACCTCGGCGCGACGGCTAAGGCGTGGACGGCGGATCGGGCGGCCCTCGTACTGAGCGGGCGGTACGGCTGTGCGGTGCTGGTAGAGATCGGCGGTGACCTGCGAGCCGTGGGCGATCCGGTCGAGCCGTGGGTGATCGACGTGGCCGAGCGGGCCGGCGATCCCGGAGTGGCGGTGACGCTGTCCCATGGCGGCCTGACCACCTCCACGTCGACGGTTCGCCGGTGGCCGGTCGACGGCGACGGGCACTATGCCCACCACGTCATCGATCCCCGTACCGGTGAGCCGGCGAACGGCCCGTGGCGGACGGCCACTGTCTGGGCACCGACCGCGGTCCGCGCCAACACCTTCAGTACGGCGATCGTCGCGACAGGCGAGGCGGCGCTTGGCCGCCTGAAGCTGGCCGGCCACCCGGCCCGGCTGATCGGCGCCGACGATGACGTCACCGAACTGTCCGGCTGGCCCGCAGATCGTCGGGTGGCCTCATGACGCTCTGGTACCTGGCCCGGGCGGCCGGCGAGATGGCGCTGGTCATGTTCAGCGTCGCTGCTTCACTCGGCGCGCTGGGTGCCGGCAGCAAGCAACCAGAGGGGCGCGTCTGGCTCCAGTACGTGCACCGCTCGGCAGCCGTCACCGGGCTCGCGTTGCTCGCGGCTCATGTGGTGGCCGTCATTGCCGACTCCTATGTGTCGCTATCGACGTCGGTGTTGATCTGGCCCCTCGGCGCTGGATACCGGCCGTTCGCGATGTTACTCGGGGTACTCGCTCTCTACGGTCTGGTCCTCGCGGCCATCGTGGGGGCAGCCCGTGGACGGCTCGCGCGGTTCGAGGGCATCACCAAGCGGTGGCGCGCGATTCACATCGCGGCATCGCTCGGCTGGTTGCTCTCTGTCGGCCACAGTCTGTTGGCCGGCACTGATCGGGGCACGCCCTGGATGCTCGCCATCACCATCGGCTGCCTGGTGGCCGTCGGTACTTCAGCAGCAATCCGGATGCGGCGGCGGGCAGACCAAGTCAGTACGCCGCTCAGCCTGGCTCGCGCGAGGAGATCGAGATGACGATCGTGCAGGGCAGCGTTGTGCCGTTCCGGACCATCGGGCCGCCGCGACTACTGGCCGGCCTGAAGGAAGGCCGAGCCGATCTCGAACGGCACATCCGGGCACACGGCCCGGCGCCAGTGCTGACCCGGCAGACCTATGGAGAACTAGCAGCTGCGGTAGGCCTGAGAGGCCGCGGTGGAGCCGCCTTCCCTGTTGCGCTGAAGCTGGCCGATCTGCCGGCACGTGGCGTCGAGGCAGTAGTGGTCAACGGTTCGGAGAGCGAGCCGGTGAGCCGCAAGGATCGGCTGCTACTCACTCAGGCGCCCCACCTGGTCCTCGATGGTGCCACCGGCCTGGCCCAGGCATTGCGCGCGCCGCTGGTCCTCGTGGCTGTGCACGACGCCGCGGCAGCTGATTCCATCCGTGCCGCGCTGTCAGAACGTCGGGACCCCGTACAGGTCCACGTCACCCGTACCCCCGGCCAATTCGTCGCAGGGGAAGCCCGGGCCGTCTTGCGCATCCTGGAAGGTGGCCCGGCCGTCCCGCCCGGCCGGAAAGTGCTGCCGACGAGGAAGGGATACCACGGGCAGCCGACGTTCCTGTCGAACGTCGAAACGTTCGCCCAGCTCGCAGTGCTGGCCAGGCTCGGAGCCTATGAGTTCAGCAGCACTGGCCTCACTACCGAGCCAGGGACCCAGTTGCTCACCGTGGGCGGCGATGTCCAGCGACCCGGCGTCATCGAGACGCCCACTGGCGTACCGCTCGAGACCGTGCTGCAGTTCGCCGGCGCTCCAGCCGGAGGCCCGGTGCTGGTGGGCGGCTACCACGGCCAGTGGCTGCCGGGGCCTGACGGGATTCAGTTGAGCAGGCCCGACGCGCCAGTGGGTGCCGGCATCGTGCTGGTGATGGGCCCGGACACGTGCCCTCTCGGAGAGGTGCACCGAGTCGCGCAGTGGCTCTCGAGCGAGTCGGCCGGTCAATGCGGGCCGTGCGTGTTCGGTCTGGCCGCGCTGGTCGACGACTTCGGTCGGCTGCTGGCAGGGGACCCGGCCGGATGGCATGACGCACAGCGCCACCTCGGCCTGTTGCCCGGGCGAGGGGCCTGCGCTCACCCGGACGGCGCCGCCCGCTTCCTGGTATCCGCACTGGAGGTGTTCGGCGACGGTGAGGTCGGGAACCACCTGGCCGGCGGCTGCGGTCGCGTCGTACGGGGTGTGCTTCCGGTACCGCAACGAGGTGCCCGTTGAAAGGCCGCACGGTGAGTTGAAAGGCCGCACGGTGAAAGGTGAAGGAAATGGTGGAGACATGGTGAACAAGCTGGAGATCGACTGGACCCGCTGTGACGGCCATGGGCTGTGCGCGACGCTGTTGCCGGACGAACTGATGCTCGACGAGTGGGGTTTCCCGGTGCTCCGTGGCCGCGAGATCGCCGCAGATGTGGTGCCAGATGCGCGCCGGGCCGTACTGGCCTGCCCGGCGCTGGCGCTGCGCCTCACCGGGCCATCCAAGAGGTGACTCACCGTAGTTGTGAAATCACTTAAGACATCCGAAAGGACCGTCCCACCATCACACCAGTGACAGAGGTGGACTAGTGTCTGAGTGACCGCACAGAGACGTGCGGCCCGGCGCTGGAGCGCCGCACCCGCGGGGAGACGAGTGGGGAATGCAGAGCAAGGTGGATGTCCAGAAGGCGGATGTTCTCGCCAAGGCAGCGGCGGCCGGAGCCCACGGTCATGACCGGTCTGTCGACCCGGACAAACTGAAAAGCTTCCTGGAACGGTACTACCGTTATGTAGCGGCCGAGGATGTGGCCGAACGGCAGGCGACCGACTGCCTGGGAGCGGCGAAGCACCACTACAGGTCGGCGTTGTCCCGACCGCAGGGCACGTCCAAGGTGCACGTCTTCACCCCGACGGTGGAGGAACACGGCTGGTCAGCGGACGGGCACACGGTCGTCGAGATCGTGGTCGACGACATGCCGTTCCTGGTCGACTCCGCCTCGATGGTGATCACCGACCGCGGCCGCGAGCTGCAACTGCTGATCCACCCCCAGTTCGTCGTCCGCCGCGATGTGGCTGGCACCCTTCAGGAGCTGCTCACCGACGAGACAGCTGTGGCCGACGAGCACGACCTGGTGCGGGAGAGCTGGATGCATCTGGAGATCGACCGGATCTCCGACCCCGCCGAGCACCGCGAGCTGGAGAAGGCGTTGCTGCGGGTGCTGAACGACGTTCGCGAGGCGGTCGAGGACTGGCCGAAGATGCATGAGAAGGCCGTCGGCATCTCCGCCGGGCTGGACGCGTCGAAGCTGCCGGTCGGGGAGGCTGAGGTGGAGGAGGTCAAGGAGCTGCTGGAGTGGCTCGCCGACGAGCACTTCACCTTCCTCGGCTACCGCGAGTACTCCTTCACGATGAAGGGCGAGCAGGGCGTACTGCGCGGTGTCCCGGGCACTGGTCTGGGCCTCCTGCGACCGGACCCGAACCTGAGCAAAAGCACCGGCCTGCTGCCGCCCGAGGTGAGCGCCAAGGCCCGTGAGCAGAAGCTGCTGATCCTGACCAAGGCCAACTCCCGCTCGACCGTGCACAGATCCTCGTACCTGGACTATGTCGGCCTGAAGCAGTTCGACGAGAAAGGCGAGGCGATCGGCGAGCAGCGCTTCATCGGCCTGCTCTCCTCGACCGCGTACACCGAGAGCGTCATGCAGGTGCCGGTGCTGAAGCGCAAGGCGCTGGAGCTCTTCCGGATGACCGGCTTCGACCCGAACAGCCACAGCGGCAAGGGCCTGTTGGAAGTCCTGGAGACGTACCCGCGCGACGAGTTGCTGCAGGCGCCGGTGGAGGACCTGCTGCCGATCGTGCAGACCGTGCTGCACCTGCAGGAGCGGCGAGCGGTGAAGCTGTTCGTCCGGCGCGACGTCTACAACCGCTACCTGTCCTGCCTGGTCTACCTGCCGCGCGACCGCTACACCACGGCAGTCCGGCTCAAGATGCAGCAGATCCTGAAGGACGCGATCGGGGCCGAGTCGGTGGACTACACCGCGCACGTGACCGAATCGGTGCTGGCACGGGTGCACTTCGTGGTCCGGATGAAGTCGGGCCAGACGGTCGGCGAGTACGACGCGGACGAGCTGGAGCAGCGGGTGGTCGAGGCCACCCGGGCCTGGCAGGACGACTTCGCCGTCGCCCTGCACGCACAGGGCGGCGACGAGGCCGTGACCAGGCTCAACAGCCAGTACGCCGGTGCCTTCCCGGAGGCGTACAAGGAAGACTTCGACGCCCGGGTCGCGGTGAAGGACGCCGCCATCCTGGACGGTCTGCCGGCCGAGGGCGGGCTGGCGATGTCGCTCTACACCCCGCTGGACCTGGAGTGGGAGGGCGAGCGCCGGTTCAAGGTCTACCGGACCGGTACGTCGCTGTCGCTCTCGCAGGTGCTGCCGCACCTGACCCACATGGGCGTCGAGGTGATCGACGAGCGGCCGTACGAGATCCGCCGGCCCGGCGGCACGGCGTACATCTACGACTTCGGGCTGCGGTCGTCCGGCGACGATGAGGAGAAGGAGGAGCTGCGCGAGCTCTTCTCCGACACTTTCGAGGCGGTCTGGGAGGGTCGGGCCGAGAGCGACATGCTGAACGCGCTGGTGCTCCGGGGCAGCCTCACCTGGCGGCAGGTGTCGATCCTGCGCGCCTACCAGAGGTACATCCGGCAGGGCGGCACGCCGTTCAGCCAGGACTACATCGAGAACACCTTCCTCAACCACGTCGACGTGGCCGACTTGCTGGTTCAGCTGTTCGAGACCAGCTTCGACCCGGCCCGCGGTGCCGCCGACGACCCGGACCGGGTGAACGCGGTCGCCCAGCTGGAGAAGGAGATCGTCGCCGCGCTCGACACGGTGAAGAGTCTGGACGAGGACCGGATCCTGCGGTCCTACCTGACCGTGATCAAGGCGACGCTGCGGACGAACTACTTCCAGCCCGGCCCGGACGGACAGCCCCGCAGCTACATCTCGCTCAAGCTGGAGCCGAAGGCCATCCCGGACCTGCCGCAGCCGCGGCCGGCGTACGAGATCTTCGTGTACTCGCCGCAGTTGGAGGGCGTGCACCTGCGGTTCGGCGCGGTCGCCCGGGGCGGGTTGCGCTGGTCGGACCGGCGGGAGGACTTCCGGACCGAGGTGCTGGGTCTGGTCAAGGCGCAGATGGTGAAGAACTCGGTGATCGTGCCGGTCGGTGCCAAGGGCGGCTTCTACGCGAAGCAGTTGCCGGACCCAACGGTCGACCGGGAGGCCTGGCTGGCTGAGGGAATCGCGTCGTACAAGTCCTTCATCTCCGGCCTGCTGGACATCACCGACAACATCGTTGCCGGCCACATCGTTCCGCCGCGCGACGTGGTCCGGTACGACGGTGACGACGCGTACCTGGTGGTTGCCGCAGACAAGGGCACGGCGACGTTCTCCGACATCGCGAACGGTGTCGCGAAGGAGTACGGCTTCTGGCTGGGTGACGCGTTCGCCTCGGGTGGCTCGGTCGGCTACGACCACAAGGCGATGGGCATCACTGCCCGCGGTGCGTGGGAGTCGGTCAAGCGGCACTTCCGCGAGATGGGCCACGACTGCCAGGCCGAGGACTTCACCGTCGTCGGCGTCGGCGATATGTCGGGTGATGTTTTCGGGAACGGCATGCTGCTGTCGGAGCACATCCGGCTGGTGGCTGCGTTCGACCACCGGCACATCTTCCTGGACCCGACACCCGACGCGGCCTCGTCGTACGCCCAGAGGCGTCGGCTGTTCGACCTGCCGGGGTCGTCCTGGGCGGACTACGACGCTTCGCTGATCTCCGAGGGCGGAGGCGTCTATCCGCGCACGGACAAGGCGATCCCGATCTCGCCGGAGGTGCGCGACGCGCTCGGCATCGAGGGCAACCCGTCGACCCTGACACCGGCCGAACTGATGCAGGCGATCGTGAAGGCGCCGGTCGACCTGTTCTGGAACGGCGGCATCGGCACCTACGTGAAGGCCTCTTCGGAGACCGACGCGGATGTCGGCGACAAGGCCAACGACGCCATCCGGATCAACGGCAAGGACCTGCGCGCCAAGGCTGTCGGCGAGGGCGGCAACCTGGGCTTCACCCAGCTCGGCCGGATCGAGTACGCACTCGCCGGTGGCCGGATCAACACCGACTTCATCGACAACGTCGCCGGGGTGGACACCTCCGACCACGAGGTGAACATCAAGATCCTGCTGGACCGGGTCGTTGCCGACGGCGACCTGACCGAGAAGCAGCGCCACGACGTGATCGCGTCGATGACCGACGAGGTCGCCGCGCTGGTGTTGAAGAGCAACTACCGGCAGAACATCGGCCTGGCCAACGCGAGCGCGCAGGCGCCGGCGCTGCTGCATGTGCACCAGGACTGGATCCGCCGACTCGAGCGGCAGGGCCTGCTGGACCGTGAGTTGGAGTTCCTGCCGAGCGTCGCGGAGTTCAGGCGGCGCGGTGCGGACGGGCGCGGGCTGACCTCGCCGGAGCTGTCGGTGCTGATCGCGTACACGAAGATCGTGCTCGAGGCGGAGCTGCTGAAGACCTCGCTGCCGGACGACGAGTATCTGGCGGCGAAACTGGCGAGCTACTTCCCGCGGGTGATCCAGGAGCGATTCGGTGAGCCGATGAAGTCGCACCAGTTGCGCCGCGAGATCATCGCCACCCAGGTGGTGAACGAGTTCGTCAACTCGTCCGGCATCACGTCGTACCACCGGCTCTCGCTGGAGACCGGCGGCAGCGTCGAGGACGTGGTCCGGGCCAACCTGGCCGCGAGCCGCATCTTCAGCCAGCCCGACCTGCTGGCCCGCAACGCCGAACTCGACAACGTGGTCGATGCCGACACCCAGACCAACATGCGGCTGGAGACCCGCACCATGGTCGAGCGGGCAACCCGCTGGCTGGTCAGCAACCGCCGCCCGCCGGTGGATATCGCCGAGCTGATCGACTACTTCTCGCCCGGCATCGCGAAGCTGACGGCAGCTCTGCCCGAGGTGTTGCGCGGACGGGAGCTCGCGCTGTTCGAGCAGCGCCGGAAGGACCTGCTGGTGAAGGGGGTCTCGGACGACTTCGCGACCCGGATCGCCGTCCTGCCACCGGCCTATGCCGGGCTGGGCATTGTGGAGACCGCGCACTGCGACGACCTCGACGTACTGGAGGTTGCCAAGGTCCACTTCGCCCTCGGTGAGCGGCTGCAGCTCGGCCGGTTCCTGGAGCGGATCGTCGACCTGCCGCGAACCGACCGCTGGCAGACGATGGCGCGAGCCGCCCTGCGCGACGACCTGCACGCAGTGCATGCCCGGCTCACGGCCCAGGTGCTGGCCTCGACCGTTGCCGGTCAGGAGGCCGAGGAACGGGTGATCGCTTGGCAGGACACAAACGAGGTAGCCCTCAGCCGGGCCGCCTCGATGTTGGAGGAGATTGTCGACACGGAGAGCCCCGAGCTGGCTCACCTTTCCGTCGGCCTCCGACTGGTTCGCACCCTGCTGGAGAACCAGGCCTGAACCGTCGTACTACGCCAGCGCCGCCTGGCGGCACGGCGGTGGTCTTTGAGCCATGACGTCGAGCGCCGACGGGTCGAGGTTGTCCATCCGGTTCAGCGTGGGTCCAGTTCTCTTTGGGTCCAATTGCTGCGAGTGGGTAAGACGAACGGCGATCCTGGGGTGCGTGGCGTCAAGGAAGAAGCCGAATTTTGTATCGGGGATGACCGATATATAGGTGATCGCCGATACAGATTCTGGCTGTTCTGACTGCTCCGTGGGTCAGGTCCGGCCGGGGGAGGACCGGGGCGGTGACCGCCGGGATTGAGCATGGCTAGGGCGATCAGGGGCATCGGGCGAGCCGAACCCGAACGCGATTCGGGTGATCAGGCAGACCTTTGTGTCGGGCCGGCTCGATGCGGCCAATGGACAGTCCGTGCTCGATCGTGCCAAGGGATCGAGGCAAGGTGTGCTTCACGAGGCGCCGTTGTAGGTCGAGGAAGACCGCGATCCGGCAGCGCCTTGCCCACCCGATCCCGAGCAGCCTGCGCCATCGACGGACCGTGGCTGCGAGGCAAGGAGCGCGAGACCCAGCAGTTCCAGCTCGACGCGTCCGGCGCTCCGACGTACGAGCTGGGTGGATCGCTGCACACCTACGTCTCGGCCAGGACCACGCCGGTCGAGCCCGGCAAGACCGATCCCGACGACGACGCATACGACGGGACGTGTGCCGCGCCGAAGAGCCTGATCTCCGGCAAGGACCAGTACTACGACGGTTCGGACACCGCGGGTGGCCGGGTCAGCAAGGGTGACATCACCAAGACCGCGTCCGCCGTCGAAGCGAGCGGGCCCGACCAGATCACGAAGACGGTCACCACGTCCGCGACCTTCGACGCCTACGGCCGGACCAACCGACGCCGGACGCTGGACGGCGTACTTCGACTGCGGGATCTAGGGCGGCGACCCGGTGAGCGCCATCGGGTACCTGTCCCGCACGCTGCAGTGCGGCGCTGTGGTGACGATAGTGCCGCACACCGTCGGCACGAAGCTGGAGACACCGGGCCGGGGCGGGTCTCACCATCCAGCGCCGATATCATCCAGAAGGCTATCGACATCGACGAACAGTTCGACATCTGATGGTCTTTCCCAAATGACAGAGAACTCTCGCTACGCTGAGGTCCTCGACCTGCTTGGTCGGGTCGAGAGACCGCCTTCCCCGCGGCCAGTGAGTGGGGCGACCGACGAGCAGCTGGACCAGCTGCGGCAGGCCATCGGCTTCGAGCCCCTCGCCGACCTGGTCGACTGGTTGCGCGTTTGCAACGGGGTGATCGCGGGACCGGGTGGGATCTACGGGGCCGACCCGCCCGAGGACTTCCTGGACATCGGTGGTGTGCTGGAGCTCGTTCCCTCGTGGCGTGAGAACCGGTGGATCCCGGTTGCCGGGGACGGGAACGGGAACCACTATGTCCTGGACGCGACCCGGCAGCACCTCGATCGGGACGCCGTGTACTTCGTCGACGTGATGGAAGATCCGGACAAGTTGTCCTATGTGGTGGCGTCGTCCCTCGACCGGTTCCTGCGGTTCCTGCTGCTGTCGGATCTCGGGGATCGACGGTGGCCGTTCGACGAGGAGTATGTCAGCGAGGAAGATCCGGCGATCCTCGCGGTGGAACCAGACACCCTACTGCCGTGGAACGCTTAGGGTCCCATCCGGCTGGCCTCTGCCAGCCTCCCGATCACGCAACCGCACCGAGCGACCGGCGCAGGTAGGCCCACTGTTCCCCTCCCACCACCACCGGGACATCAGCGGTCGGAGACCACGACTTCGACTGAGTACTGGTCGGCTCGGTAGCAGTGGTCGCCGAACTCGACCGGGGAGCCGTCGGCGCGCGTAGGCGCTGCGGGTCATGGTGACGAGGGGCTCGGCGCCCGCCGGTGGACATTGCCGAGCTGATCGACTTCTTCTCGCCCGGCATCGCGAAGCTGACGGCAGCTCTGCCCGAGGTGTTGCGCGGACGGGAGCTCGCACTGTTCGAGCAGCGACGGAAAGCACTGCTGGTGAAGGGGTCTCGGACGACTTCGCGACGCGGATCGCCGTCTTGCCGCCGTGCGGACGGTACCGGGCTGGCCAGCCGGACCTACTACACGCCGTTCCGTGAGATCCGCAACCTGCTGCCCCTCCAAGCCGACCGAACACGGCTGGCTGGGCAAGACGCGTTCAGGAGCGAAGGACAACTGTGTTGGCGGCCATCGGAATCTGCCCGCTTGCGGCCATGAGCGGCTGCCCGGAGACGGCTAGCTTCGTCATGGAGTGTGACCAGGGGTCTTGGTGTGGATGCGCCGGAAACCGTCTCGTCCGGCCCGGCCTGGCGGCGGCCACGACCGCACCGGATCCGACGCGAATAGGGAAATCCGTCCTCGCCTGCGTGTCCTCGCCGGTTACCGGATCTGCCGAAAGTAGGACGTTCCGATTCCTGACCATGTGGCGCGTCCCTCGGAGCAGCGAGTTGCCCTCTACGGTGAGGAAGGACCCAGTGGCGTGCTTCCGGCGGCAACATTTTGGCTGAGGGAAGGCTCTTTGAGTTCGACAAATATCACCTGCGTCTCGGTATCGCCGATATTCAAGCCGGAGTGTTCCTGCGCGTCGAGCCACCGCACTGACCCGGCGCCAATCTCGACATCAACCTCCCGGCCGAACGAGATAAGCCTGCGTTTGAAGGAGCTCAGCGTGTACATGACGCTGTCAGCCGGCGAAACGCCTCGGAGCCGTACTCGATTCGCGTCATGTCTCTTCGTCCTTTGCTCTCGTTGTGTCCTACTTCTTGAACAGCGCGTTCACGAACTGGGAGACCGAGTGGGCCCCGCTACCCGCTCCCCCGGCCGCGCCGCCGACCACGTTCGCGGCGTTCACGGGCTGCGTGAGCAGGTAGTACGCCGCGAACCCGATCGCTCCATAGGTCACCAGCTTCTTCATATCCCCTCCGGTGTGTCCGGTGCCTGTCCCAGCCAGGACAGGTCGTTGTTCTTCCCGAGCATGATCTCCAGCCGGCCGCCGTCCGGTAGCTCCTGGACCAGTCATCTCGACGACAGCCCCCACGACACCCCCACGGCCACCCCTGATCCCCACACCCAACCTAGCGCTTCAAGCCGCCGACCGGGCCGTGTCGGACATTCACTCGCGTCGCGGCCGACATTCCCTGCACACCGGCGATCACCAACAACACGAGCGATGGATCCACGACACACGACAGTCCCTCGCCTGGTCGCTGTCTAGACTCATCGAACACCCTCCAACGACTTGGCGGGAGCCCAAGCGACAAGGGACTTGGGACAGACTTCTAATCCGTTGGTCGCAGGTTCGAATCCTGCCGGGCGCGCCACCCAAACCCGCAGGTCAGACGCAGGCCGGTCCGAGACTGCCCCTCGCTGACTCGCCTCGCGTGTAGCCATTCGTGTTGCGAACCCTGCGCAATGCGAGTCAACCCGAGTGGTCGCCGGTCGTATATAAGGTCGGCCCCCGGCGGGAGCTCGGCGGCCGGAGCGGCATGGATGCGAGGTGGGATCGCCAGCCGGGGCCTGCCTTCTCACAGGGCCTGGTACCTCGACGCTATGCGGGCAGCGGCTACGCCTCCGAGTGGTCTCGGCCGCGGCTGGCGACACCTCGAGCTTGCCTGACTCTCCCACTCCCCCGTCGCAGTTATCCACAAGCAAGCTCCCGACATGCGGCACTCTGGGAGACATGTGTGGACGCTACGCATCTAGCCGTACCCGCTCCGATCTGCTGGAGACGTTCAAGATCGAAGAGGCACTGGCTGACGAGGAGAAGGCGCCTGACTACAACGTCACTCCCACCAAGGCCAGTCCAACTGTCCTCTCTTCGCACCCGCGCGGCGCGGGCGCGGATGCGGAGCCACAGCGACAGGTTGCGGAACCTGAAGTGGGGGCTGGTGCCGTCGTGGGCAAAGGATCCGAAGATCGGGAACCGGATTCTCTGTACTAGTCAAGTCTCGTGATGGTCGTGGGGTGTGCGAACGCCCGACGACGGGTGGACCGAGCACGGGATTCGAGCAGTCTGGTCTTGAACGGAGGTCCATGCCGGCGTGGAGTCGTTGCCGTGTCCGCGGCAGGGGAATCGTGGAGATGCCCCGCTGATTCCGTAGCCTCTGGCCATGCGAGGATCATCCCTGCGTCGACCTTCTGCTGCGTTGGTGGTGGAGCGCCTGGTCGACCATTACCGCCGCGCTGATATTGACGACCTCAGCTGGATGTACGGCCAGGGATCGGTGATTACGGGCCTGACCCAGGATTCCGACCTCGACCTCATCCTCATCTGGGACAAGGACGTTCCCAACGCGTCAACATTGCCCGGACAGTCGAAGCTCACCCCGCACGGACGGCTGGCGTTGGAGCAGACGCGCCTCGATGGCTACGACGTAGATCTCATGCACGTTCCTCGCCGCACGTTCGAGAATTGGATGGGCGAACTCGAGCAAGGCGACGGCTGGGCAGGCACAGCGTGGCCGCTGCCGATCTATGTCGCCGCGGGTCTGGCCGAAGCTGAGCTGTTGCTCGATCCAACTGGCCTGGGAGCTGAGCACCGCTCGCGAGTCCAGACCCCTGCGGCTCCGCTCGTCGCGAACGTACGGCACCAGCTCGAAGCCGCGGCGCCCGGCTTCATCAAAGAGCTATACCGGGCGGCCGAGTGCGAGAACCGATGGCTCCACGCGAGCCTTGCGGTTCAACTCCACAAGCTCATCTACACCGCGTGGTTCCTCTTCGAGGGGCACTATCCACCGTTCCCTAAGTACCTACCGCAGCGGTACGAACGTTTCGGCATGGACCGCGAGATCCAGGGACTCGAAGCCACGTACTGGGCCACACGCAACCCTGCCGAAGGAACGGCAGCCCTTGAATCCCTGGCGGCCGCCGTCCTCAATCTGCCCGAACCGCAGACCCCCACCCCGCCGAAGGAGGGTTGATCGCATGGACGAGACTTCCCTGGTTGATCTCGGCGAGGTGACCTTGTTCGTGCGCCAACTTGGCCGGCGGGACCCAGAGCGGCCGTCCCTCGTCGTCCTCCACGGTGGGCCCGACGTGGGTCATAGCTACCTGCTACCCGGCGTACGACCTCTCGCTGTCGGCCATCACGTGGTGCTGTTCGACTTCAGAGGATGCGGTCAGAGCAGCCGCGACCTGTCACCGGAGGCCCTGCAGCCCGAATACGTCATCGAAGACACCCACCGTCTGATCCGGACGCTGAACCTGGGCCAGGTGGATCTGCTCGGATTCTCCACCGGAGGTCGAGCAGCCACGAGGTACGTCCAGGAACATCCTGACGATGTCCGCCGGCTCGTGCTCGCCTCGACCACCGCCTACGACAGCTCTGAGAACGAGCCCTACCTCAGAGACTGGGATGAGTTCCAACGGCGTCAAGAGATCGAGCGCGCCGCCGACGGGGCGCTGCGGAACTCCACAATCTTCGTATCGAACATCGACCTAGCTCCCGGCTATCTCGCGTTGCTCGAAGGCCTGGATCAAGGTGACTGGAGCTACGAGCGGTACCTCGACGGCCGCATGCACCCCTGGGTCGTCGGCAACGCCGAACAGATCCTTCGCGACTGCGGCAAACCGATCCTGATTCTCCATGGAGACAAGGACATGGGATTCCCCGTTCAGCTCGCGCACCGACTCCACCGAGCCGTCCCGGGAAGCACGTTGGCACTCGTCGAGAACACCGCCCACATGTGCCATTACGAGAAGCCCGATCTATGGGCCCAGCATGTCGGGGACTTCCTGACGCGCAGGTGAGCCGTCCTCACCCAAGGTGGCAGCCGGCGAGGTCGCGAATGGCGGCTGCGCTCGACCAGATGACGCGACAGGGCACGCCGTTGCGGATCGGCCAGCTTGCTGGCGGCGTGGGCCGCTGGCTCCAGTCCACCATCCGGCTCGGCGCGAGGTGCTGAGTGTTCGGGCGTCGGGTGTTTGACCTGGAGACTGTCGGCGCCCATGGGAATGCCATAAGCGTTAGGCAGCCCACATGCCCAGCTCGGCGGCGAAAGCACACGGGCGAACCCGAACCGCGGACCACCGCTTTACAAGTTCGACGCGCCACCCAGACTGGGCTGTCTCCAGCGTGACAGGCTGACCGAACAGCTGTAATGACTGCCATTTATGGCATGTTCCGACTCCCCTTCATTGTCAGAGCCATTGACAGAATCCGCCGATCGGCGCTCGTAAGCACCACCTGACAGGGTCCGCGGGTAATCTGTCTCGAACGTCCCGGCCGCCACATGTACCGCGTGTCCGTGGCGATCTGGTACTCCGTTGCCCCGAACAACCGGTGGTGCGCGAACGTCCTGTCATGCCGACGAGCGCCTGGTGGCCACACGGAGCCGGCACTGTCTCCGCCGAACCGTATGGCACTGTGGCGCTCATGTGGAGCAGGGTGACGACCGGCCGTTCAGGGGCCGAGGTGTCGAAGCGTGATGGGGTGTACCGCAAGCTGTCAGCGGACGGATCCAATGACCTAGTCGGAGAAGCCGCTCGTCTGACGTGGCTGCGCGCGCAGGGCATCCCGGTGCCGGAGGTTCTCGAATGTCAGCCGGGGTTACTGGTTACTGCCGAAGTGCCGGGCCGAACGGCTGCCGAACCCTGGCCTGTCGAAGCGCGCCCGCGGGTCGTGGAAGCGCTTGCCCGCCTGAGCCGAGCCCTGCACTGTCTACCGATCCACGACTGCCCGTTCGACCGCCGATTGGAGGGGGTAGTGCCGCAAGCCCTGGCCGCTGACCCGGATCTGGACAACCTGGATGCCGGGCGCAAGGGGTGGACAAGGCAGCGATTGGTCCAAGAACTGCTTGCCAGCCGTCCGGCCTCGGAGGACTTGGTGGTCTGTCACGGCGACCCGTGCCTGACCAACGTCCTACTGGACCCGGACATGGTCGAGGTGACCGGCGTGATCGACACCGGGCGCCTCGGAGTGGCTGACCGGTGGTCCGACCTCGCTATCGCGACGCGCTCCCTAGCCAGTAATCAAAACTCCCAGTTCGGCCCGTGGGCTGCGACGCAGTACCTCGCCGACTACGGCATCGAGGTCGACGAGAGGAAGGTCGACTTCTACCGGCTGCTCGATGAGTTCTTCTGAGACTTGTCCCGTCAGCGGCCGGTGGCAGGCGCCTGACCTCAGACGTCCGGACATGCCGCGATCCGCGCGGTCATGGCCGATGAGCGTGCGATCCCAGCACGGGATGGGAGACTCCTGCTGGGACTGAGGAGCCATTGCCCCGCACGCTGACGCTGGACGAAGCCTTTCGAGCCGCGTTCTTCATGACTGACAAGTACGTGTCGATGGAGAGTGAGCCGGATACGGGACTGGTCCTCTTTCACCAGTATTTGCAGGCCGATCCTGCGAGATGGGATGACTGGAAGGCGGCGGTTCGTCGCGCCATCGAGGGCGGGGGGACCGACCCGCTCGTCGAGAACCTCTATCGCGACGAGTAACCGGATCCGTCGCGACTCGAGCGGTTGTTCCGATGAGCTGGTGCTACCGCCGTGCGAGCCGCTCCAGGGCGCGGAGCAGACCAACGAGATGCGACA
Source organism: Kribbellaceae bacterium (assembly GCA_033851055.1). Taxonomy (GTDB): domain Bacteria; phylum Actinomycetota; class Actinomycetes; order Propionibacteriales; family Kribbellaceae; genus Kribbella. The sequence continues at coordinate 460 of JAWWPC010000259.1, read as the reverse complement.
GTTCATGCCAGGCGGTCTCAGGTTCAACGTCACCCGGCTCGCGAACATTCGCCAGGTCGTCACTCAGTTGGCCCACCGTCAGCGACTCGGGCTCTCTGCTCATGTCGAACGCATCGTCCACCTGGAGATGCCAGTAGTAGTCGTCCTGCAGAGCGGATCTCTGACCCAAGCCGCTCCTCCGTTGCAGTCAAGGCTCGACTCAGTGCGGATCGGAGTTCTTCGATACTGACAAAGAGCGGTTCGGCCATGCCGGAAGCCTGTCAGACGACGGTCGGCAACGACCGCACATGCCGCGATCCGCGCGGTGATGCCGATGTGCGGGTTGTGGTGAGTTCACGCGTCCCAGGGGTAAACGGGTCCTCCCGAGAGCACCCAGGCGTGCGCCCGTGGGCGGGCGAGGATGCGCGGGCGATAACGGATCTCAGCCGCCAGTTCGACCCGGACCGAACCGCGCACCAGC
>JAWWPC010000231.1:0-18235 GCA_033851055.1 Kribbellaceae bacterium | reverse complement strand
CCACGGATCAGTCAGGAAGCCGGCATCACAGTTGGTGCTCGCCTCGCCGAGAACGCCACCAGCGTGTTGACTCCCCCGGCGTACGTTGTTCATCCGTGGCGGCGAACCAGACGGCTCCGGTGGCGGCCGCCAGACCTGCAACCGTGAGCACCATGGAGCCCGCTAGGTCGGCCCCCCGGATTACCGCGGCCCCCATTGCGACCACCGGGCCGAGCAATAACGCGATCATGGCCGGTAGCAACCACTTGCGCAGAGCTCGACCTTCGACCCTGGCGTACGACGGGAACTGCGCGGCGAAGGCCGAGGTCAGATGCACGACCAGCAAGGCGATCCCGGTCAGCACTAAGTCCCAGCTGACGCCGCTAGGTGCCCGCTGCAACCATCCGGCAACGACCACGAGGATGAAGAACAGCGGAGCAGCCGAGTCTGGCAGAACCACACAAACCAGCAGCAACGGAACCGCGAGCAAAGGGATCAGGTTGAGCTCATCCCATGGCCGCGACGCCGGAAGCAGCACCGCCACGGTACCGGCGGCGGCGATCGTCAGCCGGCAAAGCACCGTTGCCAGACTCGACGCTCTGATCAGTGCGAGCCAGAGCGTGATCCGTTCGGCCACGGTCATGAGCGGATCCTCGGCGCGGAGGCCAGGCGGGAGGCGTCTCGCAGGACCTCGTCCAGGGTCCCGGCGCCACGCCAGCGCACTGTCGGTACGCCGAGGTCGCCCAGCCGGTCGAGCTCGGACCGTCGTTCCAGCAGCCGCAGCCGCCAGGCCAACGGCCAGGCCCGCTCGTCGTGCTGCTGACGGTCGACCGTTTCGCCGACATCCGGTGGCAGCGTGTCCACTGCGATCACCGTGCAGCCGGAGTGCACCAGCGTGACGATGTACCCGAGGATCGGCTGACGCAACAGCGGGCTCAGCACCAGCACCAGGCTGTCCGGCCTGATCCGGTGCCGCCGGGCCAGCTGCTTCTCATCCTGCTGCCCGCCCTTGCGGTCCGCGTGCACCAGTACGTCGAGAATCCGGCGCAGGTGACCACGACCGCTGCCGGCCCGTACTCCGCGAACAACCGTGCCGGTGTCGATCAGGCGAACCCGGTCGCCGTGGCGCAGGTAGTGCTCGGCAATCGAAGCAGCCGCCCGGACCGCGGTATCAAGGCTGCTGGAACGGCCGTCGATACCTTCGCTTACTCCGACCTCGTCGCCGGTGTCGAGCAGAATGACGACCTCGGTGTCGCGGTCGGACCAGGTCGAGGTCACGTGCAGTTCCTGGGTCCGCGCGGACACGGCCCAGTTGATCCGCCTAAGCCGATCACCCGTGCGGAACGGCCTGACGCCGGCCAACTCGGTGCCCTCACCAGGCCGCCGGGACCGGTGCAGACCGACCAGCCCGGCCGGCCTCGGCACGGAGTCCACCGCAGCGAACCCGGCCCGCAACGGCAACGTGGTAACGGCCATCGGCTCAGTCGCCAGTACGTCGGTCCGGTACCCGCCGAGCACCGACGTACAGACGACCAACGGGCGCTCCAGCCGGCGCAAGCCCCAACGTTCCGAGCGGACGCCCACCTCGAGCTCAACGGCTCCGCTCTCGACAGGCTCGGCGATCGCCGCGTGCACGGGGTCGTAGCGGAACCACCGGCCGCGGGGCAGGGCCGCGACGACCAGGTCGACGTCCGGGTCCAGCCCTTCCTCGACCCGCAACCGGTACGTTGTCGCTTGGCCCTCGAAGAGCACATCGGCGTCGAGCTCGGTACTGACCTTCGGCCGATCGCGCGGGCGGAAGTACCGGCCCCAGACGGCGATGACGGCCAACGGCAGGCCGAGCACGGCCGCGTCCGGGCGGCGGGCAAGCACGGCCACCACCAGCAGGAGCGCAGCCACTACGACGGCGCGGACCTGGGCGTGAGTCGGCTGCCAACGGCCCGGACTGCTCATTGCAGGGCGTCCACGGGGGTTTGCCGGGCGCCGACGGTCGGCGGGGCCGGCACCGAGCCGAGCACGGTCCGGACCACGGTCGCGCCGGTCACCTCGTGCAGCCAGAGCTCCGGCCGGACGGTGATCCGGTGCGCCAGTGCGGGGATCGCGACAGCCTTCACGTCTTCCGGTACGACGTAGTCGCGCCCCTGGATCACGGCGTACGAGCGGGCGGTCAGCAACAGTGCGAGCGATCCACGCGGCGAGGCGCCCACCAGTACCTGCGAGTCCCTGCGGGTAGCGGCGGCGAGGTCAACGCAGTACCGGCCGACGGTGTCATCGACCGTGACTGTCTCGACGGCTCGCTGGGCCGCGATCAGGCCGGCTGCGTCCGTGACAGCCTCAACGACCTGGTCCTCCTGGCGGCGCTGCATCCGGCGTTGCAACACCTCCCATTCCTCGGCCGCGGTGGGATAGCCGAACCCGACCCGGAGCATGAACCGGTCAAGCTGCGCCTCCGGCAACGGGTAGGTGCCCTCGTACTCGACTGGGTTCGCCGTCGCCAGTACGTGGAACGGCTTCGGCAGCGGGAAGGTCTCGCCCTCGACCGTGACCTGGTGCTCCTGCATCGACTCGAGCAGCGCGGCCTGGGTCTTCGGCGGCGTCCGGTTGATCTCGTCAGCCAGCAGCAGGCCGGTGAAGATCGGGCCCGGGCGGAAGACGAAGTCCGACGTGCGCTGGTCGAAGACGAAGGCTCCGGTCACGTCGGACGGCAGTAGGTCCGGGGTGAACTGCACCCGGCGGAAGTCCAGCCCGAGCGCCTGCGCGAACGAGCGCGCCGCCAGCGTCTTGGCCAACCCCGGGTAGTCCTCCAGCAGCACGTGGCCGCCGGCCAGGACGCCGGCAAGTACCAGCTCCAGCGCCTCGCCCTTGCCGACCACGGCCTCGCCGACCCGGTCCAGCACCTTCCGGCTCAGCGCCGAAACCTCGGCCAGTCCCAGCTCGCGTTCAATCACAGTTCCTCACAACTTCTCGATGGTCTGTACTGCCTGCTCGATCTCCGCCAACGACGCGGTCCGTGCGGTCGTGCCACTGATCAGCTCCCAGACCTGGTCCCCGACGACCTCTCGGGCCTGGTCCGGTTCCAGCGACGGGTCGATGCCGTGCCGGTGCAACAACCGATCCCGGGTCACCTCCAGCAGCAGCGGGCGGATCCGGCGCACGTACGCCTGCGAGCCTTCACCGGCCCGGCGCTCCCGGTCCGACTCCTGCACCCAGGTAGCCAGGAACTGGGTTCGGCTGTCGTTGCTGCGCATCCGCTGCGCCGACAGCGTCTCGTCGTACCGCTGGGGCCAGAAGGTCTCGATCAGGTTAGGAACGAGCAGCCGGACAGCGACCGAGCCGAAGCCGATCGCCAGGGCCATCGCGACGAACCAGATCGGACGCGGCTGGGTACCTGCGAGGCCGAAGGCCGCCACCAGCACGATGCTGGCGCCGACCGCGATCGCCAGGTGTTGCACCAGCACCCGTTGAGGATTCATCGCTTGTCACCCGCCCGCACTGCGGCCACGGTCTCAGCGTCGGAGGCTGCTTGGGCTCGGGCAGCGGCTTCGGCCGCCTTCGCCGCCTTGGCTGCGGTCAACTCGTCGCGCAGTCGGGTCAGCGCCGCGCGGGCCTCGGCCCGGGCTTCCTCGCTCGACCCGTGGGACGAGTACCGCGCCTCGCGATACAACCCCGCCAACCGGGTCAGCTCCGGCGCGGAGATCCCGCCCACCGCGAGCACGCGGACGGTGAACTCGGACGGTGTCTCGGAAGGCTGCCGCGCCACTCCCGCAGACGCAGCCGCATCCTCCAGCGCTACCCAGCAGGCGATCACGGCGTCGGTGGCGGTCCCGGACTCCATGGCTGCCAGGCCCGCGTCCACGGCGTCGGAGAGCTTGTCGACCTTCACCCGCTCCCAGTCATCCGCATCGTTCGTCTCGGCAATTGGCAGTTTGACGTTGCGGATCATCCGATACAGGATCCGCAGCAGGAAGAGCACCAGCAGGGTCCCGGCGACGTACAGGAGCGTCTTCAAGATGGCTGCCAACCAGGCCGGCATTTGGTGCGGCTTGCCTTCCCGCATGGGCGGCGGGGTGGGCATGGTCGGCACACTCACCTTCGGCGTGACGGACGGTGTCGGGATCGGCCGCGGCGAACTGGAAATCGTGCTCTCGCTCACCGGCCGAACACTGCCGCCCGCCGACGCGAGCACGACCAGCGCGACGGCGGCGACGCCCAGCATCAGGACGACGGCCACCGCCTGGGCGCTGCGGCGGCTCGCACCGGTCGGCTGCATCCCGGCAGGCTACCCGAGCCGGGAATGCGGATTTGCTTGCGTCCCAACCGGGCTTGCGTCCCAACCGGACTCAGAAGCCGGTGTCGAGCCAGGGCAGCCGCTCGGTGGCGAAGGCGCGTGAGGTCGTCGCCAACGCGCCTGGCGTGCGCTCGTCGACCAGCCCGGCGGCCCCGAGCCGCGCCAGTGACGGGCGGCCGAGATACACCGCACCAAGGTCCCGTACGTCGACCACGAGGTCCGGCTCCTGGTCAATTCGCTCGCAGGTGGCTCCGGCCGGTCCTCCGACCAACCGCCAGGCACCTGCGTTCCACGGGCAGAATTCGTCGTCGATCCCGAGAATGACATCCACCTCGCTCTCGTAGGTGCGCCCGGCCAGAGCCCGCTGTACGTCGACCAGCCGGACCCACAGGCCGTCGACCACCGTCGGCTGGGCAGCGCGCGGGTCGTTCAGCAGAGACAGCAGCGGATCGTCCGACGGCAACTGCCCGTACTTCGTCTCTTGGATCAGATCCTGGTCGAGCAAAAACTCCCATAGCGCGGCGTGGGACGGGAGGTCGGTCGCGTGCACCCGGCTCACGTCCACCACGCTCTTGCCGGCGCGGCTTGTTCGGAAGTGGGCGTAGCCGGTGGTCTCGCCGGACCGCTCTGCCTGCACACAGCGCGGCGGGGAGGCGTTGCTCGCGGAATGGAGGACGTTCTCGACGCTGACGTACTCCTGCCAGCGCTCGTCGTGCCGGAACATCGCCGGGCGGGTTGCCGCTTCGGCGTTGTGGATGCTCGTGCACAGGTCCAGCGAGGCGACCGGGTCGGCGTACCGGATGGTCACATCCTTGGTAGCCGCCACCGGCCGCAGCCGGTTCGGGCCGCGCGGGATGGTGACCTCCAGATGATCCGTCGCGAGACCGTAGCCGAACCGGCCGTAGATCTCCGGCTCACTAGCGGTCAGAGCGGCGACCGGTTCGGCTCTGGTCTCGTACAGCTCGGTCAACTGCACCCGCATCAGATCGCGCAGGATGCCGCGACGGCGATGCGTCGGCCGGACCGCGACCATGGACACGCCTGCGACCGGGAGCTGAGCGCCCGGTACCGCCATCAACAACGAGAATGCACCGGTGTGCCCGGCCAGTTCCTTGTCGTCGGTGGCGACGATGCTCCGATCCGGTTCCCAGACCTGCCGTTCCGCCTCCAGTTGCGCCTCGTTCCAGGGCGCTGCGAACGCCAGGGAGAGCAGCTCGGTCAAGGTGGACCACTCGCCGTCGAACCGGCCGTTCTCGATCGTCATGGCCCCTGCCTATCAGACGGACGAAAACTTGCGCGATGGAATTAGGCTGGCAGCCAACAGCGCGGAATCCCCGCCCTGGCGCGCAAATTTCCCGGCCTGGCGGGAAAGCCGATCCGCCCCAGCTCTGGACTAGTGAAAACCGTTTTCATATAATCTCCGCATGCCCGCCCCCCGGAAGACCCCGCTGACGCTGCTCGTCGGGCTGTCGACGACGCTGCGCGAACCTGTCCTGGACACCATGATCGACGCCACCACCGTGGCCGTGGTGGTGAATCAGGACGAGCTGCCCGACCGGGGTGTGCTGACCTGGCGCGTACTCGACCGGTCCGGCCTGGTCGACGCCGGCGAATTCACCGTGGGCGACTACTGCGGTGCCTGCCAGCTGATCGAGTCGCTCCTGCCGCTACTGGAGACGCTGGTCTCGCGGCGCCGCTGGCAACACGTCGTACTGGCTGCGCCGCCGGGGATGGAGGCGCGGCCGCTGGCGAGCGCGCTGGTCACAATGCTGCCCGAGGTCATCGTCGACACCGTCACCTGCGTGGTCGATGCCGTCTTGCTGGTGCAGCAATTGTCCGGTGACGAACTCCTCGACGAGCGCGGCCTGGCGCTGGGTCTACCCGACCGGCGCAACGTGGCGGAACTCACCGCCCGCCAGATCGAGTACGCCGATGTCTGCGTGCTGGCCAACGCTCACCGCAGTACGGCGCCGGAGCGGCTGCACAACCTGGTGCTCCACCTCAACCCGCGAACCACGTTCGTCGAGGCCGACCTGACCGGCGTACCGGCTGGACCGGTCGCGAGGACGGGCCTGTTCGACTTCGCCGCAGCCGAGGCCTGGGCGGGCGACCTTGCGGCGCAAGACCGGATGCCGCCGAGTGGCGACGGCGTCACCACCGTGTTGTGGCGGTCGACCCGGCCGCTGCACCCGGGGCGGCTCAACGACGCGCTGGAAGACATCGTCGACGGGGTGGTCCGCAGTCGCGGCGTGGTCTGGCTCGCCAGCCGTCCGACGCAGCGGGTCCGCTGGGAGTCGGCCGGTTACAGCGCTTCGCTGGGCACTCTCGGCGAGTGGTCCGACACCGGCCATCTGGCCGAGTGCACGGTCCTCGCCACCGGCGTCGGGCTGGATCCGGCCCGCCTGCAGGCGATCCTCGACGCCTGTCTGCTGACCGAGACCGAACTGGCGACGCTGGACTGGCAGGCGCTGGAGGACCCGTTCGACGGGGTCTTTTAACTGAGCAGGGGCAGCTTGGTGACGTGCGGGCCGAGCATCTTCAGGTCTTCGTCGGTGAGCGGCAGCCGACCGGTTGCCTTCAGTACATAAGTCGTGGTGTCCCAGCCGATGACGTCCCACGCCTCCGGCCCGAACAACCCGTCCAGGGTGCGCGCCGCCACCTGGAGGCCCTCCGGATCCGGCTCGGGTGAATCCGGCAGATCGACGGTCAGATCGAGGTGGTGGACCGTCGCTTCCAGCACCAGCGTCGCGATGAAGTCCGGGACCTTGAGTACGTGACCCTGCGTCCGGACCCGGAGCTTCGGATCGGCCAAGGCGACAGCCGCCGCGCGAACCGCCGCCTCCGACAACTCGGTCCAATGGCCGACCAGCATCTGCGACTCCGGCCGGTACGCCGATGCGACCACCTGGGCGAACCGGGTGTCCGGCTCTGTCTCGTCCTTGACGGACCGGCCCGGGTGCGCGTGCCAGTAGGTGACGAAGTCTCGGTCGGGCTCCTCCTCGGCGGGTGTCGCAAAGGCCACCAGCGCGCGCTCGGCGTCATACAAGAGATGCACGAGCAGTGCGCCGACTGCCATGCCTTTGCAGCGGGTCGGGCGTGCGAAGTCCGCATCACTGAGGCGCTGCACGGTCTCAGTCACCCGCCCGTAGGTCCGGCCCAGCGTCCCGGCCAGCCACAGTGGCAGCGCTCCCCGCTCGGGTGCCCTCATCCCGGCCTCCTCCTGTGCCCGCTACCTACGAACCTAACCCGAGGGGGCGCTCAGTTCCTCCACCTCAGGACACCAGTGTCCCGAACACTAGGCGCGTGCTGCTGCCAAGTGGGCGCTGGCGACACCTTCGAGGTGACTCAGGTCGGAGGCAACTGTGGCGAAGGTGTAGCCCGCGGCCAGCATGCGCTGCGCTGTTTGGCCGTCCTCGGTGTGGATGCCCGCCGCGATGCCGGCCTTCTGCGCAGTCTGCGCGATCAACTCGACCGCTGCCTCGAACGGACCGGCTACAGCGGGGTCGCCGGGGAACCTGCCACCTACGGCGAGGCGCAGGTCGGACGGTCCGACGTACACGCCGTCGAGGCCCGGCGTCGCGCAGATCTCCGCCACGTTCTCGAGCCCGCGCGCCGTCTCGATCATGGCCAGTACGACGGTCGCCGCGTCGGAATCGGCCGGGATAGGCCCGACCCGCAATGCGGACCGAGCAGGCCCGAACGACCGGATGCCGGCCGGTGGGTACCGCGCCGCCTTGACCGCCTGCGCGGCGTCGTCCGCGGTATCGACGAGCGGGACGATCACCCCGGCCGCGCCGGCGTCCAGGGTCCGGCCGATCGGCGTCGGGTTGTTCGCCTCGACCCGGACCAGGCCAACCGTCCCATTGCCAAGGGCACCGCCCGCATCGATGGCCATCAGCCCGTTGAGCAAGCCCTGGTAGCCGATGAGGCCGTGCTGACCGTCGAGCACGACATAGTCGTAACCGACGCAGGCGATCCGCTCAGTGACGGCCGGTGCATCCAGCATCACCCAATAGCCGACCAGGGTCTGCCGATCGCGTAGCCGATCAGCGAAGTCCTTCGAGCTCACATCTTCTCCTCAGCGGTTGTACGACGGCATGGATCCGCGCAACTGGGCGGCGCCACACCCACCGTAGCGAGAGCGTGCCAAGACTGATGAGCTCGGCATGGCTGACCTGAACGCCAGTCGGGTCTACACGCCAGGCGCGGTGCTCGTGGCGACCGGCGGGTGGTAGTTGCGACCGACCTCCTCCGCCCGCCTCATCGCCGCGATCCCCTGGTCGATGCTGAGGAGCGGCGTCGTCTTGATCGACTTGACGGACCCTCCGGCCGTCACGGCGAGGGAGAAGGCGGCTGCCTCCTCGTCGCTCGGGAAGTCGGCGAGCAGTACGAGGTCGTAGTCGCCGAACGCATAGAAGCAGTCGGTGACGGTTCCTTTGCAGCCGTCGAGCAGGGGCTGGATCCGTTCGAGCACGTTGCCGTGCTCGCTGACCTGGGTGGCCCAGGAGTCGCTGGTGTAGGCGACCTGGAAGAGGAACTGTGCCATGAAGACCTCCGAGGTTTCTCGAGGTTCGGTTCGCGGCTCAGGTGCCGCCGCGACCCCTGGCCTCGAGTCTTCGCTTGTTGGGCTCCCGCTGCAAGGCCGGGCCACACGCCGGCCGCCTCGCTGTCTGGTACGCCGGGAACATCCGGCACTGAAGGGCCTGCGTAGGGCGGGGGTCAGACTGGCGGGACGCCGTGGCGGCGGGTGGAGAAGTGGCGGGACTTGGTCTGGGCCGCGGCCAGCCGGGCGATCAGCTCCTCGCGGAGGTCCTCCGGTTCGACTATCGCGTCGATCACCAGATCGGCGGCCAGCCGGAGGATGTCGATGTCTGTCTCGTACTCTTCGCGCAGCTTGGAGACATACTCCACCCGCTCGGTCTCGTCCGCGATCTCCTGGATCTTGTTGTAGTAGACCGCGTTGATCGCCGCCTCCGGTCCCATCACCGCGATCTTTGCCGTCGGCAACGCAAGGCAGGCATCCGGCGAGAAGCCCGGGCCGCACATCGCGTAAAGCCCCGCACCATAAGCCTTCCGGACGATCACCGACACCGTCGGCACGGTCGCCTCGGACACGGCGGTGATCATCTTCGCGCCGTGCCGGATGATGCCGGCCCGCTCGACCTCCGAGCCGATCATGAAGCCCGGTACGTCGCACAGATAGACCAGCGGCACATTGAACGCGTCGCACAGCCAGATGAACCGGGCCCCCTTGTCCGCCGAGTCGACGAACAGTACGCCGCCCTTGACCGCCGGCTGGTTCGCCACGAACCCGACCACCTGGCCGGCCAGCAGCCCGAAGCCGGTCACCAACTCAGGGGCATACGACGGCTTGACCTCGAAGAAGGTGTCACCGTCCGCGATCGCGTCGATCACGTCGTGGATGTCGAAGCCGATGCTCTCCTCCACCGGGACCAGGTCACGGGTGAAGTCCCGCCCGGCCGGCGAGGCGTCGTACGAGGGTGGGTTGGACTGCCACGAACCGGGCAGGTACGAGAAGTACTGCTTGGCCAGGTCGATCGCCTCGGCGTCGTCGGTGGCGAGCAGGTCGCCGCAGCCCGAGACGCTGGTATGCATCCGGGCGCCGCCCATCTCCTCCAGCGTCACCTTCTCGCCGACCACCATCTCGGCCATCCGGGGTGAGCCGAGGTACATCGAGGCGTTGCCGTCGACCATGATCACCAGGTCGCAGAAGGCCGGGATGTACGCGCCACCCGCGGCGGACGGGCCGAACAGACAGCAGATCTGCGGGACCTTGCCAGAGAGCGCGACCTGGTTGTGGAAGATCCGGCCCGCGCCGCGACGACCGGGGAACAGGTCGACCTGGTCAGTGATCCGCGCACCGGCGGAGTCGATCAGCCAGAAGATCGGCAGCTCGTCGCGCAGCGCGACCTCGGTGATGCGGACGATCTTCTCGACCGTCCGGGCGCCCCACGAGCCGGCCTTCACCGTCGGGTCGTTCGCGACCAGCAACGCCGGCCGACCGTCGACCAGCGCTCGGCCGGTGACGACACCATCGGCGGGGAGGCCCGGGTTCAGCGCGTTGGCGAGCTGGGCGTCCTCGATGAAGCTGCCCTCGTCGACCAGCAGCGCGATCCGATCCCGGACGTAGAGTTTGTTCTGCGAGGCAAGCTTGGCCGCCGCCTTCTGGGTCGGCGCCAGCGTCGCCTCGCGCGCGACCTTCACCTCGGTCCAGTGATCCCTCATGTCACCCTTTCTATCCGCTACGTCCGAAAAGGTTGCGCTACAGGCCAAGGTTCTTCGGACGTAAGGGGTTATTCGACGGGGAGGCCGAGGCCGCGGGCGATCAGCAGGCGCTGCACCTCGGAGGTGCCTTCGCCGATCTCGAGGATCTTGGCGTCCCGGTAGAAACGGGTCACCGGGTACTCCTCCATGAAGCCGTAACCGCCGAACACCTGGGTGGCGATCCGGGTCGCGGTGACCGCCGACTCGGTCGCGTAGAGCTTGGCGACGGCCGCGGCCTGCTTGAACTCCTTCGTCGGCGCGCCCCTGTCCTTCAGCGCCGCCGCCTTGTAGACGAGCAGCTCAGCCGCGTCGGCCATCACCTGCAGGTCGGAGATCTGGAAGGCGACACCCTGCTTGGCGCCGATCGGGACACCGAACGTCTTCCGCTCGCCGGCGTACTGCACCGACATCTCCAGGCAGGCCTTGATGCAACCGAGCGCGACCGCGGCGATCGCGACCCGGCCGTCGTCCAGGGTGGCGAGGAACTGACCGAAGCCCTTGCCGCGTTCGCCCAGCAGGTTGCCGGCCGGCACGCGGCAGTCGGTGAACGACAGCGGGTGCGTGTCCGAGGCGTGCCAGCCGAGCTTGTCGTACGGCGCCTCGGCCACGAAGCCGGGTGAATCGGTCGGCACGATGATCGCGGAAATCTCAGGACGGCCGTCGGGCCTCTCGCCGGTTCGCGCAGTCACGGTGACGACGGAGGTGAGGTCGGAACCGGAGTTGGTGATGAACTGCTTCGAACCGTTGATCACCCACTCGTCCCCGTCGAGCCTGGCCCGGGTTCTCGTCGCGCCCGCGTCCGAGCCGGACTCGGGCTCGGTCAGACCGAACCCGGCGAGCCGCTCCCCCGCGACCAGGTCCGGCAGCCATTGCTGCTTCTGCTCGTCGGTGCCGAACGTGAGAATCGGGTTGATGCCGAGCCCGACCGCCGCCTCCAGCGTGATGCCCATCGACTGATCGACCCGGGAGATCTGCTCGATCGCGACGCACAGGCTGGTGAAGTCGCCGCCCGAACCGCCGAACTCCTCCGGCGCGGTCAGCCCGAACAACCCAAGCAGGCCCATCTTCCGGACCGTCTCGACCGGGAAGTAGTGCTTGCGATCCCACTCGGCGGCGTACGGCGCGATCTCGGCCTGAGCGAAGTCGCGGACGCTGTGGCCGAACTCCCGGTGCTCCGGGGACAACTCATACGACATGCCGTGCTCCAGACCAGGCGAATGATTGACGCTTACGTAAACGTAAAGCACGCTTAGGTGCATGCACAATCTCGCGGTGACCTTGGATTCGAGCATGGATGCGCGCACCTGGTCGATTGCCGAGCTGGCCGCGGCGTATGGCGTGACGCTGCGCACGATCCGGTTCTACGAGGACAAGGGCCTGCTGACGCCGGAACGCCGCGGCACGGCCCGGGTCTATCACCCGCGCGACAAGGTCCGACTGGGCCTGATCCTGCGCGGCAAGCGCCTCGGCTTCAGCCTCGATGAGATCTCCACCATCGTCGACATGTACGACGCGGAGCCGGGCGAGGAGGGCCAACTCGTCTACCTGCTGGACCAGATCGGCAGCCGACAGGCCGAACTCGAGCAGCGCCGCCGCGACATCGACGAGACCCTGCGCGAACTGGCCGAGGTCGAACGCCGCTGCCGGGCCGATCTGAAGGCACTCCGAAGCAGCTAGTGGTGTGCGTCGGAGCCCGGCACGCATCTCCAACTGAGAGCTATTTGCCAGACACACCACTAGATCGCACTCTCATATGTGCGGAGAGTGTCGACGAAGAGTTGCCGCTGGTCCGCGGTCAGCGGTTCCAGCGCCTTGCGCCAGGCCCGGGCACTCCTGGCCAGCCAGCCGTCGATCGCCGGGCGATGCGCCTCGTCGATGCTGATGATCGCGCGGCGCCGATCGTCGGGATCCCCCCGGCGTTCGAGGACGCCCTTGCGGCTCAACTCCCCCACCATCAGGCTCACCGTCGCCGGCGTCACCTCGAGCCGCTCAGCGAGATCGTTCACCCCGAGCGGGCCGTCGAACAGCAGGTAGGCGAACAGCGACAGATGCCGCGGCGCCAGCGACATCCCTGCCAGCTCGTCCGGAATCTTCGCCCGCTTCGCCCGGCCGACCATCCGCGGCATCAGCAGCAGCATCGTACGGATGCTCTCGTCTACCCCGAGACCGCTTGACATGCCTTTGTCTCCAAAATAGTTTTGCTCTCAAAGCTAAATTAATAGTCACAGCGAGACTATCGAAGGGGCAACGGCGTTGACTGACTTCAACCGCCCGATCATCGAGGAGTTCCGGGCGAATCACGGCCGGGTCGGCGGCATGTTCGAGGGCGCTCCACTCCTCCTGCTGACCACGACAGGCGCCCGGTCCGGCCGATCCCACACCACTCCCACCGTGTACGCCGAGGACGACGGCCGGCTGATCCTCTTCGCCACCAACGCGGGCCAGCCGGCGAATCCCGCCTGGCTGTACAACCTCCGAACCAACCCGCAGGTGCTCGTCGAACTGGGCGACGACCGCTTCGAAGCAACCGCGACCGAACTGATGGGTACGGAACGGGACCGCTTGTACGCCGACCAGGCCCGCCGAAATCCAGCCTTCGCCCAATACGAGGCGAACACGGACCGGGTGATCCCGGTCGTCGCACTGACTCGAATCGACAGTGCTGAGCACGAACCAGCGGCCAGCCCAGGTGAGCGCGAACAAGCTGCAGTGCACTTGAACCCGAGCACGCTGCAAGTACACGCGGACAGGCGGCCGGCGTACCTGAACGAGGACAGGCGGCCAGTACGCAATTGAAGGAGATACATGCCGGGCTTCGGAAGGAGCTGGCCGACTTGCGCGCCGCTGTCGACGACTATCTGGAAGGCAAGACCGCCGGTGTCGAACTACCGAAGCCTGCGGCAGAACTGCGGCGCCATTGCCTGTCGTTCTGCGGATCGCTGCACGCCCACCACAGCCGCGAGGACGGCGTCTTTCCGACCTTCGAGCAGGACTTCCCCGAACTGGCCCCAGCCCTCGAACGACTGCGCCGCGAGCACGTGGTAGTTGCCCAGCTCAACAATCAGATCGCCATCCTGGTGAACAACCTGGACTCAGGTGCTGATCCAGACTCAAGCGAGTTCGTCGACTCAGGCCACAAGGCCAACTCAAGCCAGGACAGCGACTCAAGCGTCAACTCAACCATCGGCACGAGCAACGACGCCGTTCGCTCGAGTGACGACGGCTTCGGAGCAGACAATGACGAGCGCCTGCGCCTCGAACTCGAACGGCTGACAGCAGAACTCGAGGCCCACTTCGCCTACGAGGAAGTCCACCTCGACCCCGTCCTCGCCACCGCCCAAGCCGCCTGACCAGCTACCCCAGCTCATCGGTCCGTAGTTCCCCGGCGTGTCGCCATCCATCGGTCCCAACTTGCCGCGCGTAAGTCCCACTCACCATTGGCATTCGCAGCCACAACGGCCGCCAGGGACGGACTCCACGTCACCTCTCGAGCGTCTACACGTGTCCGGGACTGTCAGGTCGCGGCAATGTCGGGTGCTCTTGAATCGCGTCGCGGGCGACCGAAGTGGTCGGGCTGGCCAGGGAGGCAAGGAGAGCCATCTTTTCGGCGCTACTTGTGCCGGGTAGGGCGTGGTAGACAACGAGCAGCTGACCCTTGGCTCCGCCGATGGCGAGCTTCTCGCGACTGAGAGTGAGGTCCCCGAATTGAGGGTGGTGGATGCGGGTCGGCATACCTTCGGGAGACTGAACGTCATGCCGCGCCCAGAGCCGTCGGAATCGTTCGCTGGACAGCGACAGTTCGCCAACGAGCTGGACGAAACGTGGGTCGTCGGCATCGGTTCCGACAGACTCGCGTAAGCCGGCGACCAGCCGCGCGGTGGCGTGTTCCCAGTCCGGGTACAGCGCTTGCTCGGCCGGGTCGAGGAACACCGCGCGGAGCCGGTTCTGGCCGACCTGCAGGTTGGGCGAGAGGGAGCGCGCAAGGCTGTTGGCGGCGAGGACGTCGAAGTACCGGCCCTCGACGAAGGCCGGTAGGCCCAAGACGTCGAGCAATTGCCGGATACCGGTTGGTACAGTCTCGCGCCTGGGACGGTGTCGCCGATGACGGGGTCGTGGCGCGGCCAGGCCTAGCAGGTAATCGGTCGCCGCCTGGTCGAGGCGCAGGACGCGGGCAAGGGCCTCGAGGACCTGAATCGACGGATTACGGTCGCGGCCCTGCTCAAGTCGCAGGTAGTAGTCGGAGCTGATACCAGCGAGCATGGCGACCTCTTCACGCCGTAATCCGGCGACGCGTCGCACCCCGTTGACAGGCAGGCCGACGCTGTCGGGCTGGATGAGCTCGCGGCGGGCCCGTAGGTAGTCACCGAGCAAATTGTTCTCGCTCACATCGATCACCGTAACCGGCGTGGATCGTGGTCTGCCTGTCCCTGCCGCTCCCAGGATCGTCAGGGCTCTGCCTGTTTCGCGCCGCTCGGCAGAGTGTGGAGTCATCACGTGCTGACGTCGTCGCTGGTCTGCCGCATCGGCGCGACGCCGTGGACTTGCAACAACGAGGAGAGGAATTTCATGGCAGTGAAGACACTTCCCGGCGGAACGTTCACCATGGCCGAGGATCTGACGGTCACTCGCACGGGGTACGGCGCGATGCAGCTGGCTGGCCCGCACGTGTTCGGCCCACCCGCCGACCGCGACGCTGCCGTCGCCGTACTGCGCGAAGCGGTGGAGCTGGGTATCACGCACATCGACACCAGCGACTTCTATGGTCCTCATGTCACCAACCAGCTCATCAAAGAAGCCCTGCATCCCTACCCCGACTCGTTGCACATCGTTACCAAGGTCGGAGCGCTACGAGACGCCGAGGGCGGCTGGCCCCAGGCGCTAGCTCCTGAGCAGTTGCGCCAAGCCGTGTACGACAATCTAGACAACCTCGGACTAGACGCACTCGACGTCGTCAACCTGCGCGTCGGGGGGTTCGACAGCCCCACTCCTGGTTCTATCGCCGAACCGTTCAGCGTGCTCGCACAACTGCAGCAAGAAGGACTGATCAAGCACCTCGGTCTCAGCACGGTGACGGCAGAGCAGATCGCCGAGGCACAGTCCATCGCGCCGGTTATGTGCGTGCAGAACTTCTACAACGTCGCCCACCGGGTCGACGACGACCTGATCGACGCCCTCGCCGCACAGGACATCGCCTACGTGCCCTACTTCCCGCTCGGTGGCTTCTCCCCTCTGCAGTCCGACGAGCTGGGATCAGTCGCCACCCGTCTCGCCGCCACACCGATGGCCGTCGCGCTGGCGTGGCTGCTACACCGCTCGCCGAACATTCTGCTGATCCCGGGTACCTCATCCGTCGCGCATCTGCGCGAGAACGTCACCGGTGCTGCGCTGACCCTTTCCGAGGACGAGTTGACCGAGCTGAACCGCATCGCCTCATGAGCACGACCACGGGCTCAATCCGGGATCGGGGTTCATCCGCCTAGTACTGCAGCCGCAGTTCGTGATGTTGCGAGACTGATGGCGGACCGCCGGCACTCACCAACCTGCCGTTTCCGGTCGAGCACTTTCCTACGCGAGCGTGGCTGGAGGTCATCGATCGAGGTTGGTGAGTGGCAGCGGTCCGCGCCTGGCGAACCCCACCGAAATCACGCCGCCGCCGATACGCCGCGCAGCGGTCACAGCGCGAGGCCGTGGACCCCAAACAGGGACCGTGAACACGAAATAGCGTGTTCAAGGTCCCCACCGCGTGACCCAGCTCCCCACTCCAGGTCAGGGAGCACCTCAGCAACTCGTCGCGGCCAGGTCAGGCTCGCCGCGCGCCAGTCTTTCTCGGTCAGCCGCGGATGACGGCTTTGGAGCGCATGAGGAAATCGGACAGGTAACTGTCGTGCGGGATACCCGGGGCCAGCCAGTACGTGGGGTGGTCTCCGACGTAGACATTGCTGATCGTCGGTTCGGCCAGCAGGGCGTCGAGCAGGTCCGCATTGCCGGTGATCGCGGTGACCACGAGGGAGTTGCGGAGCGGCGCGACACCTTGGTCTGCCTGCCACGGAGCTATCCACACGCAAGGGAACGAGAGCTCCGTATTGAGCCGCGGGTCCTCGGCGCTGTCCAGTTGGTGCACGGCCGGGCGCAGCACGGCGCTGCCGTCGCCCAGTTCGCCGACGATGTCTCCGAGCCACGAGCGGGTGCCCGCTGTCTTGTCGCGGAGGAACTTCTCCACGACGCGGGCGGAGTCGACCGGCTGGACGGGCAGCACGGCGCGCTCGTCGAGCGGAGGCAGGCTGGGAATCTCAGCCAGGCGTTCGGCGACGGCTTCGGCGACAGGTGTGGGGTCGCCTTGCACGAGGACGGCGGTGGTGTTCACGCAAGCGGTGCCGCCCTGGTGGCTGATTGAGTCGACGATGGTATCCAGGTGGGCGCGCCAGTCCTGGTCGGCGGTGATGAGGATCTTCGACCGGCCGGGGCCTTGGGGAAGCACGGTTGTGTCGTGGGCGTACTTGGCCATCACGTCGTCGCCGCCGTAGGCCATGCCGAGGTCGGCGTCGGCGAGGATCTGGTCGGCGGCGGCGTGGTCGGTGGGTAGCAGCACGACTTGGTCGGCACCGAATCCGTTGTCGCGCAACGCGGTGATCAGCCGTTGCGGGGTGAACGGCTCGCGCCGCGAGGGGCGCACCGCGACGCGATAGCCGAGGGCGAGGGCTTCCAGCCACAGCGCGTGCGTGCCCGGGTGGTTGCCGGCAGCATGCACCGCGAAGACGTCGCCCTTGCGGGTCCACACGGCGTACCCGTTGTGGGTCAACGGTTCCCGCCAGTCGACGGCGGCACCGCGCGGACGGCCCTGCTGGGCCGACTGATACGCGCGGTCCGCTGCTTCGGCGGTGGATCGGGTGGCCGCGCGGACCACGGTGATCGGCAGGCCGGAGACCCGAGAGACCAGTCGTTCGTACTCCTCGACGGTCTGCCCACCGACGGTGCCCTGTGCGAATGCCCGGCCGGCGGCAGCGAGCGCGGTGAGCCGCGCCTCGACCGGCAGGGAGGTCGCGTTGCGCAGCGCGGACATCGCGCGGCTGACGAACAGCTTCGGCACCAGACTCAGCTCGGCCACCGGGGCGCCGGCGACATCGCTGATCAGATACCGGTTCCGGGCCCGGTACGGGCCGTTCGGGCCGAGTGCGTCGACCTGGAGCAGTTCGGTCTGCGAACCGGTCAGGATGGCGGTCATCAGTACACTCCCTCAATCACCGCTTCGTTGTCGAACGTCTCCACAGGCGACACGTCCGCGACGGAATCGCCCACGGCGCCTGGCGGGGGCTGCAGCCGGGTGGCGTTGTCGCGCTCCAGATTGTTGGGCAGCAGCATGCCCTTGCTGAGGTGATTCATTACCACCTGGCCGCGTTCGCCGTAGCTGACCGGCCGCAGCGTTTCCGGGTCCACCACGGAGAAGGTGATGTACGGCGAGTGGGTGTCGAAGATGCACGGTTCGTCGTCGGTCAGGCCGGCCCGTTCGACGGCGCCACCAAGGACCATCGTGCTGCCGTAGGTGCCGCATAGCCGGGTCCGGGGGAACACCTCGGTGCGCAACAAGTCCCGGGTGTCGGGGTCCAGGTGTGCACCGCCCCACAGGATGCCACGCACCTTCTCGTTGATCAGCTCGACCAGGTCATCGCGGCGGCTCAGGCGTTC
>JAWWPC010000227.1:0-13580 GCA_033851055.1 Kribbellaceae bacterium | reverse complement strand
CAATGGTCGATGGTTCGTTGCGGGTGGCGGGACCACCGTCCAGGTACACGGCGACCGAGTCCTGCAGTTGCGCCTCGGCGTCGTACACCTCGGTGGTGGCGGGCTGGCCGCTCAGGTTGGCGGAGCTCACGGCAAGCGGCCCGGTGCGGGACAGCAGTTCGCGGGTGTTCTCGTGATCCGGGACGCGGAGGGCGACGGTGCCCTGGGTCTCCCCCAGATCCCACATCAGCGAACTCTGCGCGTGGCAGATGACGGTCAGCGGCCCGGGCCAGAAGGCTTCACAGAGCGTGCGAGCGGCCTCCGAGATGTCGGTCGCGAGCGCGTCCAGGGTCTCCACGACGGAGATCAGTACCGGCGGCGGCATGTCCCGGCCGCGGCCCTTGGCGTCCAGCAGCCGCTGCACCGCGTCGGCCTTGAAGGCGTCTGCTGCGATCCCGTAGACAGTGTCGGTCGGAAGTACCACCAGGTCGCCGGCCTCGATCGCGTCGACGGCCGCGCGGAAGGCCGGTGCCAGCTCGTCACCGGTGAAGTCAAAGCGCTCGCTCACGCACTGCATGGTGCCACCCATCGCGGTCACCATTCCACACGGGCCCCATAGGATCCCCGGCATGAGTGTGGAGCGAGAGTTTTTGCTGGGGCTGCCGAAGGCCGAACTGCATGTGCACCATGTCGGGTCCGCCTCGCCGCGGATCGTGGCGGAACTGGCCGCGCGGCACCCGGCGTCACCGGTACCCACCGACGCCGAGGAGCTGGCCAAGTACTTCACCTTCACGGACTTCGCGAAGTTCATCGAGGTCTATCTGAGCGTGGTAGATCTGATCCAGACGCCGGAGGACGTCCGGCTGCTCACCTACGAGGTGGCCCGGGATATGGCCTTGCAGAACGTCCGGTATGCGGAGCTGACGGTGACGCCGTACACGTCGGTGCTCCGTGGGATCGCCGCGGAGGCGTTCTGCGAGGCGATCGAGGACGCTCGCACAGCGGCGGAGAAGGAGCTCGGCGTGATGCTGCGCTGGAGCTTCGACATCCCTGGCGAGTCCGGCATCCCGGGGGCTATCGAGACTGCCCGGATCGCGACGGAGATCCGCCCGGACGGCCTCGTGTCGTTCGGCCTCGGCGGTCCCGAGATCGGCGTACCGCGGCCGCAGTTCGCGCCGTACTTCGATGCGGCGCGAGCAGCAGGGCTGCGCAGCGTGCCGCATGCGGGTGAGACGACCGGGCCGGAGACGATCTGGGACGCGGTCCGCGTGCTGAAGGCCGAGCGGATCGGCCACGGTACGTCGGCGATGCAGGACCCGGCCCTGGTCGACTACCTGGGCGAGCATGGCATCGTGCTGGAGGTCTGCCCGACGTCCAACTTGGCCACCCAGGCGGTCGCCTCGTACGAGGAACACCCGCTGCGGGCAATGGTCGAAGCCGGACTCAACGTCACCATCAACTCCGACGACCCGCCGATGTTCGGCACCGACCTCACCAGCGAGTACGCCGTCGCCGCGCGGCTGCTGGAACTGGACGAGGCCGGCGCGGCCGAACTGGCCCGCGCCGCCGTGCGTGCGTCGTTCGCCGAGGACTCGGTGAGGGACTCGCTGATAGCCGAGATCGACGCCTACGCAGGTCCTACGGGCTGACCGCCGTCGTGCAAGGGCACAGCGGGTCAGCACGCGCCAACCTTCGGGAGACAAGATATCGGCCACGCCGCCCCCGTGATCGAAGACGCACGCGCGTCCCTCAACGGTCAGCCTCGGGTCGATCCAGCCCCCGGAGAACGGTGCCCGTAGTAATTCTTGGTATTGAGGCCCTGGGTGGCAGGTGGCGTGGATCGGACTGTCGGCAAACGATTCGTTCGTCGACACCCGCCAGACCCCGAGCCTTACCTACGTTTCCGTTCCGCTGTTCCTCACGGGCCTTTTCCTGCGCGCTAGCTAGTGGCCCTCACGGGATGTCTAGTCTAAAGATAGAAGGCGACGAAGAGACCGCCGACGATGCCTGTCAGCACAACCGCCTGGGCAATGCGTGATCTTCGCCAGAGCGCCTCCGAGTACCTGATTCCTTCGTCTTCTTTCTTTTTCTTCCAGAAGATCAGAAAGCATCAGTAACGGTCGCCCCAAGGTCGCAATGATAACCAATGCATAGAGGCCTGCGACCGCCCAGGCAAGGACCCCGCTCGGATTCCGGACGAAGGCTGCTCGCCACGTACCAATCGCGCACATGAAGATCCAGCCGCAGACTGCGATGCCGGCCGTCGTGCGATCACTCCGCACGAGCGGGTCAAGCCACGTCAAAATACACACGAGCAGCAACAACGAAAGCTGCACGGCCGCGCCAGCGCCGTTGTGGTGCTGCATCCAACTGAAGGCTTCAGAAGTCGAATCCATGCCGACGGGCAATTGCTCTTCCCAACTCTTGTGCCGGCTACGAGCAGGTGCAGACCCGGCGGCCGGTGGCGAAGCGGTGACGCCCTGCCAGATCCAGTTGGTCGCGCACTTCGGTGAACAACCCGGTGGCGGCGAAGGCAGCAGGGGCTGACTCCCCCTGCACGTCGGCGTGCTCGCAGCCGAACCAGCCGCCCGGCTTCAGCAGCCGACCAGCCGTCGCTGCAACCACCTTGATCGCGTCCAGCCCGTCGTCGCCGGACCACAGCGCCAGCGCCGGGTCGTGATCGCGTACCTCAGCAGCGACCGACTCCCAAGCCGTCAGCGGGATGTACGGCGGGTTGGCGATCACCGCGTCCACCTGTCCGTCCAGCTCCGGCAGGCAGCCGTCGATGTCGCGCTCATGCAGTACGGCCCCGGTGCCGGCCAGGTTGCGGCGGGCCCAGACACACGCATCGGGCGACAGTTCCACCGCGTGCACGGTGCTGTCCGGTCGCTCGGTCGCCACAGCCCCGGCGATCGCTCCAGAACCACTGCACAGATCCACCACCAGCGGAGCGTCGACGTAGGCCAGCCGATCCAGGATCCAGCCGACGAGCACCTCGGTCTCGGGCCTGGGCACGAACACCCCCGGTCCCACCGCGAGTTCCCTGTACCGGAAGGCCGCGGTGCCGGTCAGATGCTGCAACGGCTCCCGTTGCGCCCGCCTGGCCACCAACTCGTCGTACCGGGCCCGCTGGGCATCGTCGAGGTCGATCAGACCCAGGCGCGTGCGGCTCACGCCGCAGACAAACGCCAGCAATTCGGCTGCGTCGTACTCAGGCGACGCCACCCCGGCCTCTTGCAACTGCGCCGTCGCCCACGCCAACAACTCCCGCGAGCTACTCATGGGCATGTCATTGGGAGTCGACCGCAGCGAGGCGGGCGGCGAGGTCGGCGTCGGTCAGGGCCTGGATCACCGGGCCGAGGTCGCCGCCGAGGACGTGGTCCAGGTTGTGCGCCTTGTAGCCGACCCGGTGGTCGGAGAACCGGTTCTCCGGGAAGTTGTAGGTGCGGATCCGCTCGGACCGGTCGACCGTCCGGATCTGCAGCCGGCGTGCGTCCGAGGCCTCCTGATCGGCGGTCTCCTGCGCCGCGGCGAGCAGCCGGGAGCGCAGCACCCGCATCGCCTGTTCGCGGTTCTGCAGCTGTGACTTCTCGTTCTGCATCGAGACGACGATGCCAGTCGGCAGGTGCGTGATACGGACGGCCGAGTCTGTCGTGTTGACGCTCTGCCCTCCGGGCCCGGACGACCGGAACACGTCGATCCGCAGGTCGTTCGAGTCGATCTCGACGTCGACCTCCTCCGCCTCGGGCAGCACCAGGACGCCGGCGGCCGAGGTATGGATCCGGCCCTGCGACTCCGTCACCGGGACGCGTTGCACCCGGTGCACGCCGCCTTCGAACTTCAGCTTCGCGTACGGCGTCTCGCCGGGCTCGGGGGTGCCCTTCGCCTTCACCGCGACGGTGATCGACTTGTAGCCACCGAGGTCGGACTCGGCCGAGTCGAGCACCTCGGTCTTCCAGCCTTGGGTCTCGGCGAACTTCAGGTACATCTTCAGCAGGTCGCCGGCGAACAGTGCGGACTCATCGCCACCCTCGCCGGCCTTGATCTCCAGGATCGCGTCCTTGTCGTCGCCAGGGTCGCGCGGCACCAGCAGCACCTGCAGCTTCTCGGTGAGCTCGTCGCGCCGCGCCTGCAACTTAATGGCCTCCTCGGCGAAGGCCGGGTCCTCGGCGGCCAGTTCGCGCGCGGCCTCGATGTCGTCGGCGGTCTGCAGCCACTCGTCATAGGTACGGACCACCGGCGCCAGCGCGGCGTACCGCTTGCCGACCTTGCGGGCGACCGCCTGGTCGGTGTGCAGCTCGGGGTCCGCCATCCGCTTCTCCAGCTCGGCGTACTCCGACTTCAGTGTTTGCACCGCCTCGAACATCCCGCACCCTCTCTCGACCTCGACCCCACTACCAACGCAACGGCGCCGGTCCCGAACCCGTGGGGGTTCGCGGACCGGCGCGCGGTGAGACAGCTACTTCTTCGCGTACCGCTTCTCGAAGCGGGCGACCCGACCACCGGTGTCAAGGATCTTCTGCTTGCCGGTGTAGAAGGGGTGGCACTGCGAGCACACGTCGGCGTGGATCGAACCACTCTCGGCGGTCGAGTGCGTCGTGAACGTCGCGCCACAGGTGCAAGTCACCGTGGTCGCCACGTAGTTCGGGTGGATGTCGCTCTTCATGGGTCTCCTCGAGTCAAAGGCGGTCCGGGTCGCCCACTGGTGTGGCCGTGAACCGGAGCCAACAGACAAGTTTGCCATCACGGGCCCCAACAGAGCCAATCGGCCGGGTATTCCGGCCGATCGGCCTGCCATCGGTCAGTTGCCGTCGTCGGTGTTGCGGCCGCCGGCGGACGGGGTGGTCTTGTTCACCTGGAGCAGGAATTCGATGTTGGACTTCGACTCCTTGAGCTTGCCGATCAGCAGCTCCAGGGCAGCCTGGCCGTCGAGCGCGGACAGCACCCGGCGCAGCTTCCAGGTCACGGCGGTCTCGTCCTTGCTCATCAGCAGTTCCTCGCGCCGGGTACTGGACGCGACCACGTCGATGGCCGGGAAGATGCGCCGGTCGGCGAACTCGCGCCGCAGCCGCAGCTCCATGTTTCCGGTGCCCTTGAACTCCTCGAAGATGACCTCGTCCATCTTGGAGCCGGTCTCGATCAGAGCCGTTGCCAGGATGGTCAGCGAGCCGCCGTCCTCGATGTTGCGGGCAGCACCGAAGAACCGCTTGGGCGGGTACAGCGCGGACGAGTCGACACCACCGGACAGGATCCGGCCGCTGGCCGGAGCGGCGATGTTGTAGGCCCGCCCGAGCCGGGTGATCGAGTCGAGCAGCACGACCACGTCGTGCCCCAGCTCGACCAGGCGCTTGGCCCGCTCGATCGCCAGTTCGGCCACCGTGGTGTGGTCGTCGGCCGGCCGGTCGAAGGTGGAGGCGATGACCTCACCCTTGACCGTGCGCTGCATGTCGGTGACCTCTTCGGGTCGCTCGTCCACCAGCACGACCATCAGGTGCACTTCGGGGTTGTTCGTGGTGATCGCGTTCGCGAGCGCCTGCAGCACCATCGTCTTGCCGGCCTTCGGCGGCGAGACGATCAGGCCGCGCTGGCCCTTGCCGATCGGGGTGACGATGTCCGCGATCCGGGTGATCAGGATGTTCTGCTCGGTCTCGAGCCTGAGCCGCTCGGTCGCGTACAGCGGGGTCAGCTTGGAGAAGTCCTGCCGGTGCTTGGCGGCATCAGGATCGGCGCCGTTGACGGTGTCGATCCGGACCAGCGGGTTGAACTTCTCCTTGCGCTCGCCGTCCTGCGGTTGCTTCACCGCGCCGGTGATCGCGTCGCCCTTGCGTAGGCCGTAGCGCTTCACCATCGACAGGGCGACGTACACGTCGTTCGGGCCTGGCAGGTAGCCGCTGGTCCGGACGAACGCGTAGTTGTCGAGCACGTCGAGAATGCCGGCGGCCGGCACCAGGATGTCGTCCTCATTGACGGTCGGCTCCGGCTCGAAGCGCTCGTTGCGGCCGCGGTTGGCCCGGCCACTGTCACGCCCACTGTCGCGAGGGCCACTATCGCGACCACCGCGGTCACGGTCACGGCCCCGGCGGCGACGGCGACGGCCGTCGCCGTCCTCGCCGCGATCCGGGCCCCGGTCCTGCCGGTCGTTCTGGCCGCCGCGGTTGTCATTGCGGTTCTCGTTGCGCTGGCCCTCGCGGCTCTCGTTGCGCTGGCCGTCGCGATTCTCGT
Source organism: Kribbellaceae bacterium (assembly GCA_033851055.1). Taxonomy (GTDB): domain Bacteria; phylum Actinomycetota; class Actinomycetes; order Propionibacteriales; family Kribbellaceae; genus Kribbella. The sequence goes on along the minus strand of JAWWPC010000227.1, from coordinate 7,379 downwards.
TGCGCTGGCCCTCGCGACCGCGGTTGCGGTCACGGTTGTCCCCGTCGCGGTTCTGCCCGCCACGGCCTTCGCCGCGGTCGGAGTTGTGCTCGGAGTTGCGCTCGGAGTTCTGCTCGGGAGCCGGACCGTTCTGGCTCTGCTCGGGAGCCGATGCGGACTCCACCGACGCGGAGCCGTTCTGCGCGGCCAGGGGCGTCGAGGGCGGTGCCTCGACCTTGGCGGCGCCGTTCTGCTCAGCGGCCTCTGCCCGGGCGCGGCGACTGCCGCCCTCGCGCTGCGGGGCTTCCTGTACAGGAGCCGCGGCCTTCACCACCGGCTCCGCGGCGGCCTCGTCCAGGGTCGGCTGGTTCGACCGGGCCGAGCGTCCTGCGCTCGCCGGCGCACCGCCGCCCGACTGGGCAGCCTTGATCGCCTCGATCAGTTGGCCCTTGCGCAGTGCGCCGGTGCCCTTGATGCCCAGCGTCCCGGCGAGTTGCTTGAGCTCGGGGAGCAGCATGCCTTCGAGGCCGCCTCCAGCCTTGCGACGGCGCACACTGGCGGCAGCGGTGACCGGGGCCGACGAGGCGTCGGCGCCGCTGGGGGCTTCAACAGTTTCTGTCACGTGAGGTCCTTCCCACACGGATGGGCGATGTCCTCAGGTCATCGCCCGGAATCACCCACGACCGACGAAACGGCGACGTGGGTACGGCATCACAATTTGAGGGGCTCTCGCTGAATCTGGGTCCCCTGGAATCTCCGGCGCAGGCGGCGCAAGTAATTCGCTGGAGATCGCCACATACACCTGGGTGCTGGGGGCTAAGCCCGGATTGCGGCGAGAGTTCACCGATCACCTGGAGGGGATCGGGTGAGTCGAGACTAGCACCACTAAGGGTCCAACTGTGGACTCGAGGTACAAAACGCGTGTCCTCCGCCAATCATTCCCCGGCCGCCCGTCAACTCACGCTGCATCACCCGACCAGACCTGTACGCCGACTGGATCCATCTCCAGCTGGTACCGCATCCAGCCGTCCGGAGCCTCCGGATGCGTGCCAGTATCACCCAGGACCAGTACGGTCGGCCCGGCACCGCTGACGATCGCGGGCAGACCACTCCCCCGCAGCTTGTGTACCAGCGCCAGGCTCTCCGGCATTGCCGGTGCCCGGTACTCCTGGTGCAGCCGGTCCTCGGTCGCCGTCAGCAGCAGATCCGGCCGACTCGTCAGGGCCGCGACCAGCAGTGCCGCCTTCCCGGCGTTGGCCGCCGCATCACCATGCGGTACGACGGCCGGCAGCAATCCGCGAGCCCGCTCAGTCGACAAAGGAGTCGCCGGTACATACGCCACGGCGGACAGCCCGGGTGTTGCCTCCAACCGCACTCCCCGGGTAATCTCCCCATCCATCCAAGCGATGGTGAACCCGCCCAGCGCCGCGGCGGCCACGTTGTCCGGGTGGCCCTCGATCCCGCTGGCGAGCTCCAGCACCCGGGCGCGGTCCAGCGGCGTACCGGTAAGGCCGTAGGCGGCAGCGAGACCACCGACGATGGCAGCGGACGATGAGCCCAGGCCGCGGCCATGCGGAATCCTGTTGTGACAACTCAAGGTAATCCCGGGCGCAGATGCGCCCAGTGCCTCGAGCCCTGCCTGAATCGCGCGAACTACCAGATGCGACTCGTCCAGCGGCACGTTGCCAGCACCCTCACCGGCCACCTTGATCGTCACGCCAGGATCACCACCCGCGGTCACCGTCAGGTCGTCGTACAGGGTGAGGGCGAGACCGAAGGCGTCGAAGCCGGGGCCGAGGTTGGCGCTGGTGGCCGGCACCCGCACGCGAACGGACAAACTCAGACCAATCCGGCGACGCGGGCGACCGCATCCGTCTCGGCGGGCGTGACCGGTGCCTCCACCCCGTCGGGGACAGCGAACGAAAGCGCGGTGTCGACGTCCTTCAGGCCATGTCCGGTCACGGTGATGACGATGGTGAGGCCGCCGTCGAGCCGCCCGGCCGCCTTGGTGGCGAGCAGCCCGGCGACCCCGGCAGCCGAGGCCGGTTCGACGAAGACCCCTTCCCTGGCAGCTAGTTCGCGTTGTGCGGAGAGGATCTGGTGGTCCGTGACGGCCTCGATCCGGCCGCCGGACTCGTCCCGCGCGGCCTCGGCCAGCTTCCACGATGCAGGGTTGCCGACGCGGATCGCGGTCGCTGCGGTGTCAGGCTTCTCGACGATCTCGCCGCGCACGATCGGCGCGGCGCCCTCGGCCTGGAAACCCCACATCTGCGGGGCTTTCGAGGCGAGCTTGTCCTTCAGATACTCGGAATAACCCTTCCAGTAGGCCGCGATGTTGCCGGCGTTGCCGACCGGCAGCACGTGCAGATCGGGTGCGTCGCCGAGCGCGTCGCACACCTCGAAAGCCGCGGTCTTCTGGCCCTCCAGCCGGACGAGGTTGACCGAGTTCACCAGCGCGACGGGGTAGTTCTTCGCCAGCTCGCGGACAACCCGGAGGCAGTCGTCGAAGCCGCCGTCGATCGACACCAACTGAGCCCCGTGCACGATCGCCTGGGCCAGCTTACCTTTGGCGATCCGCCCGGCCGGAATCAATACCAGCGGCAGCAGTCCCGCCCGGACGGCGTACGCGGCGGCGGAGGCGGAGGTGTTGCCGGTGGAGGCGCAGACGACGGCCTTGTCCCCGGCCTGCGCCGCCAGCGAGATCGCCACCGTCATCCCGCGGTCCTTGAACGAACCGGTCGGGTTGTTGCCCTCGACCTTCAGCCAGACCTCGCAATTGGTCTGCTCACTGAGCCATTGCGCAGCCACCAGCGGCGTACCGCCTTCGCCCAGCGTCACCACGGGAGTGTCCACCGAGACCGGCAGCCGGTCCCGGTACTCCTCGATCACGCCACGCCAGAGAACCGGCCGCTGTTGAGCCATTTCCGAATCAATCCCCTTCAACGCGCATCACACTGCTGACCTGCCGGACGATATCCATGTCACGCAGAGCCTCCACGGTCGCCGACAACGCTGCGTCGGTAGCAGTGTGGGTGACCACCACAAGCTGCGCGTCACCGCCCCGGCCCTCCTGGCGGACGGTCTGGATCGACACGCCGTGCTCAGAGAACGCGTGGGCCACCGCCGACAGCACACCGGCCTTGTCGGTCACGTCCAGCGACACGTGGTAGCGAGTCGTGGTGTCGCCCATCGGCCGGACGGCCCGCTGGGTGTACGCCGACTCGCCGACCCCCGGCACGCCCTTGAGCCGGTTGCGCGCGGCAGACACCAGATCCCCGAGGACTGCGCTGGCCGTCGGGGCGCCGCCGGCACCACGACCATAGAACATCAGCTGGCCGGCTGCCTTGGATTCCACGAAGACGGCGTTGTAAGCGTCGCGGACCGAGGCGAGCGGGTGGTTCAGCGGGATCATCGCCGGGTAGACCCGGGCACTGACGGAATCGGTCGCCTCGTCCAGCTCGCAGATCGCCAGCGACTTCACCACGCAGCCCATCTCGCGGGCCGACGCAATATCCGCGGCGGATACCTCGGTGATGCCTTCGCGGTGCACATCCGCGATGGAAACCCTTGTATGGAAGGCCAGACTCGCCAGCAGCGCGGCCTTGGCCGCAGCATCGAAACCCTCGATATCGGCGGTCGGATCGGCCTCCGCGTAGCCGAGCGCCTGGGCCTCTTCGAGAGCCTCGTCGAAGCCGGCGCCGGTCGAGTCCATCTTGTCCAGGATGTAGTTCGTGGTGCCGTTGACGATGCCCATCACCCGGGTCACGTCGTCACCGGCGAGCGACTCGCGCAGCGGCCGCAGGATCGGGATCGCTCCGGCCACGGCAGCCTCGAAGTACAGGTCGCGCTCGTACTTCTCCGCCGCCGCGAACAGCGTCGGGCCGTCCTCGGCCAGCAGCGCCTTGTTCGCGGTGACCACCGAGGCGCCGTGCTCCAACGCGGTCAGGATCAGGCTCCGGGCAGGCTCGAGGCCGCCGATCACCTCGACCACCAGATCCAGGTCGCCGCGCGACACCAGCGCCTGTGCGTCGGTGGTGACGAGTGCCGGGTCGACGGCGATGTCGCGTTCCCGGCCGGCCCGCCGGACGGCGATGCCGGCGATCTCCAGCGGCGCTCCGACCCGGGCGGCGAGGTGGTCGGCCTGATCTGTCAGGATCCGGACCACCTCGGTTCCGACCACGCCGCAGCCCAGTAGCGCGACCTTCAACGGTTTCTGCGATGGCACGATCATTGGGCCCCCGTGTCCAAGATGAGCAGGTCGTCCTCGGTTTCCCGGCGTACGACGACCCTGGCCTGGCCGTCCCGTACGGCGATCACCGGCGGACGCGGGACATGGTTGTAGTTGCTGGCCATCGAGCGGCAGTAGGCACCGGTGCCCGGTACGGCGACCAGGTCGCCGGGGGTGAGGTCGGAGGGCATGAACTCGTCCTTCACCACGATGTCGCCGGACTCGCAGTGTTTGCCGACCACCCGGGCCAGCGTGGGTTCAGCCGACGAGTACCGGTTCGCCAGCGTGCAGGAGTAGTCCGCGTCGTACAGAGCGGTGCGGATGTTGTCGCTCATCCCGCCGTCGACCGACACGTAGGTCCGGGACTCCCCGAAGTCGAGAGCCACCTCCTTGGTGGTCCCGACGGTATAGACCGTGCAGACCGCCGGGCCGACGATCGCTCGCCCCGGCTCGATCGACAGCCGCGGCACCACGAGGTCGAGCGCCTTGCACTCGTGCTCGACGATCTTGCCGAGCTCGGTGGCCAATTGGGACGGGTCGGAAGGATCATCCTGGGTGGTGTAGGCGATCCCGAATCCGCCGCCAAGGTCGAGGTCCGGCATGTCCACGCCGAGTTCGTCGGAGACCCTTGCGTGCAGGGCGATCACGCGCTTCGCGGCGATCTCGAACCCGGACGAGTCGAAGATCTGCGAGCCGATGTGCGAGTGCAGGCCGAGCAGCTCCAGCTCGGGCGCTTCGTTGACCCGGGCAATGGCTTCGAAGGCCGCGCCGGAGGTGATCGAGAAGCCGAACTTCTGGTCCTCGTGCGCGGTCGCGATGTACGCGTGGGTGTGCGCCTCGACCCCGGGGGTGACCCGGACCATCACAGGTGCGACGGTCTTGCGTTCGGCCGCCAGATCGATCAGCCTGGTGATCTCGTACTCCGAATCGACGATGATCCGGCCGACGCCCGCGTCCAGCGCCCGGGCCAGTTCCTGCTCCGACTTGTTGTTGCCGTGGAACCCCAGCCGCTTCGGGTCGGCACCGGCACGCAGCGCGACAGCGAGCTCGCCACCCGAGCAGATGTCGAGGTTGAGCCCCTCCTCCATCACCCAGCGGACCACCGTCGTACAGAGGAAGGCCTTGCCGGCGTAGTACACGTCGAAATCCTTGAAGCCCTCCTTGAACGCCCGGGCGCGGGCGCGGAAGTCCCCTTCGTCCAGCACGTACGCCGGGCTGCCGTGCTCGGCAACGAGGTCACGCAGGTCGACCCCGCCCACCTCCAGCGCGCCGTCGGCATTCTTCTTGGCATTGAAGGACCACAGTGAAACGACCAGGTCGTTGACGTCTCGCGGCGGCCGCAGCCAGGACGGGCCAGTGTGGCCGATGTCGGCATGCAGGACGCCCGCCTCGTGCGCCCTCACATCCGCTCCGGGGCGGAGACACCGAGCAGGTCGAGCCCGTTGGCGAGAACGGTCTTCGTCGCGCTGACGAGGGTCAGCCGGGCCTGGTGAACCGGCTCCAGTTCCTCGTCGCCACGCGGCAGCACCCGGCAACTGTCGTAGAACTTGTGGAACGCCGAGGCGGTGCTCTCCAGGTACCGCGCCACCCGGTGGGGCTCCTTGAGCTCTGCCGCGCTGGCGACCACCTGGGGGAACTCGGCGAGCGCCCGCAGCAGGTCGCCCTCCCGGTCGTGGCTGAGCAAACCCGGCTCGAACCCGTCCAGCTTGATGCCCAGATCTGCGGCGTTGCGCAGGATCGAGGCGAGCCGCGCATGCGCGTACTGGACGTAGAAGACCGGGTTGTCGCTGGTCCGACGGCCCCAAAGCTCCAGGTCGATGTCGATATTGGAGTCGCTGGAGTACCGGACCAGGGCGTAGCGGGCCGCATCGACACCGATCGCCTCGACCATGTCCTCCATGGTGACCACCGTGCCGGCGCGCTTGGACATCCGGACCGGCTGCCCGTCGCGCACCAGGTTGACCATCTGTCCGATCAGGATCTCGAGGTTCTCGTGCGGCTTGTCACCGAAGGCCTGGCACATGGCCATCATCCGGCCTACGTAGCCGTGGTGATCGGCGCCCAGCATGATCACTGCGAGGTCGAACCCGCGCTCGCGCTTGTCCAGGTAGTACGCCAGGTCGCCGGAGATGTACGCCGCCTCACCATCGGACTTGATGATGACCCGGTCCTTGTCGTCGCCGTACTTCTCGGTCCGCAGCCACAAGGCGCCCCCGGACTCGTAGGTGTTGCCCATCTCGGTCAGCCGGGCGATCGCCCGCTCGACGGCACCCGACTCGTGCAGCGTGTTCTCGTGGAAGTAGACGTCGAAGTCGACGCCGAAAGCATGGAGTTCGGCCTTGATCTGGGCGAACATCAACTCCACGCCCTCGCGCCGGAAGACCTCCTGCGCCTCGGCGTCGGCCAGCGAGAGCACATCCGGCGCCTTGGCGACGACATCGGCGGCGATCTCGGTGATGTAGCCGCCGGCGTATCCGTCCTCGGGGGGCTCGGCGCCGCGGGCAGCCGCCAGCAGGGATCTGGCGAACCGGTCGATCTGGGCGCCGTGGTCGTTGAAGTAGTACTCCCGAGTGACGTCCGCGCCCTGTACGGCGAAGATCCGCGCGAGGCTGTCACCGGCCGCGGCCCACCGGGTGCCGCCCAGGTGGATCGGACCCGTCGGGTTGGCCGACACGAACTCGAGGTTGATCTTCCGCCCCTTGAGCGAGTCGCCGGCGCCGTATGCCGAGCCCGCCTCCAAGATGGCCGAGGCGACCTGGCCCTGGGCTTCGGCCGCGACCCGGATGTTGATGAAGCCGGGCCCGGCAACCTCCACCGCCGCGATGGCCGGGTCGTCGCTCAGCCGGTCGGCGAGCAACTCGGCGAACTGCCGCGGCGGCATGCCGGAGCGCTTGCCGAGCTGCATCGCGACATTGGTCGCATAGTCGCCGTGCTCGGGGTTCTTGGGTCGCTCCACCTTGAGCTCGCCCGGCAATCCGCCATCGACAGTGATGGTGCCGTCGTCGACGAGCGTGGTCAGAGCCTTGAGGATCGATTCAGCGAGCTGTTCCGGGGTCACCGACCCAGCGTAATGGCCCCCTCCTATCAGTTGCTGCGCCAGGGGTTGACCACGTCGAGGCCGGTATCGACGAAGTCCTTGAGGTTTCCGGTCGCCAGACGCGCGTCCCGGGTA
>JAWWPC010000092.1:0-36346 GCA_033851055.1 Kribbellaceae bacterium | reverse complement strand
AGGCGGGCACCTCGCGGCGTTGGAGAAGAAGCCACGATGAACCCCGCATCGAGGCTCCTTCTCCGCCTTGCGATGCACCCACCTGACCACCGGACTTATTGCGCGGATTTCGGGTTCGGGACACTAGGCCGGAGTCACGTATGCGCCCGAGATACCCCCGTCGACCAGGAAGGTGTTCGCGGTGATGAAGGACGAGTCGTCGCTGGCCAGGAAGGCGACGGCGGCTGCGATCTCCTCGGGTTCACCGAAGCGGCCCATCGGGACATGCACCAGCCGGCGTTGGGCCTGCTCCTGATCCGCGGCGAACAACTCCTTCAGCAGCGGGGTGTTCACCGGGCCCGGGCACAAGGCGTTCACCCGGATGCCCTGCCGGGCGAACTCGACCCCGAGTTCGCGGCTCATCGCCAGTACGCCGCCCTTGGAGGCGGAGTACGAGATCTGCGAGGTCGCCGCGCCCATCACCGCGACGAAGGAGGCGGTGTTGATGATGGAGCCCTTGCCCTGGCGCTGCATGTACGGGATCGCGTGCTTGCAGCAGAAGAAGACCGAGGTCAGGTTGACCTCCTGGACCTTGTGCCACGCCTCCAGCCCGGTCTGGAGGATCGACCCGTCCTCGGGCGGGGAGATGCCGGCGTTGTTGAAGGCGATGTCGACGCTCCCGAAAGTGTCGAAGGCCTGCCGGAACAGGTTCTCCACGTCGGCTTCGCTGGTGACGTCGGTCGGGACGAACAGGCCGCCGACCTCGTCCGCGGCGGCCTTGCCCGCGGCTGGGTCGAGGTCGCCGACGACCACCTTGGCGCCCTCGGCCGCGAGCCGCCGGACGCTGGCCAGACCGATCCCGCTGGCACCGCCGGTGACGACCGCCACCCGACCTTCCAGCCTGCTCGCCTTCACGTCTGTCACTGTTCAGTCCTCCCGATTACGTCGCTGAGATGAAGATGTTCTTGGTCTCGGTGAACCCGTCCAGCGCGTCCGGTCCGAGCTCACGGCCGAGCCCGGACTGCTTGTAGCCGCCGAACGGCGTGGAGTACCGCACCGACGAGTGCGAATTCACCGACAGGTTGCCCGCCTCGACACCGCGGCCGACCCGCAGCGCCCGGCCCACGTCGCGGGTCCAGATGGATCCGGACAGCCCGTAGTCAGAGTCGTTCGCGATCCGGATCGCGTCGGCCTCGTCCTCGAACGGGATCACCGCGACCACCGGCCCGAAGATCTCCTCCTGCACGGCCCGCGCAGCAGGCGAGACCGGGGCCAGCACGGTCGGTGGGAACCAGAAGCCCGGACCGTCCGGCGCCGACCCCCGGAAGGCGACCGGCGCGTCGTCGGGCACGTAGGCGGCCACCCGCTCGCGGTGCTTCGCCGAGATCAGCGGCCCCATCTCGGTCGCCGGGTCAGCCGGGTCGCCGACCAACACGGCTTTCACCGCAGGCTCGAGCAACTCCATGAACTTGTCGTAGGCGCGACGCTCGACCAGGATCCGGGACCGCGCGCAGCAGTCCTGGCCGGCGTTGTCGAACACCCCGTACGGCGCCTGGGCCGCGGCCTTCGCCAGGTCCGAATCGGCGAACACGATGTTCGCGCTCTTGCCGCCGAGCTCCAGTGTCACCCGCTTCACCTGGTCCGCACAGCCGGCCATGATCTGCTTGCCGACCGCCGTGGATCCGGTGAAGACCACCTTCCGTACGGCGGGGTGCGTGACGAAGCGCTGTCCCACCACCGGGCCGGCCCCCGGCACGATCTCGAGCACCCCCTCCGGCAGTCCCGCCTCGAGCGCAAGCTCCCCGATCCTCAGCGCGGTGAGCGGAGTCAACTCGGCCGGCTTCAGTACGACGGTGTTGCCCGCGGCAAGCGCCGGGCCGAATCCCCAACCGGCGATAGGCATCGGGAAGTTCCACGGCACGATGATGCCGACCACGCCAAGTGGTTCGGCGAAGGTCAGGTCGACGCCGCCGGCCACCGGGATCTGCTTGCCGAACAACCGTTCCGGTGCCGCGGAGTAATAGTTCAGGACATCGCGGACGTTGCCGGCCTCCCAGCGCGCGTTGCCGATCGTGTGACCGGCGTTCTCCACCTCGAGCCGAGCCAGATTGTCCAGGTCTGCGTCGACCGCGTCGGCGAAGCGCCGCAACAGCCGTCCCCGGTCCGCAGGTGCGACCGCACGCCAACCGGCGAAAGCCCGGGCGGCTCGGCCGATGGCCTCGTCGGTCTGCTGTTCCGTGGCCGGCTCGATCGTCCGGATCACCTTCTCCGTGGCCGGGTTGATCACGTCGTACGTCACCGGGTTCTTCTCCTTTCGTTGCCTGTGTTCTGCGCCGGGGATCCGCGTCGGAGATAGCGTGCGGATCCCCGACGCAGAACACTTGCGGCAATGAAGGCGGTGAACAGCCTCAGGTCGTCCGGGTTCTCCTCCGGATGCCATTGCACGCCGAGTGCGAAGTCGTGGCCGATCACCTCCGCGGCCTCCACGATTCCGTCGCCGGCCCGGGCAGTGACGCGCAACTCGGGAGCAACCAGGTCGATCGCCTGATGGTGGTAGCAGTGCACGCTGGTGCGCTCGCCGAACAGCCGACCGGTCAACGAGTCCGGCTCTACCTTCACCTCGGTCCGGCCGAACACCGCGGGCGAGGGCCGGTGCTCCTCGTGGGCGACCACGTCAGGCAGGTGTTGCTGCAGGGTGCCGCCCAGCGTGACGTTGAGCATCTGCAAGCCTCGGCAGATCGCAAGCAGCGGAACGTGCTCGGCCAGGGCCGCCTTGATCAGGATGGACTCGTGGTCGTCGCGGCCCAGGCGAGTATCCACCGTCGCCGGATGCGGCTCGGCGTCGTACGAGCTGGGGTCGACGTCGCAACCGCCGGCGACGATCAGGCCGTCCAGGAGTTCGAGCACGGTCGGATCGGTGCCGACGGGCGGGAGCAGCAGCGGCACGCCGCCGGCCGCGGCGACGGCGTCGAGGTAGACGCGCGGGAGCAGGGCCGCATCGCGTTCCCACACACCCCAGACCGTCGGCTCGAGGTAGGTGGTGATGCCGATCCGCGGACGTCGCTGGTCCGGGAGCTCAGAGGCGTTCGAAGCCACGGACCCGCTCCCAATCCGTCACCGCCGCGTCGTAACCGGCCAGTTCGACCTTCGCCGCATTGACGTAGTGGTCCACCATCTCGTCGCCGAAAGCCGAGCGGGCGATGGAACTTTTGCCGAACAACTCCGAGGCATCCCGCAAGGTCGAAGGCACGTGCGGCTTGTCGGAAGAATAAGCGTTGCCCTCGAACACAGGCTCCAGCTCGAGCTGGTTCTCGATGCCGTACAGGCCTGCCGCGATCAGGGCCGCCACAGCCAGGTATGGGTTCACGTCACCGCCGGGCAGGCGGTTCTCCACCCGCAGGGACTCGCCGTGGCCGACCACCCGCAGCGAGCAGGTGCGGTTGTCAATCCCCCACGCGACTGCCGTCGGCGCGAAGCTGCCGGGCACGAATCGCTTGTAGGAATTGATGTTCGGGGCCAGCAGATAGGTGAACTCGGGCAGGCACGCCAGCTGTCCGGCGACAAACCGCTCCATCAACTCGGAGAAGCCGTACTCCCGATCGCCCGCGAGCACCGCCGAGCCGTCGGTAGAGCGGAAGCTCAGGTGGATGTGGCACGAGTTGCCCTCGCGCTCGTTGTACTTGGCCATGAAGGTGAGGCTCTTGCGATGCCGAGCCGCGATCTCCTTCGCGCCGGTCTTGTAGATCGAGTGGTTGTCACAGGTGGCCAGCGCCTCGTCATACCGGAACGCGATCTCGTGCTGGCCGAGGTTGCACTCGCCCTTCGCGGATTCGACGTACAGGCCGGCCCCCGTCATCGAGTTGCGGATGTCGCGTAGCAACGGCTCGATCCGGGAGGTGCCTAGCAGCGAGTAGTCCACGTTGTACTGATTGGCCGGCTCGAGGTCGCGGTAGCTCTTGTCCCAGGCGGACTCGAAGGTGTCATTGAAGACGATGAACTCCAACTCGGTCCCTACGTACGCCTTCAGGCCCCGCTCGGCCAACCGGTTCAGTTGGGCCTTGAGGACTTGCCGCGGCGACGCCGGCATCGGCCTGCCGTCCAGCCACTGGATGTCGCAGAGCACCATCGCGGTGCCCTCGAGCCATGGCAGCAGTCGCAGCGTGCTGAGATCGGGCGCCATCAGCAGGTCGCCGTACCCCCGCTCCCACGACGACATCTCGTAGCCGTCGACGGTGTTCATGTCGACGTCCACCGCGAGCAGGTAGTTGCAGCCCTCGGTGCCGTGCGGGATGACCTCCTCGAGGAAGTAGCGCGCACCGCAGCGCTTGCCCTGCAGGCGGCCCTGCATGTCGGTGATCGCGACCAGCACGGTGTCGATATGACCGGCCGCGACCATGTCTCGGAGTTCCTGGACGGTCAGCTTGCCGGTGTTCGAAGCCATGGGTCGCTCCCGGGGTGCGTTCTATTGGTCTGCGGTCAGTCCATTGAGTCAATCCTAGCCAGCAGCCCTCAGCCGGTGTCAACCGGCCCGGATGGTGCGGCTGATCCGCAGCGTGCGCCCGGCCGATGGGCGCATTACTGCCTTGGCACCATCCGGACAGTAATCGACTGGTCACTTCCCGGAATCGCGCTCACGGCGGAACCGCCGCGGCCGCCACGCGACTCCTGCTCGCTGTCCGGCCTGGACTACAACACATGGACTACTCGTACGACTCCTGCTACAACCAGTTCACGCCGGGTCAGAGCACCCGGATGAGCAACGCCTGGACCGCCTATCGCGCGTGACGGATGGCCCCAGGTCGTTTAGAGTGCCCGCGATGCGTGTCCTCCTGACGGCCTGCGCCACCACCGCACTGGTGCTCGCGGGTCCGCTCGCTGCGAACGCCGCCGGCCAAGGCCCGATCAGGGGCTCGGTCGGCGGCGTTCGGCTGACCAAGGAGCCGACGGTCGTCGCCGACGGGGCGACGCCGCCGGCCGTGCACGCGTCCGCCTGGGTGATCGCCGACCTGGACACCGGCGCGGTGCTCGCCGCCAAGGCCCCGCACGCCCAGCTCCGGCCCGCCAGCACGCTGAAGACGCTCACCGCACTGGTACTGCTGCCCCGGCTGAACAAGGCCGACAAGGTGATCGGCACGGACCAAGATGCCGGGATCATAGGCAGCAAGGTCGGCGTCTATCCCGGCCTGCGGTACAGCGTCGACCAGCTCTTCCAAGGTATGTTCCTGGCGTCCGGCAACGATGCCGTCCACGCGCTAGCAGCGCACGACGTGGGCGGCGTGACGGCGACAGTCCAGCGGATGAACGCGAAGGCAACCGAGATCGGCGCGCTCGACACCCATGTCACCGACCCGACCGGGCTGGACGCGAACGGCCAGTACTCCAGCGCCTACGACCTGGCCCTGTTCGCGCGGGCAGGACTCGGGCGGCCGGACTTCAGCAAGTACGCCTCGACGAAGTACGCCAGTTTCCCGCTGGCCAAGTCCGGTAGCTACCAGGTGGCGAACCAGAACAAGCTGCTGTTCAACTACGCCGGCGCGCTCGGGGTGAAGACCGGCTACACCACGCTTGCCCGCAACACCTTCATCGGTGCCGCCAAACGTGGTGGCCACACGCTGGTGGTCACCCTGATGAACTCGCCGCACGGCGTCACCGAGGACGCTTCCGCCCTGCTCACGTGGGGTTTCAAGTACCACGACGCACTGAGACCGGTCGGCACCCTGGTCAAGCCCTCCCAAGGGGATCGAACCCACAGCACCCCTGAGGTGAAGAAGGGCAGCGCCGGGACCTCGATGCCGAAGCACTCCAAGACCGTACTAGCGCCGGGCCAAGCGGTCCAAGCGATCGCGCTACGCATGCCGGTCTGGACCTACGCGGCGCCAGCGTTCCTGCTGCTGAGCCTGTTCCTGCGCCGCCCCAAGGCGCTCCGCGACCGCGCCCGGAACCGCATCTCCCGCGCCCGCCGCCACTGACACCACCCGCGCCCAGCACAACGCCGTACAGCACCGACACCTGTACGCCGGCTCGACGGGCGGGTCACCTGTACGCCGGCTCGAGGGCCGGTCACATGTTCACAGCTTCACAACTTCCGACGAATCACGGACCGCCAGTCCACCGATCCCCCTCACTACCTGCTTGCGTTTGTTGCGTTTATTGCGCATACTTCACTTGTCGATCGAAGATGAGCACCTTCGACTCGCAGAAGGAGACGACGCGACTATGGCAACACTTGCATCCGTTCATCCGGATGAGACAGCGGTCCGCACGGCCGACGCCGCACTTGGCGGCGTCAAGCGATACCTTGCGCGACACCTCGATGATCAAGATGTTCGGCTGGTCGTCGACGACGACCAGGAGGACGCTCTGGTTCTTCCGCGAGGGGCGGTGGAACTACTTGCTCGAATCCTCGCTCACATGGCAGCAGGACAAGCCGTCTCGGTGGTTCCTTCTCATGCCGAACTGACAACGCAGCAGGCGGCGGATCTACTGAACGTCTCTCGTCCGTTCCTGATCGGCCTGTTGGACGCCGAAGAGATCGAGTACCGCCGAGTCGGTAAGCATCGCAGGGTGAGAGCGGACTCGTTGATGGACTACAAGCGCAAGGACGATCAGCGTCGCCGCGACGTCGCTGACGAGTTGACCGGACTCAGCCAGGAGATGGGCTTGCACTGACGTGGCACCGTCACGTCCTCGCCGCTGCGATCAAGGCACACGCGCAGCTGATCATCACTGAAAACCTGAAGGACTTTCCCGAGTCCGCGCTGACAAAGTGGAACTTGGCATGGTGGAGACCGTCGCCGCCCTGCGAAGTTGACCTCGAGATCCGCCGATCCGGACGTTAGCCGATCAGGCTCAGCGGCGGAATGAGCGGACGGCTCGGGTGAGCTGGACTGCGACGGCCGCGGCAGTGGCTCCGAGGACTGCGCCGGCTGCTACCGCGACGGTGTCGGCCCTGCGCTCGGGTATGGGGATGACCTTGAACTTCTTGCCAGCTAGGCCCGGGGGCAGGGCGGCGGGCTGAGGTGACGCGGCGTTCGTGGCAGTACTGGACTCTGGGGCTTCCTCGGCCTCGGCGGCGCGCTGATCCACCGTCGCCTCCTTGGCCCAGGCGGCGATCAGCATGATGACCCGCGTCATCAGGTAGATCCAGACCAGCAGGGCCAGCGGCAGCGCCAACGCGCCGTACGCCTGGTTGTTGCGCAGCACGTAGTTGACGTAGAGGTTGCCTAGCTTCTGCGCCAGATAGAACACGATGCCCCCGGCCAGCGCCGCCCTCAGTGCCACCTTGCGCGGCAGGATGATCCTCGGCAGACCGGTCTGCAGGTAGAGGAACAACACCCCGCCGGTCAGGACTCCCAGCACGACGCTGATGGCCTGCAGCCCCCAGTTCGCGAGCCAGGTGCCGTCCAGGTCGGCCCAGGCGATGACTTTGCGGGACAGGCCGCTGAGGATCGACGAAGTCACCGTGGCGATCAGCCCGATCACGCCGAGGCCGATCAGCGCGCCGAGGTCGGCCAGCTTGAGCTTGATCACGTTACCCGGCTGGTCGTCCAGTTCGTGCATGGACCGGATCGAGGCCCGCAACGAGTCGATCCAGCCGAGACCGGTGAACAGCAACGAGACACCGGAAATGATGCCGATGGTGCCGGCGTGGGCGATCAGGCTGTCGATGTTGATCTTGTCCGCGATGCCGGGCAGGTTCTTGGCGATGCCGGCCCTGAGCGCCTCGACCGCGCTCGGGTTCAGGAGCTTCCCGGTGACGGCGGCTGCGAGCACTATCAGCGGGAACAGCGACAGGAAGGCGAAGAAACTCGTCGCCCCGGCGAGCCGGTTGCCGCGCCGGTCCCCGTATCGCTTCCAGGCCCGCCACAGCTGCGAACGACGCAACCGCGCCCCGACCGCCTTGACCTGATCCTTGACTGTCACTGCCCTCCAGTACCCCGCGTTGTCGGAGGACATCACTGTCCTGAATCGTCGGAGGCTAGCCTGCCAGCGGGAAGTCGCGGCGGGGCCGCCACACGCCGTCGCCGCCATGTTCGTAACGGCTGAAGGCTGTCACCTCGAAGACGCAGTCGTACTCCGCGAGCGCGTCGAAGGCGCTGTCCAGCGATTCCTTGTCCAGGTCGTGCGCCACCGTCACGTGCGGGTGGTACGGGAACCGGAGCTCGACATCCAGCGGACCCGAGCGGACCTGGGACTGGAGCACCTCGCAGGACGAGATCCCCTCGGCCAACGGCACGAACACCACCGGCGAGATCGGCCGGAAGGTCGCCGTACCGCGGAGCCGGATCCGGAAGCTCGGGAACCGGGTGGCCACGTCCAGCAGGTGGGCGTCCACCGTGGCCAGCTCCGTGCCCACCACCTCCGTCGGCGGCATCAGCGTCACGTGGGTCGGGATCGACAGCGCCATCGGATCACCGAACTCGGAACGGTACTTCTGCAGCTCAGAGCCGAACGGCTCCGGAATCGCGATCGCTACCCCGATTGTCGCCATCCGGGGCGGCCTACTGTGCCGACTTCGGCCCGGGCACGAAGCCGAGCCGGTCGAAGACCCGCTCCAGCGTCGGTGCCGTCACCGCGCGGGCCCGCTCGGCACCCGCGGCCAGGATCGCGTCCAGTTGCGCCGGGTCGTCCAGGAAGGCCAGCGTCCTCTCCCGGAACGGGGTGACGAACTCCACCACCAGGTCGGCCAGGTCCTTCTTGAAGTCGCCGTAGCCGCGACCGGCGTACTGGGCTTCCAGCTCACTCACCTTGCGATCGGTCAGCGCCGAGTAGATGGTCAACAGGTTCGAGACCCCGGCCTTGTTCTCCGGGTCGAAGACCACGTCGCGACCTGAGTCCGTCACCGCGGAGCGGATCTTCTTCGCGCTCACCTTCGGGTCGTCGAGCAGTTCGATGATGCCGGACGGGGACGAGGCCGACTTGCTCATCTTCGAGCCCGGCTCCTGCAGGTCGCCGATCTTGGCCGTCTCCTTCACGATGTACGGCTCGGGCAGCCGGAAGGTCTTGCCGAACCGGTGGTTGAACCGCCCGGCCAGGTCCCGGGTCAGCTCAAGGTGCTGACGCTGGTCCTCGCCCACCGGGACCCGGTCGGCCTGGTAGATCAGGATGTCCGCGGCCTGCAGGATCGGGTAGGTGAACAGGCCGACGGTGGCCCGGTCTGTGCCGCCCTTGGCCGACTTGTCCTTGAACTGGGTCATCCGGCTGGCCTCGCCGAACCCGGTGATGCAGCCCAGCACCCAGCTCAGCTGGGCATGCTCGGGCACATGTGACTGGACGAACAGCGTGGACCGCTCCGGGTCGATCCCCGCTGCCATCAACTGGGCGACCGACCGGCGGGTCCGGTCCCGCAACACCTTCGGGTCGTACTCCACCGTGATGGCGTGCAGGTCCACCACGCAGTAGAACGCGTCGTGGTCCTCCTGCAGAGCGACCCACTGGCGCACCGCGCCGAGGTAGTTGCCGAAGTGGAAGGAGTCTGCGGTCGGCTGGATACCGGACAGAACGCGCAGGGGCCGCTCGGACGGTTGCGAGTTCTGGGTGGCGGCCGGCGCAGGGGTGTTGTCGGGGGCGGCTGCTGACATGCGGCTGATTGTGCCAGCGCCCGCGGTGCTGCTCACATCCGGGCAGGCCCCGACCGGACATAGGCTCGCGATCATGAGCTCACGCGAGGCCGCCGTCCTGCCCGGCGGCGCAAATGGACCGCACGCACCCCTCCTCATGTACGCCGCCGACGCCGCGGAGGCCCGGGGCGCACTGATCAAGCCGGTGTACTGGCAGAACCAGGGCGAGCTCAACACTCTCCCGGCTGATCAGTGGGGTCCTTGGATCAAGGCACAGGTGGATGCGGCCGTCAGCGCGGAGGCCCTGCTGATCGGCAAGTCCCTCGGCACCACGGGGCTGCAGTCGCGGCAGAGCGCGATCTGCCGGCCGTCTGGTTGACACCGGTACTGACCAGCGAGTGGGTCGTCGACGCTCTTCGCCGGTCCACCGCGCTCTTCCTCCTGGTCGGTGGAACCGCCGACCCGATGTGGATATCCGCCCTCGCCCGCGAGCTTTCGCCGTATGTGCTGGAGGTGGAGGGGGCGGATCACAGCATGTACGTGCCGGGGCGCTTGTCGGCCTCGGCCAGACACACCACTAGGGCAGGTGGCAACCGCCGTGGAGGACTTCCTCGACAACGTCGTCTGGCCTGCTGGCTGATCGCTGCACTAGTCGCGGTGGAACTTGGCCACTGACTTGTCTTGCTTGACCTTGTCGGCGGCGCGCTGCATCCGGTTGGTCCATTCCTCCGCCCGGAAGGCGCCGGCCAGGAACTCGCCGGTGATGTCGCCGGCCGCCTTGCCGAGTTCGGGGTACCAATCGGCGAAGTACCAGGTGATGGTCTGGTCACCCGCCGCGGTGAGCAGGTCCCGGGCCGAGCGGAGCGCCGTACTGATCTCGAGGCCGTCGGCGGCGCCGCGGACGACGGTCAATTGGTTCGTCTCGGCTGACACTTTCGCGGCGACCTCACGCGAAAGCATGGCGCGGAGATACTCCAGGCCGCCCGGGCGGTTCTTGGCCTTCGCCGGCACCATGAACGGCGCTGTCGGCGCCACGTGCAGACCTCGCGGCAAGGCGGCCGAGTTGTCCAGTGCCGGTACGCCGATGACCGTCAGGCCGAAGTCCTTCGGGATCGTGGCTCCCATCTCGTTCTCGAGCCAGTTGCCACACGGCAGCAGGCCGACCTTGGACGTCATCAGGCGGGTCTGCGAGGCGGTGTGGTCCAGCGCGGCACTACCCTTGGCGATCAGGCCGCGTCGGAACAGTTCGCCGAAGGCGGTCAAGGCCCGGGTGAGGCTCTTGTCCTTCCAGGCGCCGTCCTCGAGGTTGTCGATCCGCTTCACCACATCCATCCCACCGGTCTTCGCCGCCAGCGTGAGGATCGGCTCGAAGACGTAGTACGGATGGGTGCCGGCGTAAGCAAAGGGGCCCAGCCCGCGGGCCTTCATCTCGGTGGCGACGGCGAGCAGTTCGGGCCAGGTGCGCGGTGCTTCCCAGTTGTACTTCTCGAACAGCTGGGTCGAGTACCAGATGCCGTAGACGGTGGCGATGTAGTTCAAGTCGCGCAGGGTGCCCTCGTACCGGCCGGTGTCGAGGATGCCCGGGATGAGGGTGTCCTGGACCTTCGTGCCGGAGGCGTCCCAGGCCGGAGCGTCCAGGACCATTTGCAGGTCGGTGAGCTGGTCCTCAGCCACCAGTCGGCCGACGGCCAGCGTCTTGGCGCCGGTGTCGTGGACCACGTCCGGCGGGCTGCCTGCGGCGAACCGTGGCTGAAGCACATCCCGCAACTGAGCCGTCGGGTTGGCCATCACCGTGGCCTGGGCGTACTTCTTCCGGTAGGCCTCGGCGCCGTAACCGCCGTACTCAAGCCCCGGGACGACCTCGAGGGGTGCGTTCGCGGTAACGCCGAACGGGTTCTCCGGCGAAGTGGGCTCGCCTGTCGGCGTATCCGGCGTACCGCTTGAGCAGGCCGCAGCGGTCAGCAGGGCACCCCCGGCGAGGGCGCCCTGCAAGACCGTACGGCGGGCTACGCGAAGTTGATCCGACATCGCCCGGAGACTAGCGGACCCGGGGACTACTTCAGTGTCGAGCTGGTCAGGCCGGCCTGAACCTTAGTGGCCCGACTCAAGACACTAGGCCTCCTCTACCGAGTACAGAGCCACGAACAGGTGCAGGGGCACTCCATCGGCGTCGCTACCGGCGTTGAACTCCCGGATCACCTGGGCGATCCGCTCGTGAAACTCGGCCGCGCGCTCCGGGGCCACGCGAGCGCTCGCCGCCTGCAGGATCATGCCCGCGCTGACCCTGTCGTGTGGATCCAGGCGCAGACGGCCGGCCCGGGCATTGCCGAGCAACTCATCGCGGAAGTCGTTGAACGCGGTGACGGCGATGGACAGCGTCTCATTGCGCGTGTCCGGATCGACCACAAGCTCGGGGCTCATGCCGATCGAGAGCTGGGCCGTCCGATAGCGCTGCTCCACGATGCCTGACACCAGCCGAGTCTCGGCAACAGCGATCAAGCCGGCCTCTTCGAGCTGCTTGAGGTGCCGGTAGAGCTTTGTCTGCGGCTCGTTCAGCGCGGCAGCAAGCTCCTTCGCCGACATCACCGGAGGCTGGAACTCCGCGTCGTTCATCAGCACCCGCAGGATCGCGATCCGGACCGGGTCGGCGACGATCCGCAGCGTGTCGACGTCCTTGATCTCCCGCCAGGCAAGGGGAGCGTCAAGCGCGGAGGCACCGCCCGCCGGGCCGCTTGCGTCGTCCATCGCACTCGTCACCTCAGGCCACTCCGATCGCTTGTTCACATCTTGCCATATGTTCAGGCGTATGCCATCGTTCACGTTGGCATGAATGATCATGCTGACGTGAATATTCTGGGAGATGCGATGGGGACGTTGGAAAGGCCGGCAGCCGTTGAGGCGCAGAAAGACGGCGACGGCGTCACGACCGAGTCCGAGGCGCCGCTGTGGCGGAACTGGCGATTCCAGGTGATCTGGCTGGGCTCATGCTCGGCGCACCTCGGGATGAGCGTGGCCGATTTCGCGTACCCGTTGGTGATCCTGGCTCTCACCGGAAGCCCCGCGATGGCTGCGCTGTTCGGATTCATCCAGACCGCGACGTCCCTGGCGGCCGGCCTACCGGCCGGCGTCCTGGTGGACCGCTGGGACAGGCGGCGCGTTCTGATGGGCGCGGAGGTCTTTCGCGGACTTGGGTCCGGAAGTGTCTTCGTTGCCTGGGCAACCGACCATCTCACTGTCGGTCACCTGTTGGGGGTCGCTGCCATCCTCGGCGCCGCCGGACCGCTCGGAGGCGCCGCGCGGATGCTGGTCGTGCGCGCGGTGGTCGCTCCCAGGCAGTTGACAAAGGCATTGACCCAGGACGAGGTGCGGTCGGCAGCCACCGGGCTGGCCGGCCCTCCCTTGAGTGGGGTGTTGCTGTCGATCGGCCGTGCCTTGCCGTTCTTCCTGTGCGCGCTGACGTTTGCGCTGTCCTTCCTGACCGCGTTGCTGGTTCGGATCCCGCGGGCAGACCGGAAGGTGCCACCCGTGGCCGGCGACGACCAGAACGGCGGTGGCGTGTTCCAGGGCATTCGCGAACTGTGGCTGAACAAGATGGTCCGCAGCGCGCTGACCATGATCAGCATCGTCAACGTCGGCGGGAACGCGCTGTTCCTGGCAGTGGTGGTGCTGCTGTCCGGGCAGGGCGTCTCGACTCGTTCGATCGGCGTCGCGGTCGCCGGTGAAGCCGTCGGCAACCTTCTCGGCGCCGCCCTGGTGGGTCCCCTGCACAAGCGTGTCGGGCCCGGCAAACTGCTGCTGCTCGTCACCGGCGTGCTGACCGGCTCAGTCGCGCTACTGGCGGCGCCACTCGGACCGTGGTGGGTGTTCGGCGTGCTGACCGTGTCGATGCTCGGCCTGCCGTCGTTGCGGGTCCTCATCGACGTGCTGATCGTGCGCCAGGTCCCTGACGAACGGCAGGGGCGCACGATCACGGCACTCATCATGTTCATGACCGTCGGCATGCCAGTCGGCACGCTGCTGGGCGGTCTGGCGCTGCAGTTCTTAGGTGCGACCGTGACGATCCTGGTCATCTGCGCGATCTGCGCCCTCGGTCTGCTGGTCGGGCTGTCCGACCGGGCGCTGCGACAGGCGCAGTGGCCGGATGCCGCGACGGGACAGTGACGTAGAGGGGACGTAGAGGGGACGTAGAGGGACACAGCCGGGACCGAGCCTACTTCACGCCTCCGGCGGTAACGGAGACCTGCAACTGACGCTGGAAGATGATGTAGACGACCAGAACCGGCGCCACAGTGATCACCACGGCCGCGAACAGGGCGCCGAAGTCCACCGCATAACCGGCTTGCGATGCGAACGAGGCCATGCCCTGCGAGAGCACGTAGTTGTTCGAGTCGGTGTTCAGGGCAACGGGCAGCAGGAACTGGTTCCACAACCCCAGGAAGTTGAAGATGGCGACCGACGCCATCCCCGGCCGCGCCATCGGCAACATCACCGAGAAGAACGTGCGCCACTCACCTGCCCCATCGATCTGCGCCGCCTCGTAGATCTCGCCCGGCAGCGCCTTGAAGAAGCTGTGCAGGAAGAAGACGGTGAACGGCAGCGCGAACGCGACGTACGTGATGATCAACCCCGGCAGGGTGTTCAGCAGCGAGAGGTTCTTCAGCACGAAGAACAGCGGCACGATCGCCAGGAAGACCGGGAACGTCAGCCCGCCCAGCATGGAGTAGTAGATCAACCGGTTGCCGGGGAACGAGAACCTCGCCAGCACGTACGCACACATGGCACCGAGGATCATCACCAGCACCAGCGCGACGCCCACGACGATCACCGTGTTCACGAAGTAGCGACCGATGCCGGCCGTCGTCCAGGCGTTGGCGTAGTTTTCGAAGCGCAGCTTGCCCGGCAGCGACAGCGGGTTGCCCAGGACCTCCTGCGTCGACTTGAACGAGGACAGCACCGTCCACACCAGCGGCAGGATCACCAACAGCGACCACAGGATCAGCGCGATGTGGGCGGTCGTGGCCACGCCCTTGCCCTCCCGGGCCCGCCTGTCGGGCGCGCGGGACCCGGCGACGACGTCGGCCCGGTCGGCGGCGGTGGTTGTCATCGGCGTACCTTCACTTTCCGCTCACGTCCGCCGGTCAGGGCGTTTACCAGGAAGACCACGAGCGCGAACAGCAACGTCACTGCGGCCAGGATCACGCCCATCGCCGTCGAGTAACCGAACTGCCCCTTGGTGAAGGCCGTGGTGAACAGTTGCTGGGGCATGACCAGCGTCGAGTTCTGCGGCCCGCCGCCGGGGTTCAGCGCCTGCATGTAGACGAAGGCGTCGAGGGCGGCGATGCCGAGATAGATGTACGCCGTCTGCACGTTGTCGCGGATCAGCGGCACCGTGAGGGACACCGCGGTACGGAACCGGCCGGCGCCGTCGATCCGGGCAGCCTCGAACACCTCGGGGTCGATGCCCCGGATGGCGGCGATGAACAGCACCATGTAGAAGCCGACGAAGCCCCAGATCATCACGAACATCGACACCGGCATCGCGGTCCGCGCGTCACCGAGCCACGCGTAGTTCTCGAACCCGTGGAGCCCGATCTTCGACAGCAGCGCGTCCAGCACGCCCGAGCCCGGCGTGAACACCTGGGCCCAGATCAGGCCGATCACGATCGCGGGGATCACGTACGGGAAGAACGAGACGATCCGGTAGAAGCCGGCGTTGCGCAGTCCCCGGACGGTCCCGGTGCCCGAGCCGCCGATCGTCACCAGCGTGGCAAGGGTCAGGGCCAGCACGATCGTCACGATCGGCACGACGATCGCGAGCTCGACGTTGTTGCGCACGGCCTTCAGGAAGATGTCGTCGTGGAACAGCTTGACGTAGTTGTCGAAGCCGACGAAGTTCATCTTCGAGCTGAACCCCGACCAGTCGGTCAGCGAGTACCACAGCGCCTGCACGAACGGCGAGACCACGAAGATCACGAAGACCGCCAGCGGCAGGCCGAGGAACACGACCATGAAGCTGGCCCGGTCGAACGTCAGCGGCCGGCGCCGCCGGACGGCGGACCGCTTGGGTCCGCCGCCCGGCACGACATCTGGCGTCATGGTCACTTGGTGACCGGGATCTTCTTGACGGAGCTGTCGTTCCGCACCTTGTCCGTGATCTGCTGCAGGCCCTTCGTCAGGCCCGCCGCGTCGAGCTGGCCGGACAGGAACGAGTTCCAGACCACGAGCTGGTCCGTGTTCATGCCGTACAGGCCGAAGACCTGGTAGTCGAAAATGTTCGTGCCGGCGGCGTCCAGCATCGCGGTCTGCGACTGCAGCGCGGTCGAACCGAAACCGTCCGCGGGAACAAGACCCTTGACGATCGTCGGCGCCAGCCGCGTCTTGGCGAAGTTGGTCGCCGCCTCCTTGGACAGCATGGCCCGCAGGAGCTCCTTGCCGCCCGCGACGTTCTTGCCCTTCGACGGGACGACGAACGGCTCGCCGGCCGCGCTGCGCAGCGCCGCGTACGGCAGCTTCGAGCTGTCGGTGAGCGTGGGCTCCGGGATGCCCTTCATGTTGAAGCCCGCCTTGGTGGCCTTCTTCATCTCGTTCTCGATCCACGAGCCCGAGGGGTAGAGGATGGCCTGCTGGTCGTTGCTCCACTTCGCCTGCGCGGCGGTGAACTGGGTGCCGGCGCCGCCGGGGACGAAGTACCCGTTCTTGACCATGGTCTCCATGGCCTTGAAGACGCCCTGGATCTGCGGCAGTGACCAGCAGTTCTCCTTGAGGTTCTCCAGCGCCAGCCGGACCTCGTCGCCACCCTCCTTGATCGCGGAGTCGACGGCCAGGGTGTGGTAGTAGGTCGCGGCTTCCTTGCCCCAGACGAACAGGTACTTGCCCTTCGCCTTGGCCTTGGCGCCGAGGTCGAGCAGCGCGTCGTAGGTCTTCGGCGGTTCCCAGCCGTTCTCCTTGAACAGGCTGTCGGAGTACCACAGGCCGTAGAGGGTGAGCACGTAGTTCATCGCGACGAACTTGCCGTCGAAGGTACCGGGGAGCTTGGCGCCGGGGTACAGGGTGTCGGCGATCTTCGTGCCCTCGTAGTTGTTGGCCTCGAAGACGTCGTCCAGCGTCGTCAGCTGGTCCAGGATCGTGTTGAAGCCGATCTGGTTCGCGCCGGAGTTGTCGATCAGGTCCGGCGGGTTGCCGCCGACGAAGCGCGGCTGCAGCTGCTGGGCGATCTGGGTGGACGGAGCTACCTTGACCGTCGAGCCCGCGAACTTCTGCTGCACGATTTTGGCCGCGAACGACACGTAGTCGTAGCCGTACCCACCGTTGAAGATCACCGCGTCAACGGTCGACTTGTCCGCCACGCCGAACGGGTTGTCCGCGGTCTTGTTGGCGCCGCCACCGCCGGAACCGCTGTCGCCGCCGCCGCCGCTGCTGGCGCAGGCCGCGAGGAGCGTGCTGCCGCCGGTGGCCAGCAAGGTGCCGACCGCCGCGCGCTGCAGGAACAGGCGCCGCGACAGATTGTTGGGAGTGGTCATTGGTCCCGCCTTCCAAGGAGTGTTTCTCAAGCAGTACGACGGATCCGGCCGGCGTACCGTGCTTCAAGGGCATGGTTGTGGTCGTCGCCGCCCGGGATGTTCGCGGACAAGTAGACCGGTGGGGTCTCGCCGGCCTCGGTCAGCCGGCGTAACACCTCGGCGACCAGCATCTGGGCGATCAGAGCGCCAGTGATGGAGGAGACCGCGCAGACCTTTCCCCCACCGGGCAACTCCAGCACCGAATCGCCGTACGGCGCATGGTTGTCCAGCACCACGTCGGCGAAGTCGATCAGCTTCTTGCCCGAAGGGTGCCGGGACTCCACGCCGCTGGTGTGCTGCCGCGACGTGATCGCGATCAGCGGGTGACCGTGCTCCTTCACCACCGTGGCGAGTTCGACGATCGAGCCGTTCACGCCGGAGTTGGAGGCGATCACGAAGAGGTCGGCCGGGTCCGGTTCGACCAGGTCGTAGAGGCGCCGAGAGACGGACGGGTCGCGCTCCAGGATGCCGCTGCTCAGCACTTCGCGCGGTTCGCCGCCGAGCAGCACCAGGTCGCGCAACGCGATCCGGTTGGTCGCGATCAGGCCGCCCGCGCGCCCGGCGATCTCCATCGCCAGTGCCTCGGAGTGCCCGGACCCGAACGCCTGGATGACGCCGTTCGCGCGCAGCGAGGCGACGACCAGGTCGGCCGCCGGCTGGATCGGTCCGGACGCCTGCTCGGATACGGCGCCGATGATCGGTGTCAAGGCCTGTAGATAGGCCTCCGCACTGACCGTGCCGCCGTTCGCCGTGCTGGCCATCAGAGGCCCCACCCCTCGACTAATGTCATCGCCGGGACACACCTGGTGCCGACAAATGCGCAAGTTTGCGGTTTGCTGGACAGAACTTTTCTCACATGGCACCCAAAGTCAAGGCACATCTTGCTCTTCTCCCTAGATCGGGACCGATGCGTGACCTCGTTCACAACGGTCCAAAATGGCCCGCTTTTGCGCAGTTTGGAGCATCGCTTATGTCGGTCGAACACCCGCTCGGCGAACCAAGGGATCCAGTGATGCCGGCAACCGCACTGGTCCTGGGCGGTGACCTCGGCGGCACCTCCACCCGGATAGTGATCGCGGACCATGAGGGCAACGTAGTCGGCCGGGGGGCCGCCGCGGGCGGAAACCCGACCAGCCACCCCGCAAGCGCGGCGGCCAACTTCGGCCAGGCGATTCACCAGGCGCTGGACGGCCTCGACCCGAACCTGATCAGCGCCGCGGTGATCGGTGCGGCCGGCGGCTCGGCCCTGTCCAACCCCAGCGTGCGGGCCCAGTTCGACGCGGTCTGGAGCGGCGCGGGCCTGCTCTGCCGCCCGGACTACATCGGCGACCTGGAGGTCGCTTTCGCCTCCGGTACGCCTGAGCCTGACGGCACCGTGCTGATCGCCGGTACCGGCAGCGGGGCAGGTCTGGTCCGCGACCACCGGCTGACCCGCACCGCCGACAGCCACGGCTGGCTGCTCGGCGACGACGGCTCCGGCTTCTGGCTCGGCCGGGAGGCAATGCGCAGTCTATTGCGCGCGCTGGATCTCGGCGAACAGATCGGTGCACTCGGTCAGGCCGTTACGCAGGCCGTCCTGCCGGACCATGATCCTGCCGCGGGGGCCGAACGCGTCGGGTACGACCGACTGCGCGACGACCTGATCCGCGCCGTGAATGCGCGGCCACCCGTCCTCCTCGCAGAGCTGGCCCCCATCGTGGTCGCGGCGTACGACCAGAACGACGAGACCGCGCACGCCTTGGTGAAACGCGCAGCCGAACTGCTCACAGAGACAGTCAGCCGGCTCTGGACAACGTCGGACAAAGGCCCGCTGGTGCTGGCCGGCAGTGTCGCGGGCGAATCGTCACCGGTCGGCCGATTGCTGCGCCAGAGCATCCACGAGCACTTCCACGGCGAGGTGCTGACCGCCCGCGACGGGGTGGGCGGAGCGACCTGGCTGGCGCTCGGCGTCCTCGATCCAGCCCTGGCCACCCGCTCCAACCACGCCCGCCTGGTCAGCTGACTCTTACTCGAAGGCGGTGATCGGGCGGAGCTCCACCGCGGCGAAGATGGCCTCGAGTGGCTCCGGGACCAGATCGGCTGAGCCACCGGTTACCGGATGTGCGCGCTGGGTACCAACCTTCCGATGAGGCGATCAGGAGGTGTCACCGGTGCTGGTGGCTGAACGGTACCGGCTGGGCGATCCGCTGGGCAGAGGCGGCATGGGCGAGGTCTATCGCGCGACGGACGAGGTACTGGACCGTCAGGTCGCGATCAAGCTGTTGCTCCCGGTGAGGGAGTCCCTCGCCGCCGAGGAGAGGTTCCTGCGCGAAGCGCGGGCTGCGGCGATGATCAGCGACCCGCACGTGGTAGCGGCCCTGGACTTCGGCAAGCACGGCGACGGCTACTTCCTCGCGATGGAGCTGGTCGAGGGACGGTCGGTCAGCGAGGAGTTGCGCACGCACGGACCGCTGCCGCCCGACCGTGCGGTCGACATCGTCAGGCAGGCTGCGGCAGGACTGGCCGCCGCACACCGGCATGGCCTGGTGCACCGCGACATCAAGCCGGGCAACCTCCTGCTGACCAGCGATGGCCGGGTGAAGGTCACCGACTTCGGCATCGTGCGTTTCGCCGACACCACGACAACGCTGACCGCGACGGGGCAGATCGTCGGCACCACCCAGTTCCTCGCGCCGGAGCGCGCGCTGGGGCGGACAGCCGAGGCCGCCTCGGACGTCTACGCGCTCGGCTGCGTGCTGTATCAACTGGTCACCGGCCATCCTCCGTTCGTGGCGGACGACCCGACGGCGATCATGTACCAACATGTCGAGATGACCCCCACCCGGCCGAGCGTGCTCCGCCCGCAACTCGCCGGAGAGTTCGAGGATCTCCTCTACTGGATGCTGGCCAAGGACCCGAACCACCGGCCCACCGCGAGTCAGGTCGCCGACGGCGTCGTCGCACCGGCCTTCGTCGACGACGCCCCGACCAGTGTCGTGGCCGAGAGCCAACCCGCCACGGTCCCTGCTGCTTCGCCGCTGCCGCCCGGGCGCCGGGGGCCGTCCCGGGCCGTGCTCGCCGGTCTGGCCGCGGCGATCATCGCGGTCTCGGCGACGACCATCGCCATCCTGCTCCAGCCCAATCCCCTCAAGCACCCCGCCACCAACGACCTCGTCCCGCACACCGGCATCACCACGCCGGCAGCGAAACCAGAGGCCAACCCGAGTACGCCGCGCTCCGTTCGGCCGACCTCCACCGCCGGCGAGGTTGGCGCGCCCGACCCGACCACACCGCCGACCACCGCGCCCACCACTTCACCCACCGACGGGCAGACCAGTTCTCCCACCGACGGGCAGACCACTCCTCCCACCACCCCACCGAACTCACCACCGACGACCCGGGCGACCACGGCGCCCACCAGCGCGCCGACCACAGCGCCGACCCCAGCGCCGACCCCTGAGCCGACCACTCCGTCCCCCACGGCCCCCTCCAGCCCCGCCAAGTCCGCAGCCGGCGGCTAGTCCGGGACCTCTCTACTTTCCTGCCGCTGGTCCTGCTGGGCTCGCTGGCCGGGGTCTTCGTCGATCTCTGGGACCGGCGGCGGACGACGATCAGCACGAATGTCCTGCACGCGTTCGTGCTGTTGCCGCTACTGCCGGTGCGGGAAGATCTGGGTGGTCTACATCGTCGTCCTGGCGCAGAGCTGCCTGCAGCAGTTCTTCCGGGCGGCCGAGCAGTCGCTGATGCCACAGCTGGTCGAACCACGCCAACTGGTGACGGCGAACGCACTCAACAGCCAGACCAACGACATCGCCCGGCTGATTGGTGCGGCACTCGGCGGTGTCCTCGCTGCATTCGGCGGGCTCGCTCCATCCCGGTACTGATCACCCAGGGCTTCGTCGGCGGCGGCGCGGTGGTCCTGACCCGTCGCCGCCTCTTCGCCGCCCCAGGTACGCCGGACCGCGCCCAGGTGCACCCCATCGCGGCCTGATCCCTCTGGCTCAAATCCGTATCCGGACTCAGTTCTGGGCCGTTGGCTCCCCGGCGCCGGGGGGTTGGGATGCGTTCGCCTCGGGGCTGAGGTGATGGACACGGACCCGTGCGACGCGTCGGCCATCCATCTCGGTGACGGTGAGCTTGTAGCCGTCGACCGTTCCCTCGTCACCGACAGAAGGAACCCGGCCGAGCTGGGCGGCGAGGAAGCCGGCGACCGTCTCGTACGGCCCGTCCGCCAGTTCGACGCCGGTTTCTTCGGCGAAGTCGTCCAGGTTGAGCAGACCGTCCACCTCGACGTCGCCGCTGCGCAGCCGGGTGGTCTCGCCCTCCTCCGCGTCGTACTCGTCCTTGATGTCGCCGATCAGTTCCTCGACCAGATCCTCGAGTGTGACGATGCCGGCGGTGCCGCCGTACTCGTCGAGCACGATCGCCAGATGCGTGCTGCGGCGGCGCATCTCAGTCAGCGTCGGCAGCAGCTTCGCGGTGTCGGGCAGCATCAGCACGTCGCGGGCCAGGTCGCCGACCCGGACCGAACGGGTGGCCACGGCGGGATCGAACAGATCCCGGACGTGCACGAAGCCGACGATGTCATCGGCCGTGCCGTTCATCACCGGATAGCGCGAGTGCGGGCGTTCCGCAGCGAACTTCACCGCTTTGTACGCCGGCATCTCGGCGTCGACAAAGGCCACCTCGGTGCGCGGCAGCATCAACTCCCGGAGCTGGCGGCTGCCGGCCTCGAAGACATCGTCGACGATCCTGCGCTCCTCCTCGCCGAGCGATTCGTGCGCCGAGACCAGGTCTCGGAGCTCCTCGCCACTCATCACCTCGCGGTTGGCCTTCGGGTCGCCGCCGGCCGCGCGGACGACCAGGTCCGTCGACTTGGAGAGCAGCCAGATCACCGGCCGGACGGCGGAGGCTATCCGGTCCACCAGCGGCGCCAGAGCGAGCGCGAACGTCTCCGGCCGCTGCAGCGCGAGCCGCTTGGCAGCCAGCTCACCGATCACGATCGAGACGTACGAGATGGCGATGGTGATCAGGATCAGCGCGACGGTGTCGGCGAACGACTTGGGCAGGCCCAGGTGCTGCAGTTGCGGCGACAGCCCGTCGGCCAGGGTTGCACCACCGAAGGCCGCGGACATGAAGCCCATCAGGGTGACGCCGATCTGCACGGCAGAGAGGAACCGGTTCGGGTTGGCGGCCACCCGGGCGACCGTCTCGCCGCGCTTGCCGCGCTGGGAGATCGACTTGATCTGGCTCTCCCGCAGGGATACCAGGGCCATCTCAGCGGCGGCGAAAACACCACCGATCAGGACGAAGACGATGATCAGAACGATGTTGAGCATGGTCGCGTTCATGGTGGGCGGCTTCCTAGCGTCCTCTCCTGGTCAGGCAGAGAGGACGCGCGGTTCGGTGTACGTCGTCCATCGCTACAGAGTAGCCGCGGGGAGTCCCAGCATGCATGTTTGAATATGTTCACTTATGATCGGGCATGGCAAGGGCCGGCCGGTCTTCGCCTGGTCGGAGTAGTCGGAGTAGGAAGTCTGTCGATGAACACACCCCGCGGCGCCCGCCGGACGGACACCTCGCTGTCCGACGGCCGGGACCTCTTCTACTTCGATCCCGCTGATGTTCCCGTCCGGGTGCCGGCCGAGGACACCCGCGGCCTGCCGCAGCCGAAGCCGCAGGTCGAGTTCCGGACCGACCCGCTGACCGGCGACGTCATCACCTACGCCACCCATCGCAACACCCGGACGTACCTGCCGCCGGCGGACCAGTGCCCGCTGTGTCCGAGCAAGCCGGGCAATCCGACCGAGATCCCCGACCACGACTACAACGTGGCCGTGTTCGAGAACCGGTTCCCGTCGTTCGCCGGACCGGGCCGGGCGGAGGTGGTCTGCTTCACCAGCGACCACAACAAGTCGTTCACGGATCTCTCCCAGGGACAGGCGCGGCTGGTCGTCGAGGCCTGGGCCGACCGGACCACCGACCTGAGTGCACGTCCCGACATCGAGTACGTCTTCCCGTTCGAGAACCGGGGCCGCGAGATCGGCGTGACGCTGAGCCATCCGCACGGCCAGATCTACGCTTTTCCCTTCCTGCCGCCGCGAATGAAGACGCTGCTCGCCCGCGCCCGCGAACACAAGGCACTTGCTGGCAGCAACCTTTTCGCCGATATCCTGGCCGCTGAGCGGAAGTCCGGTACCCGGGTGATCGCCGCGAACGGCAACTGGACCGCCTTCGTGCCCGAGGCCGCTCGCTGGCCGGTGGAGGTGCACCTCTATCCGCACCGCCAGGTCGCCGACATCGCCGAGCTGTCCATCGAGGAGCGAGACGACTTCGCCGAGATCTACCTGGACGTGCTGGGACGACTCGACGGGTTGTACGGCACCCCGCTGCCCTACATCGCCGGCTGGCATCCGGCACCAGTCCGGATCGACCGCGACCTGGGCTATCTGCACCTCGAGGTGCTCTCCATCCGCAGGGCCGCGGACAAGATCAAGTACCTTGCCGGTTCGGAGTCCGCGATGGGCGCCTTCATCTCCGACACCCGGCCCGAGGATGTGGCCGAGACGCTACGAAAGGTTGGCTCGTGACGACTTTTGCCGAGGTGTTCGGCTCGGAGCCGGACGGTGCCTGGCGTGCGCCGGGCCGGGTCAACCTGATCGGCGAACACACCGACTACAACGACGGCCTGGTGCTACCGATCGCTTTGCCCCAGCGAATCCTGGTGACCGCCGGCGCCCGCACAGACGGCGTACTGGCGGTGGCTTCGACCCAGCACGACGGTGTCACCGAGTTCTCGCTGGAATCGCTTGCTCCTGGTTCGGTCGAGGACTGGGCCGCATATCCGGCGGGTGCCGCCTGGATCCTGCGCGGGGCCGGCTACGAGATCGGCGGGGCGAACCTGCTGGTGGAGTCGGATCTGCCGACGGGCGCCGGGCTGTCCTCCTCGGCCGCCCTGCTCTGTGCGACTGCCGTTGCACTGTTGGGTTTGCGCGGCATCGAGGTCGCGCCGGACGAGGTCGCCAGGCTCGCACAGCGCGCCGAGAACCAGTACGTCGGAGCGCCCGTCGGGTTGATGGACCAGATGGCCTCGATGTGCTGCACCGCCGGGCATGCGCTGTACTTCGACATCCGCGCAATGTCGACCGACCAGATCCCGTTCGACCCTGCGGCAGACGGTTTGTCCTTGCTGGTGGTCGATGTGAAGGCGCCGCACCGTCATGTCGACGGTGAGTACGCGGCCCGCCGGAAGAGCTGCGAGCAGGCCGCGGCCGAACTCGGCGTACCAGCGTTGCGTTCTGTCTCGGTAGCCGACCTGGACGAGGCTTTGGCACGCTTGTCGGATGACGTCGTACGCCGCCGGGTGCGCCACGTGGTGACCGAGATCCACCGGGTCGAGGAAGCGGTCGCCCTGATGCGCGCCGGGAA
Organism: Kribbellaceae bacterium; assembly: GCA_033851055.1. GTDB lineage: Bacteria > Actinomycetota > Actinomycetes > Propionibacteriales > Kribbellaceae > Kribbella. The sequence continues at coordinate 11,841 of JAWWPC010000092.1, read as the reverse complement.
GTTGCGCGAGGTCGGACCGCTGTTCACGGCATCGCATGTGTCGCTGCGGGACGACTTCGAGATCACTGTGCCGGAGCTTGATGTGGCGGTCGATGCTGCGCTGGCCGCGGGAGCGCTGGGTGCGCGGATGACCGGTGGCGGATTCGGCGGCTGCATCATCGCACTGGTCGAGGCGGCTGCGGCGGATCCGGTCCTGGCCGCAATCGAAAAGGCCTTCGCAGACCACGGCTTCACCACCCCCAGCTCCCTCGCCGCCGACCCCTCCCCCGGCGCCAGCCGCATCCCCTGATCCTCGCCTTCTTCGAGAAGAGTCCGGGTCAGGCACTCCCACCGATCGCCTGCTCGGCTGCTTCGCCGCCCTCGTCGAGCAGGAGCAGCTCGGTGACGAGCCGCCCCTGCGCGAGAATCACCTTCGAGTCGCCCGATGGTTCGGGCAGCCGGCGTACCGGCTAAGACCGAGACCTGGTCCTGGATCGACTCCGGCTGAAGATCTACTTGTCGAGTGTCGGATCGGTGAGAAGGGCCAGGATCTGGTCCTTGCTGACGCCACCGGAGTGCGGGGTGGCGGCTAGGTAGCTGACTCGGACGAAGGCCGAGTCACCGTCCGGCTGGATGAAGGTCGCACCCCTGATCTGCCGCAGCGTGCCTACCGACGGGATGATGGCACCCTCGCCATACATCACCTTGCGTCCATCGGGGAGCACGAGCTGCTCGCAGTGCACCCTGATCTGTTCCTGGCAGGTGCTGACAGTGGCGGATGAGTCGACGCCGACCTCCAAGTTCTCCGCGATCGAGCCCCGCCGCCAGTTCAGGTAGACCGCGATGTCCTCCGGGACGTTCTCGACGTAGGAGGACGTCACCATTGCACCGGTCAGCACTCGCCTGGCCGCCGCACTGAGCTCCTGCGGGGAAGGCTTGAACCCCTTCATCTTCTGTTCCTTGGACTTCTCACTGTCGGTCATCGGCGGCAGGTTGAGCTTGGGGTCCTGGACCAGAGCGAGCAGTTGCGCGTCGGTGATGCCCATGTCGTGCACCGGGGTGGCTGTGTTGTTGGCGAACAACGGACCGACCGTGGCCGAGACGTATTCGCCGTCCGGCTGGCGGTAGGTCACGTTGGCCGTGTCGCCCTGCCGGCCGAGCTGCGCGGTCCGGCCGTTCGGCAACTTGACCGAGTGGCAGGTCAGCTTCGGCTCGGTGAAGGCACCGCACTTGTAGGGCGTGCGCCTCAGCGAGAGGCCGATCACCCCTTCGCCGGCCTGCCCGGGCATCCGCCAGCCCACCCGGCCGCCGCCGGCCATGACTGCCGGCTGCCTGTCCATGAGGAAGGGGCCGGAGCTGAAGTCGAGGTGCTGCTTGGCCGGATCCACGTGGGCAGCCAGCGTGGTCTTCATGAGCTGGTCGAAAGCCGGGTCCGGCGCCGGCACACCGGGCCTCTCAATCGCGGCCGGCGTGGACGCCGGTGCCGACGTCTGGCCGGCGACCGGTAGGCCGCCGCGCGACGTGCCGACGTTCGGGGTCAACCAGCTCGTCACACCGAGGGCGAGCACTCCGACCACAGCCACGGCGCCGACAGCGCCGCCTCCAGCCAGCACCTGCCGCCGGCGCAACCGCCTGCGGCCGGCGGCCAGGTCGTCGCTCAGCGCTCGGGGCAGCAGGTCGTCCTGCTCGGCGGCCACTGCCGTCAGGCGTTCGTGCAACATCTGCTCGTCGGTCATCGGTCAGGTCCTCCTAGTGCCCGAATTGGGCGGTCAGCAAGTCGTTGAGTCTGGCGAGGGCGCGAGCACTCTGGCTCTTCACCGTGCCGGTGCTGCACTGCAGGTCGCCTGCTGTCTCCTCGACAGACATGCCGAGGAAGTACCGCAGGACCACCACCCGGCGCTGACCGAGCGGCAAGGACGCCAGCGCATCCATCACAACCGAGCGATCCTCGAGCGGGGTGCCCTCGACCACCGTGGGGTCCAGGCCGTCCAGCCCGGACTCCTCGCGGCGCCAGGGCCGTCTGCTCTCGTCAATCCCCGAGTTCATCAGAATCCGGCGTGCGTAGGCGTCGACGTTCGCGGCCCGCTGCACCCGCGGCCAGGCGACGTACAACTTCATCAGCGCGGTCTGGACCAGGTCCTCGGCCTTGTGTACGTCGCCACAGAGCAGGTAGGCGATCCGCCGCAGCTGCGTGCGCCGCTGGACGACGTACTCGCTGAACTCCTCGTCGCGTGTTCCTCGTGCCATCCGTTTCCCCTCACTCATCCCGTCACCGATGTATACGGGACCATTCGAGGATCGGTTGTCAGCGGCCCAGTGTTAGTTCAGCGGCTCAGTGTTAGTTCAGCGGTGCTCTTGACGCCGCCCACCGCCTGCTCGCAGTACTGGCCGGGAGGCTGGCGCAGATTCACCTCACGCGAGCAGGCCCACGACCTGGTGCGCAAGCCGACGCGCCAGGGTTGGATCACTCTCGCGGGCACCGTCGACATCACCGCGCCGGCCACTGCGCTCGCTGTGGCCGAGGCTCGCCCGGTGCTGGTGGATCCGGAGCGCTAGACCGGGACCGGGGCCAGGTGCAGGAGCTTCAGTTGGGACCGGATAACCGGCGCGAAGCACAGTGTCGCGAGCAACTGAAGCAATCCCATCACCAAGTACGGCGTACGGAGGTCGGTCCGGTGCGCAAGGAAACCGGCACCGACTGCGCCGAGTGGAGCCGCCGCGAACGCGACCATCCGGTAGACCGAGGTCACGCGGCCCAGCAGCGCCTTCGGGACGATGCGTTGCCGCAGGGTGATCGTCACAACGTTCCACCAGGCCGAGCCGAAACCGAGCACGATCGCCGCGATCGCCACCGGCACGATCGAGCTCAGCAGGCCGAAGCAGGTCACCGCGACACTGGAGACCAACATCGCGGCGATCACGCTCGTGAAGATCGGCACCACCTTTGACAACCGAGGTGCGAGCACTGCCCCACCGATGCCGCCGACTGCGTAGATCGCGACCAGCCAGCCGAAGCCGGCTTCGGGCAGGTCCAGGACTTCCAGCACATACAGCACCAGGATCGCGACGATGCCTGCGCCGACGGCGTTCACCACCAGCAACAGCAAGCAAAAGGATCGGAGCAGCTTGTGCTGCCACAGGTAGCTCATGCCCTCCTTCAGTTCGCGCCAGATGTGTCGGTCCACCGACGGCTCCGGAGCCGGTACGGCGCGGCGCATCGACCAAACCAGTACTGCGGCGACGGCGAACGAGATGGCGTCGATCAGCAGCGGAAGGCCGTGGTGCAGGACGAAAAGTGCGGCGCCGAGCGGCGGACCGATCAGGTTCGCGAGCAGGATCAACGACACCTGGTGGTAGCCGTTGGCACGTTCGAGCGACTCCCCCGCCACCAGGTCCGGCACCACTGCTGAGGAGGCGTTGTCGAAGAACGGCGCGAGCAGGCCGAGCCCGAATCCGACCACCAGCAACAGCGGGATCGTCTGCAGGTCCGCCAGCACCAGGACGGCGAAGATCCCCGCGATCAGTGCGCGGGAGGCGTCGACGATCCACATCGTCGAGGTGCGGCGCCAGCGGTCGACCATCACCCCGGACACCAGGCCGAGCAGCAGCCAGCCGGCTCCGGCGACTGCTTCGCTCAGCGACACGATGCGCGGATCGCGGGTGATCGACGCGGCCAGCAGCGGCAGGGCTCCGAAGGTGATGCCGTCGCCGATGAACGACACGGAGGCGGCGATCCAGACGGTCCAGTACGGGCGGCCGAGTGAGGCGGAGCCCCGGCTCATGAGGCGATGACCAGCTCGCATCCGGTGTCGCGCATCGCCTTACGGGCTTGGTTCGAGAGGCCGGCGTCGGTGATCACCACGTCGAGGTCGCCCCAGCCGGCGAACGTACTCAGCCCAACCGTGCCCCACTTGGTGTGGTCCGCCACCAGCACCACTTCGCGGCTCGCGGCGATGAAGGCGCGGTTGGTTTCGGCCTCCATCAGGTTCGGGGTGCTCAGGCCATGCTCGGCATCGACACCGTGCGCGCCGAGGAACAGCATGTCTAGATGCAGCGACTGCAAAGCGGCGGTCGCGATCGGGCCGACCAGCGCGTCGGACGGCGTCCGGATGCCACCGATCAGTACGACGGTCTGGTCGGACCGGCCGTTGCCGTGGAACACGTCCGCGATCCGTGCTGAGTTCGTGACCACGGTGAGTTTCTCGACCCGGACCAGTTGCCGTGCAAGTGCGTACGTCGTCGTACCGGCGCCGATGCCGATCGCGCTGTCGGGCTGGACCCGGCGGGCTGCCTCCGCGGCGATCGCCTGCTTCGCGGCCGATTCCTGGGTCAGCTTGGCGTCGAAGCCGGGCTCGTGCGCGCTGCGCAGTCCGACCGAGGTGGCGCCGCCGTGCACCTTGTGCAGTAGTCCGCTGGAGTCGAGGGCGTCCAGGTCGCGTCGGATCGTCATGTCGGAGACGCCGAACCGATCCACCAGCTCCGCCACCGTGATCGCGCCCTTGCTGTTGACCTCGGCAACGATGGTCGCCTGGCGCTGGGCGGCGAGCTGACCGCCCCGGCCGCGGGGCGGTTCGGCACTCGGTCCGGTCGCGTTCACAGCAGACAGCCTAAGCGCTCAGGACCCCGGCCGCAGGCGACAAGTGTCCTAAGTCTGGGGTTGGGGCATCTCCGACACACCACTAGCGGTACAACGTGATCCGGCGGGTCGCTCCGGCTACGCCGGTGACGTCGACCGTGACCTCGACGTATCCCCAACGGCGCCGTACAGTCACACCCTCGTCGGCCTGGGAGAGCCTCCAGCCGCCGGGCACTCGCACCTGCACGGTAGTGCCGAGCTGGGTCGGGTCGGAGATACCGAGCTCGAGCGTGTTTCCGCGTCGCCGGTCTATCAGTGAGCACGGCGCATCGACGCTGACGCCTTCCAGCGTTCCCGGCTGCCAGAAGTTCGTCAGGGCCAGGTCACGCCAGCGGATCCCCTGCATCGCGGCCGTGTTCCGTACCACCTGCACACCGGCGCCGAAGGCCAAAACCGCGGTCCGCCGCTCGCTGGCTCCCGGCACCACGAGATACCCGTACGACGCCGAGGTCGGATCCACGCCGTGGTCGATCCACAGAGTCAGGTAGCGCCGGGTGATCGGTGTGGCCGGGCCGGTCAGGTTGATGTCTCGCCACGAGCCGGTACGTGCCTCCCGGCGTACCTGCAAGGTGGTGAGGTTGGGGAACACATACCCGCCTACGCCTTCCAGGTGAGCCCACCGAGCCCCGCGGACCGTTGCCGAGTCCCCCAACTCATCTGCCCGGGTGGAGCCGTCTACGACGAGCTTGTTGGTGCCATCGGCATGCAGGTTGCGGTTCTCGACGATGGTCTCGACCGGATGCCCACTAGTGCCAGTAATCCCGGCACCAAGCGCTACGACGTAATCATCGAGGCAGAACCACGACTTACGTGCTTGGATCGGCGAGACCGGTCCTTCGAGGTGTTGGCCGACTGCTGCATAGCCGTCAAGCGTGCTGCCGCCTACCCAGGTCGCCGTAGGTGGCCGGGCCGCGCCCCATTCGCCACCAGCCTTCGGTGAGAGCGGCAGCGTGTCAACAGTGATGCCGGGCAGGCGATAGCGATCCACTGTCGGCCAGAACGCATCGGCGTACTGGCCGTTGTCGCCGTCGTACAGGTAGGTCATGCCTGAGCCGCTGTGGTAGCCCTGCTCGTTCTCGCCGTTGCCGGACTCGTAGTAGGCGATGCGGCGGCTTGCCATCGAGATGGCGTAGGCCCAGCCGTCTCTGCGGTGGACGGCCCGGTCCATGCTGGCGAAGAGCGTATGGCCGTCGGGTTCCGGCGTAGGCGCCACACCGGCTGCAAGCAGGTCCTTCACCAGCGCGACCCGTGGGATAGTCGCGCCGGCCAAGATGTCGCCGTAGGTGTCCCGCTTGAGCCAGCCGGCGACAGTAGAACGCCACTGCTTGGCCAGAGCTGGATCTACTCCCTTGGCAAGCCGCAGGATGGCTTCCACTGCTGTGTAACCGTCATCGTGGTCCGAGGCGTTCGACCGCGACACTGCCCGGCCACGGACGAAGTCCATCATCCGTGCGTCGTGCACCACGGGCACATAGGTCTTGGCTACGGCGTCAAACAGGATCTGCCGTTTCGGGTCGGTCACAGCCCATGGCGACCTCGCCAGCAGCGCCAGCAACCTGCCGATGCCACCGAGCAGGACGTGTCCGTAGGTACCGGTGTAGGCGACGTAGGTGTGCTGTACAAACGAGCCGCCGAGGTAGAACCCGTCGCCACTCGTCACATACAGCCAGGTGTCGCTCAAGCCGTCCCGACCGTGCTGCAGCTTCTGCTCGTCATCAGTGACCAGGGCCCGCACGATCACTGCCTGGCAGAGGTCCACCCGGTTCGCCCCGGTGGAGATGACCCGGCCGCGCTCCGGCGGGAACATCCAGTACGGGTCCGGCACGAAGTGGTCGATGGCTGCGCAGTACCGCTCCCGCGCCTCAGCCGCCAACTCGTCGTACAGGAGGACCAAGGTGTTGGCCAGCGGCTTGGTGGCGCCGATCTCCCACGACCACCAGTTGCCGAACTCGACCGTGCCGGGCTGGTAGATCAGCTGGTACGTCGACTCGAGCCCAGCCTGTACGTCGGCCAGCAGCGCAGCATCGGCGTGATACTGCGAACCCGGCGTCGCCCAGGCCGTAGCGAACTGCTCCAGCCGGGCATAGGTGGTGACAACAGACGGGTCCAGCGCCAGATCGCAGTCGGAGAAGACACGGTTCCGGCCGGGTGAGCGGTCCAGCTTGGCGAGGGAACTCTTCACCCCGCCGTCGAGCTTGGCGAGCGCAGCCACGAAGGCCGGGTCGGCCCGATCGAAGGTGTCCGCCGCGGTCAGCTCACTCGACCACTTGGCCCGCAAAGCCCCGAAGTCAGCCGGCGAGGCAGCGACACTCGATTCCGAAGCGGGCGGCGCCGTAGCGGTGGCTCGACCCCCGAGTCCTGTCATGACAGCCGTCATACTGCTGCCGGCGAGGAACGTCCGTCTTTTCAGAGCCATCGGCACTCCCCGGGACGGCGGGCGCGGTCTCCGGCAACCTACCCAGACTCAACCGCTCGCTAAACCGACCCGAGGAAAGCGGTTGCCCGCCGCGGAAAAAGTATTGCCGCCGCTACCAGGCGCTGCGACATTGGAGCATGCGATTCCCCGAAGACGTCCCCGTCCTGACCGACGGCGTGGTCACCCTGCGCGCGCCCATCCCGAACGACATCCCGGCCGCGTTCGAGATGTGCCAGGACCCGGTGATGCAGCGCTGGACCACCATCCCGGTGCCCTACGAGCTGCACCACGCCGAGCACTTCCTCACCGAACGCGTCCCGGCCGGCTGGCGCGACGGTGGATCCTGGGGCTGGGCGATCGAGTACGACGGCCGGTTCGCCGGCACGGTCGGCCTGCACGGTGGCGAGGGTTCCGCCGGCGAGATCGGATTCGCGCTCGCACCCTGGGCGCGCGGCAACGGCGTGATGACCCGGGCGGTCCGGTTGGCCGTCACGCACGCGTTCGACGGCTTCGGCTGGGATCGGGTGATCTGGCGCGCCTTCGTCGGCAACTGGGGATCCCGCCGGATTGCCTGGAAGTGCGGCTTCCGCGAACTGGTGAAGGTCCGCGGCGGCGGCGTCGCCCGCGGCGTACGGCATGACGAGTGGGTTGCGTCGATCGCCCGCGACGACGCCCGCGAGCCGCAGGGACACTGGTGGGACATACCGGTGGTCGAGGGCGATGGCTTCCGGCTGCGGCCGTTCTGGGCCACCGACGCGAAGCGGACGATCGAGGCCTGCAACGACGAGCGGACCCAGCACTGGCTGACCGGGATGCCTTCGCCATACGTGCTCGAGCACGCCGAGAGGTTCATCGAGAGCCGCTCGGAGAGTGCGGCAAGCGGCGAGGGCGTGTCCTGGGTGATTGCCGACCCGGAGACCGACGACCTGCTCGGCAATGTCAGCGTCTTCGATCTGAAGAACCGGTTCGACCAGACCATTGGCGAGATCGGCTACTGGGCACACCCCGAGGCTCGCGGCCGGGGCTTGATGACCGCAGCCGTGGCGCTGGCGATCAAGCAGGCCTTCCTGCCGATCGCGGACGGCGGGCTCGGCCGTCGGCGGCTGACGCTCTTTGCAGCCGAGCCCAACACCGCGTCCGCGCACGTTGCCCTCGCCAACGGTTTCACTCCGACCGGTACGGCGCGGGCTGCCAGTGCGCGCCGGGGCGGCAGCTACGACAACCTGTTGTCCTTCGACCTGCTGTCCACCGACTGATGCGGTTCCCTGAGGACGTGCCAATCCTCACAGATGGGGAAGACCTGCGGTTGCGAGCGCATCGGCCGGACGACATCGACGACTTCTTGGCGATGTGTTCCGATCCCGGCTACCAGGCCTGGACCGACAAGAGGGTGCCTTACTCCCGCAGCGATGCCGAGCACTTCCTCACTGAGCTCGTCCCGAGCGGCTGGCGCGAGGGACGCGTCTGGGGCTGGGCGCTCGAGCACCACGGCCGGTTCGCCGGCAACATCGACCTGGGCAGCACCGCCGATGGCGGTGGTGACGTCGGGTTCGGGCTCGCGCCCTGGGCCCGCGGGATCGGCCTGACGCAGCGAGCCGTAAAGCTAGTGCTGCGGTTCGCCTTCGACCAGCTCAAGTGGGACGTCGTGCTCTGGCGCGCGATCGCTGGTAACTGGGCCTCCCGCCGGGTCGCTTGGAGGACCGGCTTCCGCGGCTTCACCACCGTGCGTGGTGCCGGCACCCTGCACGGACAGCGCCGGGACGAATGGGTGGCATCGATCAAGCGCGACGAGGAGCAGGAGCCGCAGAGCCACTGGTGGAGTGTCCCGGTTCTCGAGCACGGGAAGGTCCGCCTGCGCCCGCACCGCGCGTCCGACGTACAGAGGATTGTTGAAGCGTGCCGTGACCCGCGGACGCAGCACAGGCTGCCCAGCCTTCCTTCGCCGTACACGCTCGAAGACGCGGAGGCATTCATCGCGAGCAAGCAGGAGGGCCTGGCCTCCGGCGACCGGGTGACCTGGGTCGTCGCCGATCCGGACACGGACGAACTGCTGGCCAACGTCGGTGTGGTCAAGCTGACGGGCACATTCGGTGAGATCGGTTATTGGGCGCATCCGGAGGCCCGTGGCCGTGGCGTGGTGACGACTGCCGTCGGCCTCGTCGTCCGGCATGCCTTCACACCGATCGAGTACGGCGGTCTGGGCCGGCACCGGCTGGAACTCACTGCCGCAAAGGGCAACAAGGCTTCACAACACGTTGCCCTGGCCAACGGCTTCACCCGGTCCGGCATCCGGCGGCAGGCAAGTCTGAGGCGGGACGGGACCCGCGAGGACCTGCTGGTGTTCGACCTGTTGGAGTCAGACGACGACCGACAACTCCCGTTCCCCTCGCAGTCATGCGCTCCGACTGGTTCAATCGTTGGGTGACAGATCTCAATCGTCGGGTGACAGATCGTGAGGAGCTCGTCCGCCGCTGGCAGGCCGGGTGGTCGATATCGCGGGGCTGGACCACCGTAGACGACGACAACGACGGGATCCTGACCGTCCGTGCGGGCGAGGAGCACCGCGCGACGGAGTACGTCGTCCTGGATGCGGACCACAAGCCCGAACGGGTGGAGCGAGCCGCCGATCTGGCGCTTTCAGCAGGCGGCGGACGCGGTGCCGGCTGGATCACTCTGGCCACCGACGACCGGGAGGCCCGGGTCGACCAACTCGAGGACCTCGGCCTTGAGGTGCAGCGCGAGCAGGACTGGCTGATGACCATCCAGCTGTCCGAGCAACCCGCCCTCGAGCTGAACGACCGCTACGCGCTGCACTCCGAACGCGAGTCCAACCTGATCATCACTCGCGCCACTTCGCATGGCGGGGTGGTCTCCAGCGGCCGGATGGCGGTCGTCGGCGAGGACGCGGTCGCCGACCGGATCGAGACCCACCCGGCGCACCGGCGACGCGGACTCGGCAGTGCGGTGATGGCTTCGCTGGTCGAGGCGGCCGCCGCCCAGGGGGCCCGGCGCGGCATCCTGATCGCCTCCATCGACGGGCTGCGGCTGTACCGCAGCCTCGGCTGGAAGGTCGTCGCAGACATCGTCACCGCCCGCTCGGGCTGATTCGGGAGAATCCAGGCGGTCCCCGCGTACGCCGGCGGCAACGGCAGTCGGGGCCTGGGGCTCCAAACTTCGGTGACAAGTGCTTGGCATCTGACCTTCGTTAAGACGTACTCCGCAATGCCGGAATGAGCTTGTTGATCGGTTAGGGTCTCCGGACGGTAACCACGGGGAACGACGACGAAGAGGATTCGCCAACCGATGAGGGACTCGCCAACCCCTGGGCGGCACCGCAGCACGGCGCGACGACGAGGTCTGATCGGCCCGATCGTCAGCGCGCTGTCGGTGCTGCTCGCCGTCGGGCCGGTGGTCTGGGTGATGACGGCCCGTGATGGCTCGACCGTCGCCAACGACGACCCGACCAAGGTCCTGAACGTCTCCGCGGACAGCTCCGCTCCGACCTCTGCCAACGGCTCGGACAGCACGGACCAGAAGACGGCCGTCCCGACGGTCTCCGTGGCGCTGCCGAACGGCAGCACCACGTCGCCTACCTCCATCGGCACTCCCGCCGTGAGCCCGGTCGAGACCCCCGGCGGCACCCCGTCGGTGACGACGGTTCCAACCACCGCGCCGGCCGCAACACCGAGTGGTGGCGTCAAGACGGTCACCCCGCCCGCGAATCCGCAGACGCCGGCCAGCAACAAGCCGAAACCCCAGCCGAGCCAGACGCCGACCACGACCGCAACCCAGGAGCCGTCATCTCCTTCGTCGCCGCCGGCCGGCGGTGGTAGCACGAACACGCAGGAGCGGCAGGTGCTCGACCTCACTAATGCGGCTCGCCGGCAGAATGGCTGCGGCCCGCTCAGCCTGGCCGACAGCCTGGTCAAGGCGGCCGAGCGGCACGCGTCGGACATGGTCCGGCGGCACTATATGGACCACACCGACCCCGACGGTAAGTCCGCGTTCGACCGGATGGAGGCCTCGGGCTTCCACGGCTCCGCGATGGGTGAGAACATCGCAGCCGGCTACGACACGGCTCAGCGGGTGTTCGCCGCCTGGATGCAGAGCGACGGACACCGCAAGAACATCCTGAACTGCAACTACAACAAGATCGGTATCGGTTACGACCCAGGCCAGGTAAAGCCCGACTATGGCAACGGCAGCTGGGTCCAGGACTTCGGGCGCAGCTGATGACAGGTCATTGGTTGGAACGGCCCGGAAGCGGGTAGATCCGTCCTTATTGTGTCGCAGCGCCCCTCCTCACGAGGGCGCGGTGGGACAAGTGAGGCAACGTCTTTGGGGGGCGATTGTGAAGGGAACACGGACGATGTCAGAGCCCGGCGCCAACGCGCGGCACCGGCACCGCAGGAAGGCTCCACCACCCGGATCCCGGGTGAAGCGGCCTCTGCTCGCCATCGCGGTACTACTGCTGGTCCTCGCACCGATCTCGTGGATCCTGCTCCAGCAACCAAACTCGAACGAAACCGACGCATCCATTCCCTATGTGACCGGCGGAGACGACCGCTATGTCACCACGTCCAACGAACCGGTAGCAGCGACGAGCTCTCCCGTGCCGTCGCCATCCGCGACACCGACTCCGGACGACACCACTGGTACGCCGACGCCGACGCCGACCCACTCGCCGACGCCGGGGAAGACGCCGACACGACGTCCTACCGCTGGCCCGACGAGTGTTCCGACGGACGGGCACACAGTGGCACCGACCGACCAACCCACCAGGGCCGGGTCGACGCTGAAGCCGACGCCG
>JAWWPC010000091.1:0-7975 GCA_033851055.1 Kribbellaceae bacterium | reverse complement strand
ACGCCGACGCCGACCGTCGACCCTCTCTGCGCGCCCGGTGCCGGCCGCACGGTGCGCCAACTGCCGGACATCGTCGTCCCCGAGGTCAAGGTGGCGCCGGTAACCGCGATCGACGCGGCTGGTGCGCAGACGACAGCGCTCGAGGGCTTCACCATCCCGGCAGAAATGATCGATGCCGGCTGTGTCATCCAGTACGACGCGCCCGGCGGATGTCTCGGCGCCGTGCGGATCAGCGGCTCGAAGATCCCGGCCGCGACGGTCCCAGCTAGCTCGGTGGCGGGCTCCGGGAAGGTCTTCCAAGCTGTGTCGGTCACCGGTGTCGAGGCGCCGGCGGTCTACGCACCGCAGGTCTGCCAGGTCGAGGACGACGGCGTTCTCCCGACAGTCACACGCAAGGGTGTGGTCCGGCGCGGGATGGCCCGCAATGGCACGGCTCGCCCGGGAGGCACCAGCAAGAGCGACTGCAGCGGCTCGGGCTGCCTGCCGGAGGTGAAGGTCGAGACGGTCCGGATCCCGCCGGTCAGGTTGCCCGATGTCGACGTCGATCCTGCCCGGCTGGAGTCGCGCAAACTCCCTGGGCAAAGCAAGATCGACGTGTTCACCGGGGACGGCAAGGTCTCCTACGTCGCACCCGGTGACGTGCTGTTCGACACCGACCAGGCGACGATCCGGCCGGATGCCGCGAAGGCCCTGCATGCCATCGCGGTAAAGATCAAAGCGGCTTCACCGAACGCCCGGTTGCGGGTCGAGGGCCACACCGACGACCGCGGCGATGCGACGTACGGCCTGAGGCTGTCCGAGCGACGGGCTCAGGCGGTCGCCCTCTGGCTGATGATCCGCAACGAGCACTTCCGGTCCGCCCTCCTGACCACCAAGGGCTTCGGTGAGACAGCCCCGGCAGTGCCCAACACCAGCGACGCGAACCGGCAGAAGAACAGACGAGTCGTCATCACCGTGGCCGGCCGCTGAGAACCGGTGGCTTCACGCGCCGGTTCCGTCTGGACCGATCGGTCCGAGGAATGAGAACCAGTCGAGCCTGCCGAGGGGTGACGTAATCTCGACTGTTGTGACACCCGGGATCATCGCGCTGCTGGTCGCCGTCGCCATCGGCGGCGCACTCAGCGTGCTGAAGTCCCGGTATGACGGCCGCTTCCGGGGCACGCGTCGGGTCGGCAGGGCAGCGGTGCAGGAGACGCCCGGGAATGCCCAGGCGGAGTCGCCGGATCGGCTGACCGCCGCGGATCTGGACGGTGCACTGGGCGAGCGGGCAACAATGGTGCAGTTCTCATCGGCCTTCTGCGCGCCGTGCCGCGCCACCCGCCGCGTGCTGTCCGAGGTGGAGACCATGGTCGAAGGGGTCCGGCACATCGAGCTGGACGCCGAGTCCCACCTGGACCTGGTACGCCGCCTGGACATCCTTCGCACACCGACCGTGCTGGTGCTCGACAGCACCGGCGCGATCGTGACCCGCGCCAGCGGCCAGCCCCGCAAGGCCGACGTGATCGCCGCTCTGGGCACCGCGGCCGACCGCCAGACCCGCTGACCTTCGCCGCACCCTGGGGCCCTGCTGTGACCGCCCGCCGATGCCATGCTTCTCCGATGAGCTACCCGGCCGGCTGGTACGACGATCCGCAGGATCCCGCATCGCAACGCTACTGGGACGGTGGATTCTGGACGGATCACCGCCGCCCGAGGCAGGCGCCGCCATATCAGGGCCAGGGCTTCGGCTATCGGCCGCTCGTACCGTCCACGCCGGACGGGGTTGCGCTGTCAGGCTGGTGGAAGCGGGGACGCCGCCCTGGCAGGCAACAGCGGATTCAACAACGCCCTGCCCTGGGAGGCGTATAGATGGGCGATTCCGGCGATGATCATCGGGCTGATCGTCAGCTTTGCGTACGAGTACCTGTTCCTCACCCGCTCCGGCGCCACACTCGGTAAGAAGGCGTTCGGCATCAGCGTGCGCCTTCGCGAGGTGGCGGGTCCACCTCCGGGGTTGGCCGTGGTCAAGCGTTTCGGGCTCTACAACGGCTTCAGCCTGTTGGGTGCGGTTCCCGTGGTCGGAAGCTTGTTCGGCCTGCTCGGGTTGCTGAACGACCTGTGGCCGCTCTGGGATGACAAGAAGCAGGCTCTCCATGACAAGGTTGCCGCCACCAACGTCGTAGTTGGCCCCCCAGTCGACCGTCAGCAAGTAGCGACGGTCCGGATGGTGATCGGTTGTCTCAGATCGTGGGACCCTGGCTCGCGGGGTTCGGGCTGCTTCCGTACTCTCGGTGCCGTGGAGTACACGACGTTGTTGACCAAGCGCAGGGCAGTGGACAACTGCCGCATGCGCTCGTCTCTGTGTCGCACCCACTGACCAGGCGGCGTCCCGAGCGCTCCGGAACCGGTCGCTGAGCACGGTTCCCAGTACGTCGCCCTCCCGCACCACTCGTCGGCGGGTACCGCTCTTTCCAACTCCTTCCGGGAGTCGTGATGTCCAGTCAGTCGACGGCACAACACCCCCAGGTAGACCCGCGCGGACTCCGGTTCGCCGCGGGCGTCACCACTGTTGTGCTCGCGCTCACCCTGGTGCTGAACAGCTTCTGGCCGCTCGCGGTCCAGACCGTGGTCTTCGCGATCGCGGTGACGTTCGGCGTCCAGGCGTCGCCGTACAGTCAGATCTTCAAGCGGCTGGTCCGGCCGCGACTCGGCCCGCCGAAGGAGTTGGAGGACCCGGTGCCGCCGCGGTTCGCCCAGCTGGTCGGGTTGGTCTTCGCCGTGCTCGGACTGGTCGGTTACCTGAGCGGCGCCGAAGTGCTCGGAGTCGTCGCCACCGGTTTCGCCCTGGTCGCCGCGTTCGTCAACGCGGCGGTCGGTCTGTGCCTCGGCTGTGAGGCCTATCTGCTGATCCAACGCATCCGTAAGCCAAACACCGCAACCACCACCTGAGGAGCAGCACATGAGCAGGGAATCAGCTCTCGTCTCGGCCGACTGGGTCGAGGAGCACAAGTCCGACCCCGGCGTCGTCCTGATCGAGGTAGACGAGGACGTCTCGGCGTACGACGCCGGCCACATCGCCGGCGCGATCAAGCTGGACTGGAAGGAGGATCTCCAGGACCCGGTCCGGCGCGACTTCGTCAACAAGGAGCAGTTCGAGGCGTTGCTGTCCGGCCGGGGCGTGTCGAACGACGACACCGTGGTGCTCTACGGCGGCAACAACAACTGGTTCGCGGCCTACGCGTACTGGTACTTCAAGCTCTACGGCCACGGTGACGTCCGGCTGCTCGATGGCGGCCGCAAGCGCTGGGAGCTGGACAGCCGCGAGCTGACCGACGAGGTCGTCAAGCGCGACGCGACCGACTACAAGGCGCAGGAGCAGAACAAGGAGATCCGGGCCTTCCGCGACGAGGTCGGGGAGGCCATCGGGGTCAAGAACCTGGTCGACGTCCGCAGCCCCGACGAGTACGCCGGCCGGCTGCTTGCCCCGGCGCACCTGCCGCAGGAGCAGGCGCAGCGCGCGGGTCACATCCCGACCGCGGCCAGCATCCCCTGGAGCAAGGCGGCCAACGACGACGGCACCTTCCGCAGCGACGACGAGTTGCAGAAGCTGTACTCCGAGGCCGGGGTCGACTTCGGCAAGGACACCATCGCCTACTGCCGGATCGGTGAGCGCTCGGCGCACACCTGGTTCGTGCTGCACGAGATCCTGGAGCAGCCCAACGTCAAGAACTACGACGGGTCCTGGACCGAGTGGGGCTCACTGGTCGGCGTACCGGTTGCCCTCGGCGACGAGCCCGGGAAGGCCTGATATGTGCGGAGCAACCAAAGGCGGTCTGTCGCTGAAGGGCGTCGACGTCGACAAGGAGGCCGTGATCCAGGGCCAGGTACTGCGCGGTGACGAGCCGGTCAGCGGCGCGTACGTGCGGCTACTGGACGGCTCCGGCGAGTTCACTGCCGAGGTGCCGACATCGGCGACCGGGCACTTCCGGTTCTTCGCCGCGCCCGGCACCTGGACGCTGCGCACCCTCGCGCCCAAGGCCGAGTCGGTGGATCGTCGGGTCGTCGCCCAGTACGGCGAGGTAGCTGAGGTGACCGTCGCGGTCTGAAGCAACTGATTCACTGAGCGGTAAGCGAAAACCCCGGATCCTTTTGCGGTCTGGGGTTTTTGCTGTTCCGTCAGGAAGTTGGAGCGCGAAGTCGTTGGCCGGTCAGGGACTTCTTAAGCGCACAACTGGGTTGCGCGCAAGACCGCGACTTTCACGAACCGGTTCCGAATATCACGATTTGATCTCGGAGTGGTGGTTGTCGTTACTTACGGCGACCGCCTTAGTTGTTCATTTGTCCTGACCCGCCATCGGGTCACGTCATTACTCAGGGAGGAGGGGTCATGAGACCCCGCATCGGATACAAGAAGCTCGCTGCCGTAGGAGTTGCGGCTGTTGTTGGCGTAGCTTCGACGATCGCGCTGACCTCTGGTTCGGCATCCGCCGCGCCGGTGTTCGGTTATGCAGGTTACGGCTACGGCACCGACGTGCAGTCCGGTCTGGTCAACAGCGGACCGCAGGTGGCAAGCCGGATGGGTTGCTCGACCGACCCGCACCGGTATTTCAAGAACGACCTGGCAACCGTCGACGTGAACCGGCTGGCCATCGCCCGGGGGGTGAAGACCGAGACCTACGCGTTCAACGATGGCCGTGGGAACGGTGTGACCAGCACTGCGGTCGCCGCCGACATCAAGCTCGGTAACCTGCTCACGCTCAAGGGCGCCAGCACGTCGACGACGGCCATGTACAAGGATGGCAAGTTCCAGTACACCGGTGGCACCAAGTTCCTCGCCGTGACGATCGGCGGCGTGCCGGTGCCGGCACTGCTGAATCCGGGCTGGAACACCAAGGTGGCGGTACCGGGGCTCGGCTACATAGTGCTGAACCGCGTCGGCGGCGTGAAGACCGCCTCGGGCATCTACTCGTACGCCCAGGCTGTGGTGATCCACGTGACCATCAACAACAAGTACATGCCGAAGGGCGTCGAGGTCGTCGTTCTGAAGACCCGCGCCGAGGTCAGCGCGCCGGCCACCGCACTGGTGATCGGCGACGCGTACGGCACGAAGGCGAACGTCGGCAAGCTCGTGACGTCCGACCCGACCTCGTTCCAGACCACTTGCCGCGGCACCGAAGGCAAGACCGTGAGCGTCTCGGTCGCCGAGGTCAAGGTGCCGGGCCTGGCCTACGTCGGTGGCGTCACCACCACTCAGAACGGCTTCATCGGCCGGGACAAGTCGGCCATCACCTTCACCTCCAAGGTCGCCGGCGTCAAGGTCGGGAAGCTCTCGATCAGCGCCATCGAGTCCTCCGCCTCCGCGTGGAAGACCAAGGACGGCAAGACCGGCGTGAGCTCGAACTCGAAGGTCCTGTCGGTCACGGTCGGCAACAAGACGTACGACGTGCCGAACAAGCCGAACCAGACGCTCGACATCCCGGGCATCGCCAGGCTGACCTTCAACCGGGTGATGCAGCAGAGCCGCTACATCTCGGTCGACGCTCTGGTGATCAACGTCTACAGCCTGAAGAGCACCATCGTCATCGGCCACTCGGCCGCTGGAGTCGTCGGCTGATCAAGCCGGCCACTCGTGCCTGAGTCGAACCTCACTGATTCAGGCGAGGAGTTCGATCGAGCCCCGGTTCAGATCCTCGTGATCCGGACCGGGGTCGGTCTTTTCCGGGGCGGCCTTCCGGATCAGCCTTCACAGCGGCCGCCCTTCGAGAGCCGGGCCCGGTCAGGCGTCCAGGATGAGTGTGACCGGACCGTCGTTGACCAGGGCAACTTCCATCTGGGCGCCGAACCTCCCCTGCTCGACCCTGGCGCCGAGAGCCTCCAGGGCTGCGCAGAAGGCGTCGTACAGGGGTTCCGAGATCGGGCCGGGGGCTGCGGCGTTCCAGGAAGGCCGGCGGCCCTTGCGGGTGTCGGCGTACAGGGTGAACTGGCTGATTGCCAGGATCGGTGCCTGCTCGTCGGCGCAGGACCGCTCGTCGCGCAGGATGCGCAGGGTCCAGATCTTCGCGGCCAGGGCCGCCGCTTTCTCCTTCGTGTCGTCATGGGTAACGCCGAGCAGGACCATCAGCCCCGGCTGGTCGATCGCGCCCACCACCTCGCCCTCCACCGTCACGGACGCCCGACATACGCGCTGCACGACTGCTCTCATGGTCGACAGTCTGCCAACCACAAGATCGTCCGGCTATCGGGCCCAGTGACAGGCAGATATCCCGATTCGGGGCCAGATCTGGCACGATTCGTCCATGATGTCGACGTTGATCACCGTTGCACCCACCGGCGCCGAGACCGCGAAGGCAGACTGCCCGGCGCTGCCGACCACGCTCGAGGAGCTGGTCGGGACCGCGAAACGCTGCGAGGCAGCCGGCGCCGCGATGATCCACATCCACATCCGCGACGCCGAGCACCGGCCGACGCTGGACCTCGGGCGGTTGACCGAGACCGTCACCGCGATCCGGGAGAACACGGCCCTGATCGTGCAGCTGTCTACCGGTGGCGCCGTGACCGACCCGTTCGAGCACCGGCTCCGGGTCCTGGACGCGGCCCCCGACTCGTGCTCGCTGACGATGGGCACGGTCAACTTCGGCGACGACGTCTTCATGAACCCCTGGCCGTTCGTGACCGAGCTCTACCGGCTCACCCAGGAGCGCGAGGTGGTGCCGGAGTTCGAGCTGTTCGACCTCGGCCATGTCGCTGCGCTGCACCGGCTGCTGGACAAGTTCGGCCCGCCGTACGGCGGCAAGGTGCACTGCGACCTGGTGATGGGCGTGCCCGGCGGAATGCCCGGTACGACGGACACACTGGTTGCCGCGGTCAACGGTCTGCCCAGCACGGTCACCTCGTGGTCCGCGACAGGCGTCGGCCGTACGACGCTGCCGGTGGCACTGGCCGCTCTGTCCAAGGGCGGCCACCTGCGCGTCGGGATGGAGGACACCCTGACGCTGGCGAAGGGTCAGCCGGTCAGGCACAACGCGGAATTGGTCGAGCGGGCGGCGACGCTGGCCACACTCGCCCAGCGGCCGCCGATGGCCCCGGACGCTGCCCGAGACCTCCTGAACGTCAAGCGCTGAGCTTGCGCCGGCTCTGAACCACCAGCACTACCGCGCCGGCGAGCACGATCGTGGCCTCGAGCAACAACCAGTCGCGCAGGTAGTTCCGAGGCAGCACCGTGGGGTTGACGCCCTTGCCCTGCCGCGGCAGCAGGGGCAGAGCCACCAGCGCCCGCGCCGGCGACGGTCCGGAACAGGCCGCGGCGGCCAATCCGAGTGATTGCTGGCGGCAACGAGCCGGACGGCACCGGGACTGGCGTACGGTCGGCTGCTGTCCTTCGCCAGTTCGCGATGATCAGCAGCAGTTTCACGGCTAGGTGGACGAGCAGGGCGCCGACGATGATCCAGGCCAGGGCGTAATGCGTTTGCTTGAAGGGAAATGGCCACGGATACCACTGCAAGGTGTTCAAGAAGCTGATGAAGAGTTCCAGGGCCATTGTGGCCACGAGGACAGCGATGGAGAGTCGCTCGAGAACCGTGCCGAGCGCTTTACGGCTGGGAGGCGAGGGCAGTTTCGCGAACAGCTTGGGATAGACGGTCCGCAACTTCGCCAGCAGCAATGGGACTGAAATGAGCCCGGACAGCACGTGCAGACCCTGCGTCACTCGGTAGAGCGAGGCCGGCCGGCTCGGAATGACCAGCCAGCCGGGATGGCCTGCTCGAAATGACTGAACAAGCCGGTGAGGAAGCGGATCTCCCGGTGGTTACTGCTTGCGAGCGCTGACGCTTCGTAATGCCCACGTAAGCGGCCGGATCCAGATCACGGGCCGCTGTTCCCAGTCCGGATGCCACCTCGCGCCCCTAGTCTGGGCAGGCTCGACGGGAGAGGAGATGCCAGGTGAGGACGCAGTTGCGGTCGTCGGACGATGATGAGCGGGCTATGGCCGACCTTGCGG
>JAWWPC010000068.1:0-3274 GCA_033851055.1 Kribbellaceae bacterium | reverse complement strand
GGCCGGCACCGGTGCGGCGGTGGATCGAGAGAAACCACCCGCTGCACCCGCATCGGCTCTCCCGCCCTGTCGTAGACACCGCGAACCTAGACCGTCCACAACGAGAACCGGGACCTTTGTAGGCAAGTCGCCGACGTCTTCTACACGTCTCGGCAGACCTCAGACAACGCCGTCCAATACGACGCCGTCGGCAGCTGGGAGACAGCGGCTGCGGCGATGTCGCGGAACCCGTCGGTGAGGTTGTTGCGTTGCCGCGACCAGATCCGCGCCGTACCGCCGCTGCGGATCACGACTGCCCGACTAGTCCCACTTCAACTCGTATCTCGAGCCGCCCGGCATGCCATGAGGCCCGGGCAGTTGTTCGACCGCCCGGGCGAGTTCCAGCCCAACGGGCCCGATCAGATCAGGCGCCAGCCTGCCCATCTTCCCAGTGTTGCCCTAGGCAAGGGTTTGACGCTACCCCGCGCAGGTCACATCAGCGCAGAGCCGCTCTGGGCGATCGCTGAAAACGTCGTTGTGCTCGACGGTGTCACCCATGAACTTCGTCTCGCGGAACCCCGGGTGCACCCAGATCACCCTCGCACAGTAGCCATCACCCCGGGTCACCTAGCGGAGTCCGACCACCACCAAATGAGTTGCCGGTGCCTCGCGCTCCGGGCCACAATCGTTGGCATGGTGGCCGTCCTCCTGGCCGGTGGTCCAGGCGCCGGAAAGTCCGCCGTTGCCTCCGCCCTACATGCCCGCGGCCTCTGCTCGGTCGACCTCGACTTCGGTTACGCCCGCCACGAAGACGCCGCCGGAGGCCCGGTCGCGTTCCCCGCCTCCCCAGACCTCGCCTGGTTGAGCACCCACTACTGGCAATGGCTGGACGACCGCCTCACCAACGCTCTGGACCAGTACCGCTCCCGCAACGCCCTCTTCTGCGGTACGGCGTACAACATGTTCGACCACCTGGACAGATTCGCCCTGATCATCCTTCTTCGCCTGGACGCCCAAACCCAGACCGCCCGCCTCCTGTCCCCGACCCGCGCCAACATCTTCGGCACAACAGGCGACACCGCCACCTGGTCCCACTGGTGGCGCACCAAAGTCGAGCACGAACTGACAACCCGCAACGCCATCCCCATCGACGCCCGCCAGCCCCTCCCGCAGGTAGTCGCCGAAGTCCTCAACCACTGCGCCGCCGCCCACCACCCCATCTCCCCCCAACCTGCCAATCACTGACGGAGCTACAACACCAACTCCAGCCAGGGAGTACGCGTGGACCTCGCCGCACTTCAGTCTCAGAAGGTGATCGGCCAAGCCCAAGGCATTCTGATGCAGACCCAGCAGCTGACAGCTCACCACGCCCGGCTGCTGTTGCGGCTGCGTGCCCAATCCATTGGTAGGTTGCCCGCCATGACTGAGCTCGGACCCGTCGCCTGGCCGCCTGCCCCGATCAGGACCGAGCGGCTCGTGCTCCGTGAGCCCGAGGCCCGGGACCGTGCGGCGGTCATCGAGCTGTTCGCCTCGCCAGAGGTGGGCACCTACATCGGTGGCCCTCGACCGCGTGATGAGCTCGAGCGCGCGGTGCCTGAGGTGCCCAGGCGGCGCCCTGGCCTTTTCGTGGTCGATCGCGACGGAGCGATGATCGGCACGATCATGCTCGATCGGCGCGACTCTGAGCGTCCGGGTCACGTCCGTGCGGATGCCGGGGAGGTCGCGCTCGGCTACATGTTTCTGCCGGAGGCGTGGGGATGCGGGTACGCCGCCGAGGCGTGCGCTGCGGCACTCGACTGGTTCGCCGGCGCGCTTCCCAGCGAGCCGGTGGTGCTCTACACCCAGACCGCCAACGACCGCTCGATGCGCGTCGCGGCGAAGCTGGGGTTCACCGAGGTGGAGCGGTTCGAGAAGTACGACGCCGAGCAGTGGTTCGGCGTGTGGTCCTCGGTCACGCCGTCCGGTTGAGCTCGTGCTCGACAGCGCGGCGGATCCACGAGGCCACCGATCGGTCGTCGGCCTCTGCGCGGCGCTTGACCTCGTGGAGCACGTCGGAGGGGAAGCGTACGGGGATGGGCGATGTCAGCCGCGCTGTGCGGTGCCGAGAAGATCCACGGCGCCGGGCGGATAAGCCCACCACGCCCAACGACTGTTCCCGTAGCGAGCCGCGACATCGCAGACTTACGACTGAGCGGGCGCACGTTGCCTACAAGCCTCCGCTGGGGGGGTCCGAGCGAACGTCCGCACATCGGCATGTGCGTAACGAATGCCGTTGTCCTCAATCTCCTAGGTTAGGGATGTCAGTCAGACTATCCGGCACGCGCTTTCGGTTGTTCCTGGCTTCTACGAGTTTTAGTGCGAGCGCGGAGACGGCCGCTGCTGAACCCTGCCGGATGACCAATGGCTCGCGCTGTTCGGGGCACTGACGAGGAATCGTATCGCGCATTGCTGTCGCTGGCGTTATGGCGACGTTTTCGCCTCGCTGCGTGGTCCAGATGGCATGTCAGAGCTGTGCGGCACGGCATCACGGGGTGACGAGAGATGACAGACGCGAGTACATCCATCACCGACTCTCTCGCAACCCTAGGCCAGAGCCTGTCGGAGGCTGTCGGAGGCTATCACGGCGCAATTCGATGCGGCACGCGCCGGCACAGACGATGACTAACTCTGAAGATTCATGCCGAGTACGTCGTGGTTGGCGCGGATGAAATCGCTCCGGCGCCTACGCGCTGGAGGACGCAGCATACAAGCGATTGGCGGGCGGCGGCATCCGTGGCCGGCTGGTGCTGACACCCTGACCGTTGACGATCAGGTCGGAGCTCGGCACCTGATGCTGGATGAGGTCGAGCCGCAGGGCGGTCATGATTGCCTGCGCGCGGTTCGACGCGCCGAGCTTCTCGTAGAGCCTTGCGACGTACGTCTTGGCTGTCGACGGGCTGACGAACATCGAGCGAGCTATCGCCGGTACCGACATG
Source organism: Kribbellaceae bacterium (assembly GCA_033851055.1). Classification (GTDB taxonomy): domain Bacteria; phylum Actinomycetota; class Actinomycetes; order Propionibacteriales; family Kribbellaceae; genus Kribbella. The sequence continues at coordinate 320 of JAWWPC010000068.1, read as the reverse complement.
CCTTCCGCGAGCCTCGCCAGCACCTCGGTCTCGCGCGGGCTGAGCGCCAGCGGGCCTATCGGACGGCCGCGGCGGACCACGGCCGACGCGAGGCCCGTGGCTGTGAACGAGGTCGCTGCGACGCGCGCATGCCGGATGGCCGCGAGCACTTCGGCGTTGGGTGCGGACTTGGACACGAAGGCCGATACGCCCGTTTCGAGCGCCCGGAACAGGATGTCGTCCTCGCAGTTCGAGGTGAGCAGCACGATGCCGAGATCGGCGTACCGGTCGCGCAGGTCCCTCGCAAGGCGCATTCCGTCTGCATCCGGGAGGGCAACTTC
>JAWWPC010000337.1:0-3416 GCA_033851055.1 Kribbellaceae bacterium | reverse complement strand
CAGAGTGTGTCCGTCCGGGCTGAACGCCACCGCATAAACAGTGTCGGTGTGACCGGTGAGGGTTGGCAGTGCGCTGGGATGGTGAGAGTCGGTCAGATCCCACAGCGGCGCCGTGGAGTTGTTACCGGCGGCCAGAGTGTGCCCGTCCGGGCTGAACGCCACCGCGAGGAACGGACCCAGGAAGGCGGGGCCGGTGTAGACCGGACCGGTAAGGGTGGTGAGGACACTCGCTGGGGTGGGATGATGGGGATCGGTCAGATCCCACAGGCGCGCCGTGGCGTCGTCGCTGCCGGTGGCTAGGGTGTGCCCATCTCGGCTGAACGCTACCCCCCGGACCGGGCCGGCGTGGTCAGTGAGGATTGGCAGTGCGCTGGGATGGTGAGGATCAGTCAGATCCCACAGCCGCACCATATCGTCGTTGCTGCCGGTGGCCAGAGTGTGCCCGTCCGGGCTGAACGCCACCGCGTTGATGCTGTAGGCGTGGCCGGTGAGGATGGTTGAGGGTTGGTGCGGGTCACTCAAATCCCAGAGCCGCGCTGTGGCGTCATCGCTCCCGCTGGCCAGCGTGTGCCCGTCGGGGCTGAACGCCACCGCGTTGATGGCGCCGCTGTGGCCGGTCAGATTAGCTTCTTGGACCGGGTGGTGAAGGTTAGCCAGGTTCCATAGCTGAATCGCGCGGGTGTCGTCGCTGGTGGCTAATGTGTGCCCATCGGGGCTGAATGCCACCGTGTAGACGGTGCCAGTAAGGCCGGTAAGGGTGGCCACTGCGATGGGATGGTGGGGATCGCTCACATCCCATACTCGCGTTGTGGCAAAGCCACCGCCGGTGGCCAGGATGTGTCCGTCTGGACTGAACGCCACCGCGTTAATGCCGCCGTTGTAGCCGGTGAGGGTGGCCGCTGCGGTGGGGTGGTGGAGATCGGTCAAATCCCATATCCGCACCGTGTGGTCAAAGCTGGCGCTGGCCAGGGTGTGCCCGTCGGGGCTAAACGCCACCGCGAGGACGGTGTCGGTGTGATCGGTGAGGATGCTCAAGAACGTGGGCGCCCGGGGATTGGTGATGTTATACAGGCGTATCGCCTGGTCAGCCGAACCGACAGCCAAGGTGCGTCCATCGGGGCTGATTGCTTCGGCCCGGAAGGAGTCGGTGTCGGCGAGTTCTCGGGTGGCGGTGTGCAGCGTGGAGGCACGCAGCAGCGCGCTGCGGGCCTCGATGGTCGGGGCGATGCGGTAGGCGGCCAGGTTGAGCTGCATCGCCAGGGACGTATCGAAGCTGCCGACCTTGGCGGCTTCGTCTGCGACCTCGCGGGACAGCGCCAGGTCGCGTTCGTGGATTGCTGTGCGTTGTTCGGTAATCGCGAATATGGTTGTGCTGACAGCGAGTACCAGCAACGTGGTTAGGGCGCCGACGAGTTGGCGTAGCCGGCGGGTGCGTCGTTGGGTCGCTTGCTCTTGTTGTTCTTGGGTGCGGATGCTGGTGGTGAGGAATTCGGCTTCGACCTCACTGAGCCGCGGCTGGGCGCGCTGGACCCAGGCTCGTGTGTCGGCGAGGCGGGCACCCCGGTATAGGATGCCCTCGTCCCGCCCCGACATCGTCCAGTCGTGGGCCGCTGTGGTCAACCCGCGCGCCAGGCGCAGCCCGTCGCGGTCCTCATCCAGCCACCCACGCAGCCGTGGCCACTCGCGGATGAGCGCCTCGTGGGCAACCTCGACGCTGTCCTCGCCGAGGGTGATCAGCCGGGCGGAGGCAAGCGCGTTGAGCACGTCCTGTACCTGGGCGGTCTGCGACCCGGAGAGCAGTTCGGTGCCCGGGGCCCGGCGGCGGGTGTCCTCGGTTCCTTCCCCGAGGGCGGTTAACCGGAGGAAGATGTCCTTGGCGATAGCCCGTTGGACCGGTGTCAGCCGCGTATACACCGTGTCCGCTGTCTGCCCGATGGCTTGGCGCACCCCCCCGGCGTCCCGGTAACCAGCGCATGTCAGTGTCCGGCCCCGGCGGCGCTCCCAGGTGGCCGACAGGGCGTGGGACAGCAGCGGCAGAGACCCGGGCTCGTCACCCAGATCCGCCAGGATGGTCTCGACCAGCCCCGGCTCCAAGCACAGGCTGGCGCGGATGGCCGGGCGACTCATCGCTTCCCGCAGTTCCTCGGTGGTCATTGGGGTGACCAGCAGTTGGTGGTCTTGCAGGGCGGTGGCCAGCGGTGGGTAGTCTGCGCAGCGGGGGTAGAAATCCGCGCGGATCCCCAGCACCACCGTGGCCCCACACCCGGGGTCGGCGCCGATGGCGGCGAGGGCATCGAGGAAGTTTTGCCGTTCGGTGTTGTCGCTGCAGAGGGTGAAGATTTCCTCCAGCTGGTCGATGATCATCAGCAGTCGGGCCTCGGCTGGGGCATCGGCGAGCGTTTGGCGGACGGCTAGGCGCAGGTTCCGGGGGTCGGAGCGCAGATCGGCGAGCATCCCACCCGCGGCTAGCCCGCGGAGCAGGGCCACCCGGCTGGCCAATTCCTCTAATGGGTGGCTGGTCGGAGTGAGGGTGACGGTGATCCAGTTACTTGCGCCGGGAACCGTGCCCGCCCAGGCTGCGGGCAGTAACCCGGCGCCCAGCAGTGAGGATTTTCCCGATCCGGAGGCACCCACCACTGCTAGCAGCGGCGCCTCGACCAGGCGCGCTACCAGGTCGGCGGTCAGCCGTTCCCGACCGAAAAACCACTGCGCGTCTTCGGCCCGAAACGAGCGCAACCCCATGTAGGGGCAAGGACCCGCGGCCGGCTCCTCGCTAGCCGGATCGACCGGTCCCGTCGTCTCCTCCGCGGTGGGCTCCCGGGACGGGATACCGATGAGGAGTTCGAGGCGTTGGATGACCAGGTTGGTCTTGACCAGGTTCTCCCGCGCTAAATCGGTCTGATGCCGCTGTTCAACACCCTGGCGGCCCTGCTCGTCTTGGACCTTGATCAGGGTCTGACGAGTCTGCGCCAGCATCCCCCCGAACTCAGCACCGAGATCAGTAACCGCGGCGAACAGCGCCTGCTGGACCTCCTCCACCCCGGTCTGGACGGCCGCGCTGACCGCGATGTCAATGCCCCCGACCGCGCGCAGAAGCGCGGCCATCTCCCGGCGCAACCCGAGCGCGCCCTCATCGTCGCTGGTCAGCGCCCGCAGTTCGTCTTCGATCGCCTCCCGCAGCTGCGCCGGTGAGGACTCACCAGCGCCGGCCTGGCGGGCCCGGTCCAGGGCCTTGGTCACCACCTCCACCAAATAGCCGGACCCCACACTCCCGACCTGCCCCACCAGTGCGCCCAGCACCGCGGACACGCCCGCGGCACCGGCTAACGGCCACACCACCGGGGCTATCGCCCCAGCGACCAGCGCCCCCACGATCGCCCACGGACCGGCCCGCCGAAACCCCCGGCCCGCACCCC
>JAWWPC010000247.1:0-3019 GCA_033851055.1 Kribbellaceae bacterium | reverse complement strand
GGCTGTGGCATCGAGCTGTGCGGTGGGGGCCGGGGCGCGCCTGGTGTTATCCCTTGGTCGCGCCGGCCAGCATCCCTGACACCAGGGCCCGCTGGGAGAACAGGAAGACGACCAGCACGGGCAGGATCGCGATGATGATGGACAGGGCGAGTTCGGGGCTGGTGATGTTCAGGCCGGCCCCGGCAACCGGATTGAACGAGGGTGTCGAGGACAGGAGCTGGTTCAGCCCGACCTGGATCGGGAACTGCTTGCTGTTCGGCAGCACCAGGTAGGGCAGGAAGAAGTTGTTCCAGTTCCCGACGAAGCTGAAGAAGGCCACCAGTGCGACCACCGGTTTCGCCAGCGGCAGGGCGATGGAGGTGAACGTGCGCCATTCACCGGCACCGTCGATCCGGGCGGCCTCCAGCACCTCAGCCGGCAGGCTGGTCGCGAAGTAGATGTAGACCAGGTAGACCCCGAACGGGAAGAACGAGAACGGCAAGATGATCGACCAGGCCGTCCCGATCAGCCCGAGCCGGTTCAGCTCGAGGAACAGGGGCAATACCAGCGCGGCCGAGGGCATGATCATCACCAGCAGGGTGATCGACAGCAACAGCCGGCGGCCCCGGAACTTCGTCAGCGCCAGTGCGTAGCCGGCGGGCACGCTGGTGGCGAGGGTGAGGACGAGTGAGCCGACCGAGTAGATGGCGGAGTTCTTCAACCAGACGAACACAATGCCGCCTTCGAACGAGGTCAGGTTCTGCCAGGCCCGGGCGACGTTGTGCATGGACCCGAACGTCAGCGGCCCCTCATTGACAAGGTCAGCGGCGGTCTTGGTAGGTGCCAGCAGCAGCCAGATCACCGGCAGCACAAAGAACACCAGCAAAACGAACAGCAGCAGTGCGGTGACGGCTACGGAGATCCTGCGGGAGGCCTGCGCAGCCGTTCGGGCGTTATCGATACTGGTCATTCGGAGTCCACCTTGAACAGGCCGGATCGGCGGACCAGCAGTCCGGCACAGATCAGGCCGAGAGCGAGCAGAATCAAAGACACCGCCGCGGCGCCGTTGAAGTCGCCGTAGCGGAAGGCGAGGACGTAGGCGAGCTGGTTCGGGGACCAGGCGGGGTCCAGCCGGCCGAGGCTCGCGGTCTGCAGCATCTGCGGTTCGACGAACAACTGGGTGCCGCCCGCGAACGCCAGGATGGCCATGTAGGCGATCCATCGGCCGATCATGGGGATCTGGACGAACCAGGCCGATTTCCAGGCGCTGGCGCCGTCGATCCGGGCCGCTTCGAGGACGTCGTCGGGAATGTTGTTGAGGGCGCCGTACATCACCACGATCCACCCGCCGGCGCCGGTCCAGAACGCGATCATGACGAAGATGACCGGCAGGTTCGCGGGGGCCAGTACCTGGGCGAAGTTCTCGAAACCGAGCAACCGCAACAGCCCTGCCGCGGGGCTGATCGACGGATCGAGCATGAAGAGCCAGACCAGCACGCTCGCCACGCCTGCGAGCGCCCCGGGGATGTAGAAGAGGAAGCGCAGCGCCGCCGACAGTCCGGGGCGCATCCGGCCGCGCAGGACGACTGCGACGGCAACGGTGAGAACCAGCAGGATGGCCAGCCAGAGCACCAGGTAGACGGCGACATGCAGGAACGCCGGCGCGAACCGGTAGTCCTGCACGACCTTGATGAACTGGTTGAGGCCAGTGAACTGGCCACGGTCGTTGGTGAACGCCAGGTAGAAGGCATACAGCGTCGGCACGATGCCGAACGCGACCAGCAGGACGGCGTAGCCCGCGACGAAGAAGTAGCCCGCGGAGCCCCCGCGCCGCCTGACCCGGCGCTGCGCGCGGCGCCGGGTCAGGCGTGCCACGGGGGCGACATGCCCGCGCAGCTCGATCTCGGTCATCGCGTCGTGACCGTGTATCCGGACGTTTTGGCCTCGTTCTCGATCGCGGTCTGCCAGGCGGGCAGTGTCGCGGTGAGAGTCTTACCGGCGGTCAATGCGGGCAGGACGACGCTGGACCAGGCGGTCGCGTCGCTGAACCGGGTGTTGGACCAGCCGGGCCAGACGGCGTTCGCGGCGGTCTGGAATGCGGAGCTGACGTCGTTGGCGAAGTACTTGCTGTTCGTCGGGTTGGCCAGCCACTTCTTCGCGGCCGGTACGTAGGCGGGATAGGTCGGCGCGCTCACCTGGTTCTCGTTGGAGGTGGTGAGCCAGCTGACGAGATCGGTGGCGGTCTTGAGGTTGGCGCTGTGCGACGACACCATCCAGATGCCGCCGCCGACGTTGCCGGTGGCAACGGTCGGGTCGCCGGCCCAGGTGAGCGGTGCGGCGGCCGCGATCTGACCGGCCGGGGTCTTGAACGCGGAGTTGAACAGGTACTGCCCGTACCAGGACGGGCCGACGGCCATCAAGACCTTCGAGCCCTTCTTCTGGGCGAAGCTCTGGCCGAAGAAGGCGTCTGTGGTGACCGAGCCGTTCGCGACCATCGAATCGAGCAAAGTCGCGATCCGGGTGCACGCGGGATCCTGCAGAGCGGTGCGCAGCGTGTCGGGGCTGGTCAGGCTGAATGCCGGGCACCGGCTCGACCAGAAGTAGGACTCTTGGGAGTTGGTGTCCCCGATGGCGCCGAGCAGGTAGCCGGGGTGCTCCTTGGCGACCTTCTGTCCGAGGGCCTGGTACTGCTCCCAGGTGGTGGGGACGGTGTAGCCGAAGCTGTCCATCAGCTTCTTGTTGTACCAAACGACCACCTGGGCGATGTCGTTGCGCAGGCAGTAGGTATTGCCGCCGAACTCACACGGCGTGAGGGATCCCTTGGCGAAGTTATCGAGTGTCCCCTGGGGGACCAGGCCCTTGTTCAGCGGTGCCGCGAAGGCGCGGGCCGTCGTGCCGGTCGGTTTCGAGGCCCACGTGACGTCAGTCGGAGAGGCGAAGACCACGTCGGGCCAGCCGGAGCCGGTCCGGTCGAAGAGCTGGATCTTCGTCTGCAGGTAGGTGGATCCGTCCGCGCTGCCGTCGTAGGTGACGATGTCCA
>JAWWPC010000241.1:0-14099 GCA_033851055.1 Kribbellaceae bacterium | reverse complement strand
GATCGACCTGATCCTGCCGACGTTCCGGTATCGCGCGGCGATGGCCGACGGGTTGGTCGAGAACGAACTGTGCCCGGTCTTCCGGGTGCGCTGCTCCAGCGAACCGGCAGCGGATCCGGCGGAGGTGCTCGAGACCCGCTGGGCCGAGTGGCCCAAGTTCGTGGCCGAGGTCCTGACTGGCCGGACTGCGGTGTCACCGTGGTGTTCGTTGCAGGTTGCCGACCTGAACCGGCTCGGCCCGCTTCCCTCGACCTGGCCAGTCGCCGACGCCGACGACCTCCCGCCCGCCGCCCAGCTCAACTGATAGTGGCAAGCAGTTCCGGTCCTGACCAGGCGCGGCGCTCACCGGACTCGGCTGCGCGGATCAGCTCGACGAGGCGCTGGTTAATCGGAGCCGTGCGCCCGAGGGACTCGGCCAGCCGGACCACTTCGCCGTTCAAATAGTCGATCTCGGTACGCCGGCCTGACTGCAGGTCTTCCCACATGGAGGTCCGCGCCAGCGGGTCGATCGCCAGCATCTTGCTCGCCAGCCGGCGGAAGATGAAGTCCGGCAGCCGCAGCAGACCGGGCAGCCGCTGCGGCGGGATCGCCATCAGGCGGGCCGGGGTGATGCCCGCTGCTGCCAGCAGTTCCAGCGCCTCGGCTTGAGCCGCGGCCAGGCACTTGCGGTAGGCGCGCTGGGCCAGTTCATCCCGCAGGGGGAGGTCGGAGAGCGCGTTGATCGGGTTGTTCAGGTTCAGCAGCAGCTTCGCCCATTGCACGGGGAGGATCTCGGCATGCTGGGTCAGCGGCAGCCCGGCCCGTTCGAAAGCATCCGCGTAGGCATCCAGGCCCGGGTGCTGCTCGGTGTCGAGGCCGCCCTCGGTGCCCTGGTGGAACGCGCCATCGCCGCGGTTGAGCACGTTGAACGGCACCATCCCGGTCACGATCGCCTGGTACTTCAAACGCTCCCGCAGTACGTCGCCGTTGAGCAGGCCGTTCTGGAAGCTCACCACGACGGCGTTCGGCTTCAGCACCGCGGCCAGTTCCTCTGCGGCCGTGGCGGTGGCAGCGGACTTCACCGTCACCAGCACCAGGTCCGAATCCGCAGCTCCGCCCGGCGTGGTCTCGTACCGCACCTCAGTCGGTGACACCCGGAAGTCGGCCCCGAGGTAGTCAGTCAGGTGTAGGCCGTGCTCAGCAATCTCCCCAGCGAGTCGCTGCCTGCCGATCAGCGTCACCGCGGTTCCGGTGGCGGCCAGCCTCCCGCCGACGTAGCACCCGATCGCACCCGCGCCGTACACAGCGATCGTCATACCGCGACCTTAGGTTATGCCGGGGTTTGATCAGTGCAGCCGGACGCGGGGGTCGAGGACGGCGTACATGACGTCGACGAGGATGTTGGCGACGACGACCGCGGCCGACGCGAAGAGCACGATGCCGATGATGACGGGCAGGTCCTGCTGGTTGATGGCGACGATCGCGGTCTGCCCCAGCCCCGGCAGGCTGAACACGGTCTCGATGACGACGACTCCGCCGATCAGCTGGCCGAGGTCGATGCCGAACTGAGTCACCACCGGGGTGAGCGCGCTACGCAGGCCGTGTACGACGATCACTCGGCTCTCCCGGATGCCCTTCGACCTCGCGGTGCGGATGTAGTCCTCACCGAGAACGTCGAGCATCGAGCCCCGCGTCAACCTCGTGTACGTCGCGGCGAGCAAGAGGGCGAGTGCTATCCACGGCAGGACGAGGTGCTGGACCCAACTTCCGAGCCCCTGGGTGATCCCGGTGTAACCCCCGGCAGGGAACCAGTTGTAGCCGGCGAGCGTGAGCCGGAAGTACAGGAAGTACAGCAGCAACAGGCCGAGCAGGAACGACGGGAACGAGTAGAAGAAGAGCGAGAACAAGGTGAGACTGCGATCGGCCAACGAGCGCGGGCGGATGGCCGAGATGACGCCGTTGAACACCCCGAGCAACATCCAGAGCACCGCTGCGCCGAGCGCCAGCGACACCGTGATCGGCAAGGCCTGGGCGATGATCTGGGTGACCGGGACCTGGTGGTAGTAGTCGTAGCCGAGGTCGCCGTGGACCGCGTTCTCGACGAAGTTCAGGTACTGCTTCCAGATCGGCAGATCCAGCCCGAGTCGATGCTTGATCAGGGCAATGGTCTCGGGCGTGGCCTGGCGGCCGGCAAGTGATTGAGCCACGTTGCTCGGAGCGACGAAGAAGAGGCCGAACGTCGCGACGGTGATCAGCCAGAGCACGAGGATGCCGTGGCCGAGCCGACGGATCAGGAAATACAGCACGGGCGTTGTCCTCTCAGTTCCTCAGCCGGTCGCCGCGTGGGTCGAAAGCATCCCGGACACCGTCGCCGAAGAGGTTGAAGGCCAGCGTCGTGATCAGCAGGGCGAGGCCCGGGAAGAGGATGAACCACCAGGCGGTCGTGTAGTAGTTCTGCGACTCGTTGATCATCCCGCCCCAGTCGGCGGTGGGCGGTGGCAGCCCGAGTCCGAGGAAGGACAGGGTCGCCTGGGTCACGATGACGACCGGGACCAGCAGCGTGGTGTAGACGATCACCGGGGCCAACACGTTCGGCAGGATGTCGACGAACATGATCCGGGTGTTCCCGGCGCCGAGCGATCGGGCCGCCTCGACGAACTCCCGCTCCCGCAGCGACAGCACCTGGCCGCGTACGATCCGCGCCATCGAGGCCCAGCTGAAGAAGCCGATCACCAGGACGATGATGGTCAGGCTCGGTCCGGTCACGGAGACCAGGGCGATGGCGACCAGCAGGAACGGGACCGAGAGGATCACATCGATCAGCCGGGCGAGAATCGTGTCGACCACGCCGCCGAGGAAGCCCGCCGCCAGACCGACCACGACACCGACCGCGACCGTGATCGCGGTGGCGGCGACGCCGACGAGTAGCGAGATCCTCGCGCCGTAGGCGATCCGGACCAGCACGTCCCGGCCGAGGTCGTCGGTACCGAGCCAGAACGTGCCGCTCGGAGGCTTCGGCAACCCGTCCGGGGTGAGGCCGGTGTCCCGGTACTGCGCGTTCGGCGGGTGCCCGGTGATCGCGGCGATCAGCGGCGCGAAGATCGCCATCAGCACGATCAGGACGATCACCAGCAGTGAGATCATCGCCACCCGATCGCTGCGCAGCCGCCGCAGCGCGAGCAGGAACGGACTGCGCCCCTCGATTGCCGGAGCGTCCAGCATCTCGACCTCGGCGGCCGCCGGCTCAGCCGGAAACATTGCCGATCTCCGGTACGGCGGTCGACAGGTCCTCGCCGATCCGCAGAGGGTAGAAGCAGGCGGTGCGATGGGCGTCCGCGTCATCGAGCACCGGAGCCAGTGGCGGCTCGCTGCCGGCGCAGTCGGCTCGGGCCTTCGGGCAGCGGGTGTGGAAGCGGCAGCCGCTGGGCGGGAACATGGGCGACGGGATGTCTCCCGCCAGGATGATCCGCTCCCGGCTGTCAGCGGTGTCCGGATCGGTGACCGGGAGGGCCGAAAGCAGGGCCCTGGTGTAGGGATGGCGGGTCTGCTCGAACAAGTCACTCGTTGGCGAGATCTCCAGGATCTTGCCCAGGTACATCACCGCGATCCGGTCGCTGACGTGGCGCACCACCGACAGGTCGTGGGAGATGAACAGATAGGTGAGATCGAAATCGCGTTGCAGATCGGCCAGCAGGTTGATGATCTGCGCCTGGATCGAGACGTCCAGAGCAGACACCGGCTCGTCGCAGATCACCAGCTTCGGTTGCAGCGCCAAGGCCCGCGCAACGCCGATCCGTTGCCGCTGGCCTCCGGAGAACTCGGCCGGGAACCTGTTGTAGTGCTCAGGATTCAGCCCGACGCGTTCCATCAGCTCCTGCACCTTCGCCTTGCGGGCAGCGCCTGACTCGATGCCGTGGATCGCGAATGGATCGCCGATGATGGATCCGACCCGGCGACGCGGGTTCAGCGAGCCATACGGATCCTGGAAGATCACCTGGATCTCGCGCCGCAGCGGACGCATCGCTCGCCGGGACAACCGGCTGATGTCGGTCCCGTCGAACCAGACCGAGCCGTCGGTCAGGTCGTACAACCGCGCGATGCAGCGAGCCAGGGTGGACTTGCCGCAGCCGGTCTCGCCCACCAGGCCGAGTGTCTCGCCTCGCTTGATCTCCAGTGAGACGCCGTCGACCGCGTGCACGAAGTCCCGGTTCCGGCGCAGCAGACCGCCACCCTGCACGTCGAACAGCTTGCGTACGTTCTCCACCCGGAGCAACGGCTCGGTTGTCATGACGCCACCCGGTCGGCGCGGACGGCTTCGTCGGGGGAGAGCCAGCAGGCGGACTGGTGGCGCGGATCGCCGAAGACGTCGCCGAGGGGCGGGGTCTCCTGCCGGCAGCGGTCGAAGGCGTACTGGCAGCGCGGCGCGAACGGGCAACCCCGCGGCAAGCTGATCAGGCTGGGCGGGGAGCCGGGGATCGGGGTCAGCCGCTTGCCGCTCTGGGCTGGCAGCGAGGCCAGCAGCCCTTCTGTATAAGGGTGATGGTTGCGGTAGAAGATCTCCCGGCGGGGTGCGCGTTCCATCACCGCGCCGGCGTACATCACGATCACCTCGTCGGACATCTCGGCCACCACGCCGAGGTCGTGCGTGATCAGGATGATCGCGGTGCCGAACTCCTCCTGCAGGGTCCGCATCACGCTGAGTACCTGTGCCTGCACGGTGACGTCCAAGGCCGTGGTCGGCTCGTCCGCGATCAGCAGCGACGGGTCCAGAGCCATCGCCATCGCGATCATCACACGTTGCCGCATGCCGCCGGAGAACTGGTGCGGGAAGTCGTCGATCCGGTCGGCTGCCCGGGGAATCCCGACCAGCGTCAGCAGGTCGGCCGCACGGCGCCTGGCGGCCCGCTTGGAGATCTGCCGGTCATGCGCCCGGATCATCTCGACGATCTGCCAGCCGATCCGGTAGTGCGGATGCAGGCTGGACAGCGGGTCCTGGAAGATCATCCCGATCTGCGCGCCCCGGAGCCGGCGCAATGTCGCAGGGTCGGCGGTGATCAGGTCGGTGCCGTCGAAGTACGCCGTACCGGAGACCTTGGCGCCGCGGGTCAGTCCGGTAATGGTCTGGGTGGCGACACTCTTGCCCGATCCGGACTCGCCGACGACCGCCAGGGTCTTGCCCCGGTCGATGCTGAACGACACCCCCCGGACGGCGCGGACGACGCCGTCCGGGGTGTCGAACGAGACGCGGAGGTCCTGAACTTCCAGCAATGCCATGATCAGCCCTGCGCGTTCTTGCTCAGCCAGACGTTCGTGGGGTCGAAGTTCTGGATCCCCGGCACGTAGACCGCGTTGTTCACCTGGGCCGCGTGGTAGTTCGGGTTCTTCGGGTTGGTGATCGGATAGAACGCCGCGTCGGCCATCACCTTGGCGTCCGCCTTCGCCCACAGAGCCGAGGCCGCAGCCGCGGTGGGTGCCACGCCCGCCTGCTTGATCAAGGTGTTCGTCGCCGGATCGTTGTACATGCCGTAGTTGCTGCCGATCGGTGGGAACGACGGTTGCCCGGAGAACAGCGGATTGAAGAAGGACTGGGCCGCGTTGCCATACCAGTCAGCGCCCCAGCCGGCCAGGGAGAGGTCCCAAACTCCTCGCTTCGCGACGCTTGGCACCTGCAGGTACTTGACGTAGAAGTCCGCGTTCGGTGACGGTACGCCGACCACCTGTACGCCGACCTGGGACAGGTCCTGCTGGATCGTCTGGAAGGCCTTGCTGTTGCCCTCGGAAGCGTTGCGGTACAGCAGCTTCAAAGTCAGGTTCGGGGAACCCGCCGCAGCCAGCAGTTGCTTGGCCTTGGCCAGGTTGTTCGGGTAGGGATCGATCTGCCGGGACCCGTCGATCTGTTCCGGCAGCACGTGGGTGAGCGGCGGGTTGACGGTCGGGCCGCCCAGGACCTGGATGATGTGGTCCCGGTTCATCGCGTAGCTGAGGGCCTGCCGTACTCGAGGGTTCGCCAGCGCCTGGTTGTTGTTCGGTGACGCCGTGTTGAAGACGACATAGGGATTGGTGGAGGCGGTTTCCCCGAGGTTCAGGTTCGGGTCCTTCTTGGCGATCAGCCCGGGCAGTTGCGACGGTGGCGGCCCGACGTCGAACTCCATGTCCGCGCCCGGCGTACCGGTCTGCAGTTGCTGCTGGATCGAGTCCTGACTGAACGTCTCGTTGACGAGGATCTTGTCGACGTACGCCTTGCGGACCGGGTCGGTCGAGGGATCCCAGGCCGGGTTGCGGGAGTAAGTGATCGACTTGGTCGGGACCCAGGAGTCCACCTTGTAGGGGCCGTCGGAGATCTCGTGATTCCCGAGCTGGGTGCTGGCCGGGAGGTAGTTCAGCACCTCCACCGGAGCCGGCGAGAAGGCCGGCAGCGTCAGCATGTCGACGAAGTAGGTGGCCGGCTTGATGAGCTTGAAGACCACCGTCGTTGCGTCCTTGGCAGTTACGCCGGGTAGGGCGGTCGTGTTGATGTAGGCGGCGATCCCCGCGGGCGTCTTGGCCACCTTGGCGAAACCACTCTCGAACGACCGGTAGCCCACGATCAGGCTGGCGAAGTCGGGGATGCCGCCGAACGGCTGGACCGGGTTGGCCGTGCGCTTCACGCCTCGAACGAGATCGGCGGCGGTGACCTGCCGGGCCGGGGTGGTGTTCCACTTCACGCCCGGGCGGATCTTGATCGTGTAGGTCTTGCCGTCAGCGCTGATCCCGCCGTTCTGGGTGGTCGGGATGTCCGTCGCGAGGTCTGGCACCGGGGTGGTGGTCTTGCCATTCTCGGCCGGGTAGGCGAACAGTTGACGGCTCCACATCCGCAGGTTCAGGTAACCGATCGAGTAGTAGCTGAGGTTCGGGTCCATGTAGTCGACGTCGCCGACGCCGAGCATGTTGAGCGTGCCGCCACGCACTGGCGGGGTCGCGGGCGTGGTGCTCGAACCGCTCCCCAAGGATCCGTTGCCGCCGGTGCAGGCCGCTAGCGTGAGACTCCCGATGGCCGCTGTGGCGACTACGACGAGGCGTCTTCGTGAGTTGGCCATTTGATCCTCCTCCAGACTCCTTGCCAACAACCGTAGGACCGCTGTGGTGCGGCAGGGAATGCTGTCGGCGGAACCGTCAAGGGGTTGCCATCGCCCCGTCATCCGGCCAAGCGTGTTCAATGACGGATTCATGACAGAAGTCATCCACCTTGGCCGGGGCGGTGCGAGACAATCCGGCCCATGGAACGCGACGTGGTGCAGAACCGGATCGCTTGGGAGACCGCATCCCAGAAGCATGTTCGCGAGTACGAGGACCTTCTGGCCGAAGCGACAACTGGATCATCGCTGCTAGAACGTGAACGGGACCTGCTCGGTCCACTCCTGCTGTCATCGCCCGCAGTGGTGCATCCTCAAAGCGGTCACGGTCTCGATGACATCGCCCTCGTTGCGGCAGGTGCGCACTCCGTGATCGGGGTCGATTTCAGCGAGGTGGCGGCGACTGCGGCGCAGCGCCGGGCCGACGATCTCGGGATCGCCTGTCGCTATCTGGTCGCCGAGGTCCCCGGCGTTCCGCTGCTGGACGAGTGTGCTGATGTGGTCTATACCGGCAAGGGCGCCCTGATCTGGATGCACGATCTGGCTGCCTGGGCCCACGACATCGCCCGTCTGCTGCGACCCTCGGGCCACTTGTTCATCTACGAGGCTCATCCGGTTGTTCCGCTCTGGACCTGGGATGAGGACGAGCCGCGGATCCGGCCAGACCGCAGCTACTTTGCGCGATCTCACGTCAACGACACGTTCCCCGCTGGCGGCGCCGTGGAGTGGCAGTGGTCGCTCGGGCAGATCATCACTGCCGTGGTCTCGGCGGGCCTGGAGGTGATGGTCGTGGAAGAGTACGCCGAACCCTTCTGGCAGCCGGCCGGCACTTCAGCGGCAGCCTGGCGAGGACGCCTGCCGAACTCCTTCGCACTGCTTGCCCGGCGGAATGGCTGAGGCGAGCAACACTTGGACTGTGGCAAACAGCTTGCTGCTCGTTGATGACGAGCCGCGGATCAGACGCGTGCTTCGCCTTGCGTTGGAGGACGAGGGCTACCAGGTGTTCGAGGCAGCCAACGGCCTGGACGCACTGACCGCTCTGCGCCAGGACATGCCGGACGTCGTACTGCTGGATCTCATGCTGCCGGACCGGGACGGATTCGCCGTTTGCCGGGAGATCCGCCGGACCAGCGACGTACCGGTGATCATGGTGACGGCGCGGGCGGACAGCCACGACGTGGTGGCCGGTCTGGAAGCAGGCGCCGACGACTACGTGACCAAGCCGTTGGTCGCGAAGGAGCTGTCGGCCCGGATCCGCGCGCTGCTGCGCCGGGTGGAGCCGCTGTCGAGCCCGAGTTCGCAGCGGTTCGCCGTCGGCGATCTGGAGATCAGCGTCGCGCAGGCGGAGGTGGCCCGCGACGGGATCCCGATCGCGCTGACCCGGACGGAGTTCAAGTTGCTGGTCGAATTGGCCGGCGCCGACGGCAAGGTCTGCAGCCGCGAGCAGTTGCTGTCCAAGATCTGGGGCTATGGCTACTTCGGTGACAGCCGGATCGTCGACGTCCACATGCGCCGGCTGCGGCTGAAGATCGAGCGCGATCCGGCCAGCCCGAAACACCTGGTCACGGCCCGTGGCCTCGGCTACCGTCTGGTGACTTAGTTGCCCGCTCGCTCCGGGCTCTTCAGACTCCGCTTCGGCCGCTTCGGGCAGCGTTTCGGGCTGCGGGACCGGGTGATGATGGCCTACGGACTGCTCGCGCTGGGTCTCTCGGTGGTGCTCGCGATGGTCTGCTGGACCGTGGTGTCGCGGAACTTGATCGACGAGCGGATCTCCTCGTCCATCGTCGAGACTTCGGACAATGCGGCCGCCTTGGCCAACGCGGCCGCCTTGCAGAACGGGCTGGCTGACCCGCAGCCGGCTATCACGAAGCTTCTCCACAGCCTGCCCTCGACTGACTCGGCTGGCTCGATGCTCTTCTTCGGCGGGCATTGGTCCTCCACCTCAGCTGTCGGTGCACCTGACCGGCTACCGCCGGACTTCGTGGCGACGGTCCGGGCCGGCAGCCAGGCTCACCGCCGGGTCGAAGTCGCCGGGCAGCAGTTCCTTGCCGTCGGCGTGCCACTGGCCAAACCGGGTGACGTCTACCTCGAGTTGCACCCGCTGGCCAACCTGGACGGGACGCTCAGGACCCTGTCGATCATGCTCGTCCTGGCCGCGCTCGTGACGGTGCTGCTGGGCCTGGCTGTCGGCCGGCTGGCCGGCACGCTCGCCTTGCGGCCCCTCGCCGAGCTCACAGAGGTCGGAGCCGCGGTCGCACGCGGCCAGCTCAATGCCCGGCTCGATGCCGAGAACGACCCGGACCTCGGCGGGTTGGCCCGCTCGTTCAATCAGACCGCAGCCACGCTCGAACAGCGGGTCGCGGCCGACGCCCGGTTCGCGGGCGACATCAGTCACGAGCTCCGGACGCCGCTGACGACCATGCTCAACTCGATGCAGGTCATCCAGCACCGGCGAGCGGAGATGCCGCAGGCGGTACGCGAACCGCTCGAACTCCTGTCCGGCGACCTGGAACGGTTCCGCCGACTGGTGCTCGACCTGCTGGAGATCTCCCGGCACGACGGCGGCGACGAGGGTAGTCGGGAGATTGTCCGGATCTCCGACCTGGTCCGGGCCGCCGCCGACGCAACGACCGGTCGACCTGTCACCGTGGTCGAGCCGGACGCCGCCGGCCTGACGCTGCAAGCGGACAAGCGTCGGCTCGAACGAGTGATCGCCAAC
Organism: Kribbellaceae bacterium; assembly: GCA_033851055.1. Classification (GTDB taxonomy): domain Bacteria; phylum Actinomycetota; class Actinomycetes; order Propionibacteriales; family Kribbellaceae; genus Kribbella. The sequence goes on along the minus strand of JAWWPC010000241.1, from coordinate 4,289 downwards.
CTGGTCGACAACGCGGAACACCACGGCGGCGGCTGCAAGGACGTCACCGTCAGCAGCGGCGGTCTGGGAGTGATCGTGTACGTCGACGATGCGGGCCCGGGCGTTCCTCCCGACAACCGCGAGCGCATCTTCGAACGCTTCGGCCGGGGTGCCAACGATTTGGATCGGCAAGGCATCGGTCTGGGTCTGGCGATCGTGGCAAGCCACGTCCAATGGCACGGGGGCACGATCCGAGTCGAGGACCGGCCAGGCGGCGGTGCCCGCTTCATCGTCGAACTCCCTGCCAAACCAGCCTGACTCGGTTACTCTGGGCGCATGTCTACGCCCCGCATTTCCTAGCTCGAGGACCCGCTTACACGCCACCCGTGTGTCCTCTAGCTATTCCGGAGCGTAATCCCATGATCACCGTTCGCGGTGTCGACGTACGTGTCGGCGCCCACCTTCTGCTGTCCGACCTGTCCTTCCACGTCAGTCCCGGCGACCGCATCGGTCTCGTCGGACGGAATGGCGCGGGCAAGACCACCTTGATGAAGATCCTGGCCGGCGAGGATCGCCCAGCGGCCGGCTCCGTCGCCGCCACCGGGTCCGTCGGCTACCTGCCACAGGACCCGTGCGCGGCCGACCCTGCCACCAAGGTCACCGACCGGATACTCTCCGCCCGCGGCTTGGACCAAGCGGTCCACTCGCTGCACGCAGCCGAGACCGCGATGGCGCAGGCCAAAGGACCAGCCGCTCAGCAGCGGGCGATGAACGCCTATGCCCGTGCCGAGGCGCAGTTCCAAGCCGGTGGCGGATACGCTGCTGAGGCCGAGGCGGCCCGAGTCGCTTCCGGGGTAGGCCTGCCCGCTCGTGCGCTGGACCAGCCGGTCGGTGCGTTGTCCGGCGGGCAGCGGCGCCGGGTGGAGCTTGCCCGCATCCTCTTCGCCGATCACGGCACGCTGTTGCTGGACGAACCCACCAACCACCTCGACGCAGACTCGGTCGCCTGGTTGCGTACGTTCCTCGCTGCGTGTCAAGGCGGTCTGATGGTGATCAGCCACGACACCGGACTGCTGGCCGACACCGTCAACCGGGTCTTCCACCTCGATCCGCAGCGCGCCACGATCGAGATCCACAACACCGGCTGGCGGCCGTACCTGACCCAGCGAGCGACCGACGAGCGGCGCCGGGCCCGGGAGCGCGCCAATGCCGAACGCAAGGCGGCTGCGCTGCACACCCAGGCGGACAAGATGCGCTCGCACGTCTCGACCGCGGTCGCCGCGAAGAACATGGCTCGCCGCGCGGACCGGCTCCTCGCCGACCTCGACCCAGTACGACGTACGGAGAAGGTGGCTCGTATCCGGCTCCCGGAGCCGGCCCCGAGTGGGCGGACCCCGCTTGGGGCCATCAGCCTGGCCAAGGCATACGGGGATCACCAGGTGTTGTGCGGGGTGGATCTGGCTGTAGACCGGGGAAGCCGCCTGGTCATCCTCGGCCTCAACGGCGCGGGCAAGACCACGCTGCTGCGGCTCCTGGCCGGCCGCGAGCGCCCCGACTCGGGTCGGGTGGTGCACGGGCACGGGTTGCGGCTGGGCTACTTCGCCCAGGAACACGACACGCTCGACCTTGCGAGCACAGTGCGGCAGAACCTGGTGTCCGCAGCGCCGCAGCTGAGCGATGGCGAGGCGCGGCAGGTGCTCGGCGCGTTCCTCTTCAGCGGGGACGATGCCGACAAACCGGCGAGGGTGCTCTCCGGTGGCGAGAAGACCCGCCTTGCCTTGGCAGGTCTGGTCCACTCCGGTGCCAACGTGCTGCTGCTCGACGAGCCGACGAACAACCTCGACCCCGCCTCCCGCGGCGAAGTACTCGCGGCTGTCGGCAGCTACCCGGGCGCGATCGTGATGGTCACCCACGACGAAGGCGCCATCGAGGCCCTACGCCCGGACCGGGTTCTGCTGCTTCCGGACGGCACCGAAGACCTCTGGAGCGCGGACTACTTGAACCTGGTGTCCCTCGCGTGAAACAGAAGATCCCGGCCGGACCGATTCCTTTCAGGGTGCGGCCGGGTCTGCCTTCTGGACGGTTCGAAATCACCAGGAGGAGAGACCATGACTACGAACGACGTAGACGCGGGACACCTGGGATTTGTCCCGGCATGCCCGCGAGTGGCTCGTCGAGTCTCTGCAGAGCAGTCCCGAGAACCCGGCCTGAGAGGCGCGGTGGCATTCTTACCCGATCAGGATCAAGGAGCGGCGGTGCCGGCATCTGAGGAGTTCGTCAAGCTGACCGAGCAGTTCCGACGCGAGTTGCTGGCCCATTGCTACCGGATGGTCGGCTCGGCGGATGATGCCGAGGATCTCGTTCAGGAGACCTATCTGCGGGCCTGGCGCTCGTACGGTGGCTTCGAGGGTCGCTCGTCGATCCGGACCTGGCTCTACCGGATTGCGACCAACACCTGTCTCACGGCGCTCCAGCACCGCGACCGGCGGTTCGTGCCGTCCGGACTTGGTGCCCCGAGCGACGATCCGTACGCGCCGCTGGAGATCGCCGATCCGGGGATCAGTTGGGTGCAGCCGATCCCTGACGCATTGGTGAGCACCGATCCCGCCGAGATCGTTGCGTCACGCAACAACCTGCGGCTTGCCTTGATCGTCAGCCTTCAGTACCTACCTGCCCGGCAACGGGCGGTACTCCTGCTGCGCGAGGTTCTCGCCTTCCCGGCGGCCGCTGTTGCCGAGATGCTCGATACCACCACGGCAGCCGTCAAGAGTAGCCTGCAACGCGCTCGCGCCAGGCTCGGTGAGCTCGCTGCGGAAGGCGACCAGATCACGGAGCCCACTGACAAGCAGGCACAGGCTCTACTCGATCGATACATCGCAGCCTTCGTGAATGCCGACGCGGCAGCCTTGGAGCAGGTGCTCCGCGCCGACGCCGCGCTCGAGATGGCAGGGGTCAGCACTTGGTTCGCCGGCCGGGAGACCTGCATCCCGTACCTCGCTGCCCAAGTCCTCACGAATCCTGGTGAATACCGGATGCTTCCGACCACGGCAAACGGTCAACCGGCCGCCGCGGCGTACCGGCTGACCGACGAAGGCGCCTATCAGGCGTTCGGGATTGCGGTTCTCACCACCAGCGACACCGGCATCGTCCGGATCACCGTGTTCGGTGATGCGAACCTCTTCGGGCCCTTCGGCTTCCCGCAGACGCTGCCGCCCCATGAGGATCCTCTCAATGCCGGATGAGGTGGTTGGGGAAGGGCGTCGGACCGGTCAGCCGAGTCGCTCTTCCAATTTGATGGTGACGGTCTCACCGGGGTTCTTGCCGAGCAGGCCGCGCAGATCGGCCTTGACCGGCAACTTGTGGGTGCCGTCGCCCAGCGCCATGAAGGAACTCTGGAACGGGTGACCGTCCATGGTGCCGCGGACCTTAACGAGGCCGCGGGTACCGAAGAACTCGGCCGAGTCGGGCATCACGACGTACGTCCAGCCGCCCTTGTTCGGGCTCTTCTGCAGGGGAGCGGTGAACTGCTTGTCCAACCGTCCGGGTGCGGTGCTGTTCATCTTCGGGCTCTCTTTCTGTGCGCGGTTCGTGTCCACGGCTTGCATCGGTCTGTCGGGAGGCACCTTCATTGGGGAGTAGAAGCTGGCCTGCGGATCTCGACACACTTTTCAGAACATTCTGCCGAGCTGCCGAGCTGATGGCCTGACTGTGCTGGATCGTCGCCTGATGTGTCGGCCGGCCGATCTAGTGGGTTCCTGTGTACGTCGTTCTGCCGGCGCAGGGTGGTGCGGCGTCTGCCCTTGTGCGTGGCGTTTGCCCTTGTGGATAAGGGGTGTTCGGTTGGCGACTGTCGGTGGTGGTGTAGTAGAATCGAGCACATGTTCGAAGGTGATTTGTCTGAGCTTGACACCCGCGCGTTGCTCGACGCGGGTGCCGAGTTCCGCGCGGTCGAGGACCGCGCCGCGGCCCGGCAGCTCGAGGTGGCGCTCGTGTTCGCCGACCGTTGTCCGGATCCGCGCGCCGACACCGACACCGGGTACGGCGGCGGGTATGGCGCCGGGTACGACGAGGCGTTGCCCGGTGGTGAGCGGGGCCGGGTGTATGGCGGGGTGGGGTGTCCGGCGGTGGCGGAGTTCGCGGCGGCGGAGTTGGCGGCGGTGTTCGGCTGGTCGACTGGTGTGGGGCAGGCGTTCATGGGGGAGGCGCAGGGTTTGCGGTATCGGTTGCCGCGGATCTGGGCGATGGTGTTGGGCGGGGAGGCGGTGCCGTGGCGGGCGCGGCAGGTCGCCCGGGCCTGTCTGGCGTTGTCG
>JAWWPC010000148.1:0-5003 GCA_033851055.1 Kribbellaceae bacterium | reverse complement strand
GGCGCCGCCTTACGGCCGTCGGTCGCGCCATTCAGGCCGCGGACCACCTCGACCGCCTCGTCGCCCTCGAGCACCAGCGCGACCAGTGGTCCGCTGGTGACGAAGTCGCGCAGCGGCGGGTAGAACGCCTTCTCGACGTGCTCGGCGTAGTGCTGGTCGGCCAGCTCGGCGTCGATGGTACGCAGATCCATCGCGACGATGGCGAGCCCCTTGGCCTCGAGCCGGCCGAGGAGCTCCCCGATCAGGCCGCGACGTACCGCATCGGGCTTCAGCAGGACCAGGGTGCGCTGCGACATGTCTCTTCTCCGGGGGTCGGCGGCCACGTTTCGGCGTGAGCCTATCGGCCGCAACTTTTCGCGCGTTCGGCGCATCAAGTCAGTCACAGGGGCGGCTGGGGGGCCTTGCCAACTCTGTCGCGATGGGGTGTGTCCCGGCGTCACCCTCCGGGTGGCGTCGGGACACCAGGGGCGGCTGCCCGCTTGGCCTCCTCGATCCGGCGGCCGAGCACGATCGCCATCACCCAGAATCCCGCGAAGGCCAGCCCGAGCACGAACATCACCGGGACCACGAACCCGAGGCCGACGGCCCCGACCTGAACCACCCAGCCGAGCGCGTACCCGACCTGGTTACGGAGCAATCCCGTCGCCACGATCGCTAGCAGGGCAAGGCCCAGGCACACCGGCAGCGCCGTACTCGCTGAAACGTGGGCGACCGAGATCATCACCGGGGTGACGAGCGCGAGCACCAGCGCCTCGAAGCCGAGCACGATCGACGCGAGCGACCTCACTTCTGCCTCCTGACCAGCAGCTTCCGGGCCTCACCAGCCGTGATCACCGAGCCGGTGACCAGGACGCCGCCAGTGCCCATCGCCAGCGCGTTCTCCTCGGCCAACCGGATCCCGTCGTCGAGCGCGTCGACCAGCTTGGGGCGGACCAGCACCCGGTCCTCGCCGAAGATCTCCACGGCCAGCTCACCGAGTTCCTCGGCCGGCATCGAGCGCTCGAACGAGTTCCGCGTGCACACCACCGTCTCCATGATCGGCTCGAACGCCTCCAGCACGCCGTACACGTCCTTGTCCTTCATACAACCCAGTACGCCGATCAGCGGATTGAACGCGAAGGCCTCGCTCACAGTGGCGGCGGTGGCCTGGGCACCGTGCGGGTTGTGCGCCGCGTCGACGATCACGGTCGGGCTGGTGCGGACGACCTCCATCCGGCCGGGCGAGGTGGTCTCGGCGAAGCCGGCCTGGACCAGCTCCGTGGTGATCCGGTCCTCGGTCTGCGCGCCGGATCCGAGCAGGACCTCGACAGCGGCAAGTGCGGTGGCCGCGTTGTGCGCCTGGTACTCGCCGTGCAGCGGGAGGAAGACGTCGTCGTACTCGCCGCCCAAGCCCCGCAGGGACATCAGTTGGCCGCCGACCGCGACACTGCGCGACAGCACACCGAACTCCAGGCCCTCGCGAGTGATCTGGGCACCGACCTGCGCGGCCTTGCGCATCAGCACCTCGAGGACGTCCATGCTCTGCTGCGAGGTGACCACGGTGGCTCCGGGCTTGATGATCCCGGACTTGTCGATGGCGATGTCGACCGGGTTGTCGCCCAGCAGGTGCGCGTGGTCGATCGCGACCGGGGTGATCACCGCGACGGTGCCGTCGGCAACATTCGTGGAGTCCCAGGTGCCGCCGAGGCCGACCTCGATCACCGCCACGTCCACCGGCGCGTCGGCGAACACCGCGAAGGCCATCCCGGTCATCGCCTCGAAGAAGGACAGCGGGTGCTCGGACTCTGAGTCGACCACCAGCAGGTACGGCTCGATCTCGGCGTACGCCTCGGCGAACCGCTCCTCGCTGATCGGCTCACCGTCCAGGGTGATCCGCTCGCGGACCGTCTCCAGGTGCGGGCTGGTGAACCGGCCGGTCCGCAGCCCGGCCGCACGCAGTAGCGAGTCGATCATCCGCGCCGTGGAGGTCTTGCCGTTGGTCCCGGTCAGGTGGATCACCGGGTACGCCTTCTGCGGGTCGCCGAGCAGCTCGACCAGCCGCCGGATCCGGTCCAGCGTGGGCGAGATCTTGTTCTCCGGCCAGCGGGCCTGGAGCTTCGCCGATACTTCGGCGTACGAGGTGTTCGTCATCAGGTTGCCGAGTCTACGGAGGGTAGTTCCGGCAAGCTGCGCGGCGGTCATCCACAGGCGGCGGTTAACCGGTCGGCAGCACCCCTTGACGACCACTAGAATTGTGCCTATGACCGAGACGTCCCGCGTTCCTGACAAGCCCACCCTCGAAGGACTCGAGGAGAAGTGGGCTGCCGTATGGAAGGAGCAGCAGACGTATGCGTTCGACCGGACGGTCGAGCGGGCCGACGTGTTCTCGATCGATACGCCGCCGCCGACGGTGTCCGGGTCGCTGCATGTCGGGCACATCTTCAGCTACACCCACACCGATCTGATCGCGCGGTTCCAGCGGATGCGCGGCAAGAAGGTGTTCTACCCGATCGGCTGGGACGACAACGGCCTGCCGACCGAGCGCCGGGTGCAGAACTACTACGGTGTCCGTTGCGACCCGTCGCTGCTCTATGACCCGGACTTCACGCCGCCCGCGAAGCCGGACCCCAAGAAGCAGGTGCCGATCAGCCGGCAGAACTTCATCGAGCTGTGCGGTCAGCTGACGCACATCGACGAGCAGGCGTTCGAGGCGATGTGGCGTCAGGTCGGTCTGAGCGTGGACTGGTCGTACCTGTATACGACGATCTCGGAGGACTCCCGCCGCGCCTCGCAGCGCGCCTTCCTGCGGAACTTCGCCCGTGGCGAGGCCTACCTGTCCGAGGCACCGACGATGTGGGACGTGACCTTCCAGACCGCGGTCGCGCAGGCAGAACTCGAGGCCCGTGAGTACCCGGGCGCCTACCACCGGATCGCCTTCCACGGCCCTTCGGGGCCGATTTACATCGAGACCACCCGTCCCGAGTTGATCCCTGCCTGCGTCGCGCTGATCGCCCACCCGGACGACGAGCGCTACCAGGACCTTTTCGGTACGACGGTCCGCTCGCCGCTGTTCGACGTTGAGGTGCCGGTCCTGGCACACCCGGCTGCCGAGCCGGACAAGGGTGCGGGTATCGCGATGTGCTGCACCTTCGGTGATCTGACCGACGTGCAGTGGTGGCGCGAGTTGCAGCTGCCGGTCCGTACCGTGATCGGTCGCGACGGCCGGCTCCTGCGCGACATCCCGGAGTGGCTGACCACCGACGCCGGCCGCGAGCTGTACGCCGAGCTCGCCGGGAAGACGATCTTCAGCGCTCGCGAGCTGATCGTGACCAAGCTGCGCGAGAGCGGTGACCTCGACGGTGAACCGACGCCGACGAAGCGGATGGCCAACTTCTACGAGAACGGCGACAAGCCGCTGGAGATCGTCTCCACGAGGCAGTGGTACATCACCAACGGCGGTCGCAGCGATGAACTGAAGGCCGAGTTCATCGAGCGCGGGAACGAACTGGCCTGGGTGCCTGAACACATGAAGCACCGCTACCTGAACTGGGTGGAGAACCTGAACGGCGACTGGCTGGTCTCCCGCCAGCGGTTCTTCGGCGTGCCCTTCCCAGTCTGGTATCCGCTCAATCAGGACGGCGAGCCGGACTACGACCACCCGCTGATGCCGCGCGAGGAGGACCTGCCGATCGACCCGACCTCGCAGGCGCCGAGCGGATACGACGAGTCCCAGCGGGGCAAGCCGGGCGGCTTCGAGGCCGACCCGGATGTGATGGACACTTGGGCGACCTCGTCGCTCACCCCGCAGATCGTCTGCGGCTGGGAGCGGGACGAGGACCTGTTCAAGCGCACCTTCCCGATGGACCTGAACACGCACGCGCACGAGATCATCCGCACCTGGCTGTTCTCCCGGGTGGTGCGGGCCCACTTCGAGAACCACACACTGCCCTGGAAGCGCTCGATGATCTCCGGCTTCGTGGTCGATCCGGACCGCAAGAAGATCAGCAAGTCCAAGGGCAACGCGATCCTGCCGGACGAGGTGCTGAACAAGTACGGTTCCGATGCCGTGCGCTGGCGGGCAGCGATGGCCCGGCCAGGTCTGGACTCGCCGTTCGACGAATCGCAGATGAAGGTCGGCCGCCGGCTGGCGATCAAGGTGCTGAACGCATCCAAGTTCGTGCTCGGCTTCGGCGCCACCTCCGCTGATGCTTCGGCCGTGACCGAGCCGGTGGACCTCGCCATGCTGCGTCGCCTCCGCCAGGTGGTCGACGAGGCCACCGAGGCCTTCGAGGCGTACGACTACACCGGCGCGCTCGAGACCACCGAGCGGTTCTTCTGGACCTTCTGCGACGACTACGTCGAGCTGGTGAAGGAGCGGGCCTACGGCGGCCGCAGCGAGGCCGAGGCGAACTCCGCCAAAGCCGCACTGGCCGTCGCCCTGTCGGTCCAGCTGCGCCTGCTCGCGCCGTACCTGCCGTTCGCAACGGAAGAGGTGTGGTCGTGGTGGCAGGAGGGTTCGATCCACAACACCACCTGGCCGGTGCCGGACGCCGACATCGCCGCGGTGCCGCATGACCCTGCCGTCCTGACCGCGGCCGGCGAGGTGCTAGCCGGTATCCGTGGTGCCAAGTCGACCGCCCAGGTGTCGATGAAGACCGAGGTCTCCAAGGTCGAGGTGACCGGCCCTTCCGGTCGGCTCGAACTCGCCGCCCGCGCCGAGGGCGACCTGCGCGCCGCGGGCCGGATCATCGGCGAGATCGTCTGGAGCCCGGACCAGTCCGACACCATCGCGGTCGTCGCCACCCTTTGATCGAGCTGCCGTCGGCTGACCTACGTTGGTAGGTGCCGGACCCGGTAGCGGCGTCACCGGTTCCGGACTGAGCGGTTACGCTGCGGAGCCGTGTTCCCCGATGTGGAACCATCGGGGCGCAACTGGCGAGACCGTGACGCCTGTCCCGAGGAGCATGCCTGATGAGCGACCCCACGAACCCGGCACCGATCGACGGCCCGACCACCGGGGCGCC
>JAWWPC010000142.1:0-10092 GCA_033851055.1 Kribbellaceae bacterium | reverse complement strand
TAGCCAGCGGACGGCCCACCGGCCCGCCTTTGTCCACAGGAGCGTCTGTCGCAGGTGTCCGGCGCTGCGGCTCCGCTGGCCGGTAGACTCGCTGAGTTGCCGGGTCCCGGCCGGGTCCTTCTGCTCCACCGAATGAAACGGACTGTCCACTCGTGTTCGACACCCTTTCCGACCGCCTTTCCGCCACGTTCAAGAATCTGCGTGGAAAGGGCAAGCTGACCGACGCCGACATCGACGCGACCGCCCGGGAGATCCGGATCGCGCTGCTCGAGGCGGATGTCGCGCTGCCGGTGGTGAAGGACTTCATCGCCGCGGTCAAGGAGCGGGCCGCCGGGGCCGAGGTCCGCGGCGGGCTGAACCCGGCGCAGCAGGTCATCAAGATCGTCGACGAAGAGCTGGTCCGGATCCTCGGTGGCGAGACCCGGGAGTTGCGCTTCGCCAAGCGGCCGCCGACCGTGATCATGCTCGCGGGTCTGCAAGGCGCTGGTAAGACGACCCTGGCCGGCAAGCTGGCCAAGTGGCTGAAGGAGAGCAAGAACCAGACGCCGATGCTGGTCGCGGCCGACCTGCAGCGCCCGAACGCCGTGACCCAGTTGCAGGTGATTGGCGAGCGGGCCGGCGTACCGGTGTTCGCACCTGAGCCCGGCAACGGCGTCGGCGACCCGATCGCTGTCGCCCGGCAGGCGATGGACGAGGCGAAGGCCAAGCAATACAGCGTTGTCATCGTCGACACTGCCGGCCGGCTGGGTGTGGACGAGGAGTTGATGAAGCAGGCCGCGGACATCCGCGACGCGGTCACGCCGGACGAGATCCTGTTCGTCGTCGACGCGATGATCGGCCAGGACGCGGTCAATACCGCGCAGGCGTTCCTGGACGGGGTCGGCTTCGACGGCGTGGTGCTGGCCAAGCTCGACGGTGACGCCCGCGGTGGTGCCGCGCTCTCGATCGCGCAGGTCACCGGCCGGCAGGTGATGTTCGCCTCGAACGGCGAGAAGCTCGAGGACTTCGACGTCTTCCACCCCGACCGGATGGCGTCGCGCATCCTCGGTATGGGCGACGTGATGAGCCTGATCGAGAAAGCCGAGCAGTCCTTCGATGCGGAGGAGGCGGCCAAGACCGCCGCCAAGCTGCAGAAGAAGGGCGGCAAGGATTTCACCCTGGACGACTTCCTCGCCCAGATGCAGTCGGTCCGCAAGATGGGCCCACTGACCAAGATCTTCGGCATGCTGCCCGGCGCGGCCCAGTTCAAGGACCAGCTGGAGAATTTCGACGAGCGCGAGGTCGACCGGATCGAGGCGGTCATCTACTCGATGACCCCGGCCGAGCGTACCGACCCGAATATCATCAACGGCTCCCGCCGGGCCCGGATCGCGAAGGGCTCGGGCACCGAGGTGGCTACCGTCAGCGGTCTGGTCGAGCGGTTCTTCGAAGCGCGCAAGATGATGTCCGCGATGGCCTCGGGCAAAGGCATGCCAGGGATGCCGGGAATGCCCGGTATGCCGGGGCTGGGTGGCGGTAAGAAGGCCAAGCAGGCGAAGAAGGGCAAGGCCAAGCGTGGCTCGGGCAACCCGGCCAAGCGGGCCGGCGCGGGATCGACGCAGCCGGCTGAGCCGCAGCCCGGCGAATTGCCCGCTGCCTTCGGCGGTGGCGCCGGGTCGGGCGATTTCGAACTCCCCGACGAGCTGAAGAACCTGCTCGGCCCCAAGTAACCAATTCGGGTTGTCGACTCCAGCGAAGGACTCGCCGTTACGGTTGTCGGAACCGGTATGGGGGATAAGATCATGCCTGCGCCCGAGGATTCAGACACGCCCGAGGATTCAAACAACTGCGGAAACGTCGAGGGACGGTTCGGATGAGGCAGCAGTTCAGCAACCTGGACACCTGGCGGGGCAAGTTGACCGCGACCTGGGTCTGCCTGGCTCCGCCTGCCGCGTTGGTTGCATTGTTCGTGGCAGGCGGCGTCCCGTCGAACCACTTCGTGGTGGACTCGCGTGCGCTGAGCCAGCCGCGCCAGGACTCCGTGTTCGACGCCCTGGCCGGTGACGTACCGACCCAACCTGGTGTCGACGGCAACCTCGGTACGGAGAAGCGATCCCAGATCGGGGTCCCCGTCACCGGTACGACGGACGCTAAGCCGCCAACGGTCACTCCCGCCAGCGAGGGTGACGCCTCGGGAATCCCCAGCACTGTGTTGGCTGCCTATCAGCGAGCGGCCACCGGCCTGGCTACGACCCAGCCCGGATGCGGCATCACCTGGCCCTTGCTGGCCGGGATCGGCAAGGTCGAGTCTGCTCACGCCAGTGGCGGCCGGGTGGATGCGACCGGCTTGACCCGGGGCCCGATCCTCGGTCCGGTGCTCGACGGCGGGCCGGGAATGGCCGCGATCAGCGACACCGATCAAGGCCGGTACGACGGCAACACGAGCTGGGACCGGGCGGTCGGCCCGATGCAGTTCATTCCCGGGACCTGGGCGGTGTTCGGTGCCGACGGCAACGGTGATGGAGTGAAGGATCCGCACAACGTGTTCGACGCGGCGTTGGCAGCGGGGGAGTACCTCTGCTCAGGCGGAGCGGATCTGCGCAGCCCGCTGGGGCTTGTGCAGGCGGTGCTGCGGTACAACCACTCGATGGACTACGTGTCGACGGTGCTGCGGTGGATGCAGACCTACAGCAACTCGACGGTGACGCTTCCGGACATCAATGGCGTGGTTCCGCCGCCGACCGGTGACAACGGTAACGCGCAGAGAGACGACGACCCGACCCATGTCCCGGTGGCGGTCGACGGCAAGACCCCGGACCCGACGACGACCGCACCCACGCGGCCGACGGAGCCGGTCAGCACGCCGACTCATACGCCGACGCCGACTCCGACGAATACGCTGCCTGCGAAGCCGCCCACCACGACCATGCCGCCGTGGACGCCGCCGAAGAGCCTCCCGCCGACCAAGCAGCCGACGACGCAGCCCATACCGTCGGAGAACACGCCGCCGGCAACAAGTCCGACACCCACCAGGACGGCCCTGACGACGCCGCCCAAGACGTCGCCGTCAACGCCGCCCAAGACGTCGCCGTCAACGCCTCTCGAGACGACGCCGACAACGCTGCCGCCCTGCACGACCCCGGAGCCGACACCGGCGCCCACACCGACTTGCACCGCTCCGTCCCCCGGGGCACCCTCGGTGGCCGACTCGTCCCAGCCGGCTTCTTGATCCGCCTGGCCGGGACCTTGCTGGACGGACCCCTCCGGACGGTGAGTTACCGACTCAGGTAACCTTGCGTCGCAGTTCGGTAACTTTCTGGCGCGAGGGTCGTTGGGGAACTATGCGCCGTAGTGGAAACCGTCGGGTCAAAATAATCATTGCTTCGCTGTGCGTCACACCCCTTCTGGTCGGTGCCATCGTGACGGTCGCCTCCGGGGGAGCCGGTGCCTCCGGCCAGCTCGCGGCGGAGCGTCCCGTCGCCCCTAGCCCCGGCGTCGGACTGAACAGCGGTGAATTTGACGAACTGACCATGATCGTCCCGCAAGGTCCAGGAGTGGACGGCCGGATGGGATCCAACAAGCCGGCCCGCGCCGACGTACCGGTGGAGGGTGCGACGGACGGCCGCTCCGTGATCCGGCCGGGACGACCCGGTGCCGTCAATGGCGTTCCCCGCGGTGTCTTTCCCGCCTACCGCCGTGCCACCGCGAATCTCGCGGTCGTCCGCCCCAACTGTGGGCTCACCTGGCCGTTGCTGGCCGGGATCGGCAAGGTCGAGTCCGCGCACGCCAGCGGCGGCCGGGTCGACGTCGCCGGTACCACCCGCGGCCGCATCCTCGGCCCGGTGCTGAACGGCGTGGGCGGCACCGGCAAGGTCAAGGACACCGACAATGGTCAGTACGACCAGGACAAGATCTGGGACCGCGCGGTCGGCCCGATGCAGATCATCCCGGGCGTCTGGACCGAGTTCGGTGCCGACGGCAACGGCGACGGCTTCCGCAACCCGAACAACGTGTATGACGCCGTCACCACTGTCGCGGTCTACCTGTGCTCCAAGGGTGACGACCTGAAGAGCCCGCGGGACTTGGTGGCCGCGCTGCTGCGCTACCAGCACTCCAAGGACTTCGTGGCCACCGTGTTGCGCTGGATGCGGCTGTACAGCAAGAGCGCCGTGCTGGTGCCGAATGCGAAGGGCAACCTGTCCACGCCGAAGGCCATCGGCAACGCCGACCGCAAGGTGGATCCGCGCCAGGTGCCGGATGTGCCGACCGACGTAGCCACACAGTCGAAGGCGACGCCGAAGCCGACCACGTCGCGCCCGACCACCGAGCCGACCACGCCGGACCCGGGCCGCACGCCGACCAGCCGGCCGACGCATCCGACGGACACACCGACCGACGAGCCGAGCCTGACGCCGAGTCCCAAGCCGACGCCGACGCCCTCCCCGAAGCCGACACCCTCTCCGACACCCACCCCGACGCCGAGCGCAGGGCCGTGCCCGACGGGCGCGACCACCCCGTCGCCCTGTCCGCAGGACATCCTGCCGGGCGTGCAAGGCTAACCGTCGGGCGGCTACGGTCTGAGGCATGACCTCCCCCGTTACCCCGGTGCTCAGGCTCACCGGCACGGTTCTGCCGTCCGGCGAGCAGCAGGAGATCCACGTCAGGGGAGGGCTGGTCATCGACCGGCCCGCCGCTGCTGATGTCACCACCGTCAGCGACGGCGGCTGGATCGTGCCGGGTCTGGTCGACGCGCACTGCCACATCGGGCTGGATCGCCAGGGCGCGGTCGACGAGGAGACTCAGGAGCGTCAAGCCGTGATGGACCGCGACGCCGGCGCGTTGCTGGTCCGGGACGCCGGTTCGGCTGCTGACACCCGCTGGATCGACGACCGCGACGACCTGCCGAAGATCATCCGGGCCGGCCGGCACATCGCCCGTTCCAAGCGCTACATCCGCAACTACGGCTGGGAGATCGAGCCGCACGAACTGGTCGCGTACGTCGAGCAGGAGGCCCTCCGCAGCGACGGCTGGGTCAAGCTGGTGGGGGACTGGATCGACCGCGACGCCGGTGACCTCACGCCCTGCTGGCCGGCCGAGACCCTGAACGCCGCGATCACCCGCGCCCACGAACTCGGTGCTCGCGTCACAGCGCACGTCTTCGGCGAGCACGCGCTGCCTGACCTGCTGGCCGCTGGCATCGACTGCATCGAGCATGGCACCGGTCTGTCGCCCGACCTGATCGACCGGATGGCAGCCAACGGTACGGCGCTCGTGCCGACGCTGCTGCAGCTGGAGAGCTTCCCGATGTACGCCGACCAGGCGGAGGAGAAGTTCCCGGGCTACGCGACCCACATGCGCGAGCTCTACGCCCGCCGCCGGGACACCCTGCGTGCGGCGGTCGAGGCCGGCGTACCGGTGTTCGCCGGCACCGACGCAGGTGGCGTCCTGGACCACGGCCTGGTGGCGCAGGAGGTCGCCGAGCTGACCACCATCGGCATGACCCCGACCCAGGCGCTCGGCGCGGGCTCCTGGGCCGCCCGCGAGTGGCTGGGTGTACCCGGCGAGCTGACCGTCGGCGCTCCAGCGGATCTGATCGTGTACGGCGCCGACCCCCGCGAGGACCCAGCCGTCCTCGCCCACCCCACCCGCATTCTCCTCCGCGGCCGCGTAGTCGCCTGACCGGCATGTCGAGCCACCCGTAGCGAAGGGTTGCGGCGACTGCTTCCACGACTGGCCTCAACTCACGCCGGAAGCGCAGGCCGACCCTGTCAGCGAGGGCCGTCGCGATCTGTCCGCGTGGCAGAGACGCCGGCATGGGCACTGTGCTGGGTACGATCCGGTCGGTGCCCGGGCGAAGAGTAGAGCCTGCTGTACCGACACCGCCGTACCGGTTGCTGGAGGATCGACTCCAACGACGCGCCTGTGAACCGGAGGGCCGAGCGATGCTCACCAAGATCTTGAACCGCGGCTGGCCGGCCTGCCTGTACCTGATGGTCAGGTACCTCATCGGCATCCTGCTGCTTGCCTGTCTCCCGATTGGCCTGCTGTTGGGCTGGCGGATCCCCGGGATCACCGGCGGCCTGGTCCGGCTGGCCAACAGCGAGCGCGCGTGGGCTACCTACTACCTCGGTCTACCGGCCGAGCCGCCGATGCCTCCGGCTGCTGCACGTCAGCCGGCGGACGTGGTGACACTGCTCCGGGACAAGAGCTTCCGGCGTAGCCTGCGGATTCTGCTGGCTCCATTGGTGGCCGTGCCGGAGCTGTTCGTTGCGGTAGCTGCGATTTCCGCGGCGCCGAGCGCTGTGGTGGGGATGGCGGTCTGGAAGCTCAGCCCGGGCAACGCCACACTGTCCGGCGTCGATGTGAGCAATTGGTGGGAGGCGCTCACGCTCGGCCCACTCCAGATCCTCATCGGCGTCGGCATGATGGGCTGGGTGGCGCCCGCTCTGGCTAGTGGCCACGCCCGGGCGGTTCGACGCCTGCTTGCGCCCAGTACGGCGGAGCTGGAGACTGCGCGGCTCGCTGAGCGGGTCGAGGAGCTCACCCGGACCAGAGCCGGCGCGGTCGACTCGCACGGTGCCGAGCTGCGCCGGATCGAGCGGGACCTGCACGACGGTACCCAAGCCCAGCTGGTCTCGCTGGCGATGCGGATAGGCATCGCCAAGCAGACCATGACCGATGACCCAGAGAAGGCGGCGAAGATGCTCGACGACGCCCGGGACGGGGCCGAGCAGGCGATGACCGAGCTACGAGGTGTGCTGAGGACTATGTATCCGCCGATCCTGGCGGACCGCGGTTTGGCTGGTGCGGTGTCGGCACTCTGCGCGCGCTGCCCGATGCCGGTCGAACTCCGGATCGGTGAGCTGGCCCAGGTACCCGCCTCGGTCGAAGCGGCGGCGTACTTTGTGGTCGCGGAATCGCTCACAAACATCACCAAGCACTCGGCGGCCGGGCACGTCTACGTCCAACTCGAGCGGCGCGGTCCCGAGCTCTACCTGGCCGTCACCGACGACGGCATCGGCGGCGCCCGGATCAACGACCAGATGGATCTTCTGAAGCGGGGGAGCGGTCTGCATGGCATGGTGCACCGGGTGGAGGCGATAGACGGGCGCATGCAGCTGGAGAGCCCCGTCGGCGGACCGACCACTGTCGAGGTGATCCTGCCGTGCGAGTAGTACTCCTCGAGGACAACCCGATCCTGGCGGAGGGTCTGAGCCTGCTGCTCGGGCACTCGGGGTTCGAGGTCGCAGCGGTAGCCGGTGACGCCGATGAGTTCGCTGCGGCGGTCGCGGAGCACGAGCCCGGCGTGACGGTGGTCGACGTACGGCTGCCGCCGACCTTCACCGACGAAGGTCTGCGCGCGGCGATCGAGGCCCGCCGGGTGCGGCCCGGCCTCCCCGTCCTCGTCTTCTCCCAGTACGTCGAGGAGGTGTACGCGGCGGAGCTCCTGGCGGCAGGCAGCGAAGGTGTCGGTTACCTGCTGAAGGACCGGGTCGCGCGGGTGGACGAGTTCCTGGAGGCGGTCCGCCGGGTTGCGGCGGGTGGCGTGGTGCTGGACCCGGAGGTGGTCAGCCAGTTGATGGTGCGTCGGAGCGATCCGTTGGGCCGGCTGACGCCACGCGAGCGCGAGGTGCTGGGCCTGATGGCGGAGGGACTGGGCAACGCCGCGATCGCGGAGAAGCTGGTGATCAGTGAGGGTGCCGTGCACAAGCACGTCGGCAACGTATTCCTCAAGCTGGATCTGCCGCCGACCGACTCCGGCCACCGCCGGGTGCTCGCCGTACTAGCCCATCTCGGGCTCTGACCCGGCAGCGAAATGCGCCTGGGTCGGTACCGCCACGAGTGTGGCGGCACCGACCAGACACACCACTAGTGCAGCGCGCGTGACGTCAGGCAGGGGTCTTCTCGTCCGGCACGGCCTCGAGTGTCGGCGTCTTGCCGTTGCTGAGCGAGTCGATCAGCTGCTTGGCCAGCGCGAAGCCCGAACCGCCCATCGTGATGGTCTTCACCAAGGTGTCTTCGATGCCCTGGGCACCGTTCAGCACGACCATGTTGCCGACCTTCTCGAACGAAGACGCTGCTGCGCGAACGATCTCGGGGTAGGCCTCGGCCAACTGCTGGGCGACGACGGCGTCGGTGTTCGTGGCCAGGGCCTCGGCGCGGGCCTTGATACCGGCCGCCTCGGCCATCGCCTTGGCCTGGACTGCCAACGCCTCCGCCTTACCGTTCAGCTCGGTCGCCTTGGCCTGCGCCTCACCGCGCAGGGTGACCTCGCGGGCCTGCGCCTCGGCGCCGGCGATCCGCGCGTCGCGGGCCGCCTCGGCCAGCGTGCGCTGCTTGTACGCCTCCGCATCCGCGGGCTTCAGCACGGTCGACTCGAGCTGCTTCTCGGCCAGCGAGGCGTTCAGCTTCGCGGTCTCGGTCTCGGCGACCACGACCTCCTGGCGAGCCAGCGCCTCGGCCAGCGGGCCGGACTGCGACGCCTTCGAGTTCGCCTGGTCAACCTCGGCCTGGTAGCCGGCCTGGGCGATCGAGCTCTGCCGGACAGCCGCGGCCTTCGCGGCGGCTGCGACCTGCTCGCGCTCGGTCGCCTCCCGGTCCCGCTCGGCTTGCGCGATCCGGGCCGCGGCCTCGACCGCGGCGGCCTGGGGACGGCCCAGGTTGCGGATGTAGCCGGACTCGTCATCGATCTCCTGGATCTGCAGCGAGTCGACCACCAGGCCGAGCTTCTCCATGTCGCCGGCCAGCGAGCCACGGATGTTCGTGGTCAGCGTCTCCCGGTCGTGCAGCATCTCCTCGACCGTGGTGGAACCGACGATCGCCCGCAGGTGACCCGCGAAGAGTTCGTGGATGGTACTCATCACCTGCTCGTCGCTCTGCTCCAGGAAGCGCCTGGCCGCGTTCGCGATCGAGCCGTAGTCGTCACCGACCTTGTACGCCGTGACGCCCTTGATGTGCAGGGGGATGCCCTGGCTGGAAACACAGGTAACCGCCAGCGGGGTGGCGCGGATGTCGAGCGGCAGCCGGCGTACGGTCTGGAAACCGGGCAGCACCGCGGTGCCGCGGCCGACCACGATCTTGAAGCCGAGGGTCTCGTTCACCTGCTCCTGGCTGGAATGGGCAGCCAGGCCGGAGATGATCAGCGCCTCGTTCGGCTCCGCCACCCGCCAGACCATCCGGAACAGGATCAGAAGGATCACGAGCGCGACAGCGCCGGTGATCAGGTACGTCCAGAGCATTGCCCCTCCAGGGCTGCGTGAATCGACGGTGAGTGGATCAGAAGGCGAGGATCAGAAGGCGCGGGAGACGTAGACCGTGCGGGGCGGATCGAAATCCACCACGACGATCGGCGTACCGACCTCGATCACCTCGTCGGTTGCCGGGTAAGCGTAGAAGGCTTCGGTGGCACCACGGACCGGCAGCATCACCTCGCCGACGATCCCCGGCCCGACCCGCCCGATCACGCGTCCTCGCTTCCCGACCATGACGTCCCCTCCGACGCAATCGCGACCACTTCAGTTCCTGCAGCCTAGTGTCCGGCCCGGTGTAAGCCCCGGACCGGTGTCACGCCTTGTGATCGGGGCGGCACCAGCGCTTGGTAGGAGGGGACGACATGCGGCCTGGGGGAGGGGCTTTGGGCGCAGGGGTTCGCCTCGGGGTGGTCGAAGTTGGGTCTGACGAGGCGCGGCTCGAAGAGCTGGCGTTGATGCTGCGGCAGGAGTTGTGGCGCTCAACGTCCGATCGGTCGAGCCGTACGCCGAGGGTGCGGCCCCGGACGGATCGCGGTCCGCCTTGGCGGCGATCGCCGGCGTACTGACCGATCACCTGCAGCCCGGGCTGCAGGTGATCGGCGCGGTCGTCGCGGTGGTGCGCGACTGGCTGCGCAGATCAGGCAGCGGGCGGACGGTGAAGATCGCGATCGACGGGGACGTGATCGAACTGACCGGAGCCAGCGACGAGGTGCAGCAGCAGCTCGTCGAGGCCTGGGTGAAGAAGCACTCGGGGACGGGCGCATGAGATGGACGGCACGCGAGTCGCGCTCGTCATAGCGAACGACCAGTACGCCGATCCGCGGCTGCGCCGGCTGGTGGCGCCGGCGCAGGACGCGGCCGT
>JAWWPC010000137.1:0-19280 GCA_033851055.1 Kribbellaceae bacterium | reverse complement strand
CGCGCTGCACGGCATCCGCCCGGTCGAGGCCTGGGTTGCCTCGCCGACCGGGCTCACGGCGCTGGCCTGGTCGCTCCCCGGCCGGGCGGAGGAATGGCAGCGCACCCTCATCGATCTCGCTCGCCCGCTGCCCGGTGACTTCCTCTAGCCAAATTGAAGGACGCTAACGGCAACCTGATCGAGGCCCGCTACAACGCCCACCCGGTCGCACGCTCTCCAGCAGCGCCGAACGCAGTATTGCGGACTAGGCTGCGCAGCCCTCCAGCGAACAGGGCGGACGAGTCTTACTGCGACCAACGGGCTTGTGGCCATCCAGGATTTGATCCATGTCCAGCGCTTCCTGGGCTTCCCACATCTTGCGCAATGTGGGGCCGTGGGGTCGGCTTGCTCCGCGAACTCGTGCTTATTGCTTGAAACCGAGTAGTGCGAGCGATAGCTCCCAGAGCCGGTTCGCGTTGGCTGGGTCGAGTGCGTAGGCGGCGACGCCGGAGATGGTGGTATTCGAGACGTTGGGGTCGAGGACCGGCGCTTGGTTGCAGTCCTCGAAGTAGCGGCCGCCGATGCCGTCGAGCTGTGGTGAGGTGGCGACGAGGACGCTTGTCGCCGCGCCTTGCTCGATCGTCTTGTGTCTCACCCTTGATCCGACAAATGTCTCTGCGTACGGGGCTGAGGCGCCGAGGGCCGCCAGGACGTCAGGGTCCAGGCGTCGCGTCAGGTTGGTGGTCGCGATCGTTCCCGGGTGGACAGCGTTGGCGGTCATGCCGTCGCTACCCCAGCGGCGTGTCGCCTCGACCGCGAATAGGACATTGGCGGTCTTGGACTGTCCGTAGGCGAGCCCCAGGTCGTAGGGGCGCGAGGCGAAGTTCAGGTCGTCGAAGATCACCGGTGAGCGCCGGTGCCCGACCGAGCTGAGCGACACGATCCGCGCGTCGCCGGCGACGGCGAGTGCGTCGTGCAGGCCGAGCGCGAGCGCGAAGTGACCGAGGTGGTTGGTCGCGAACTGCATCTCCCAGCCCTCCCGGGTCAGCTGGAGGTCCGGCAGACCCATTACGCCGGCATTGTTGATCAGCAGGTCAAGCGGCCCCGTCCATTCCGCGACGAAGGTGGCGACGGACGCTTGGTCGGCGAGGTCGAGCCGGTTCACATGGACCGCGTTGCCGGTGGTTGCGCTGATGTCGGTGGCGGTCCGGTCACCGGCGTCGGTATCGCGCACCGCGAGCGTGACTTCAGCGCACGCGCCGGCCAGCGCACGCGCCGTCTCGATCCCGATGCCCGACGAGCCGCCGGTGACGATCGCGCGCTTGCCGGAGAGGTCGATGCCGTCGATCACCTCGGCGGCGGTTGCCTCCGCATTGAATGGCGTGGTGATGGGCGTGGTCATAGTCATGCTCGACTCCCGTCTCGTGTACCCGGCGATGCGT
The DNA here is from genome assembly GCA_033851055.1 of Kribbellaceae bacterium. Taxonomy (GTDB): domain Bacteria; phylum Actinomycetota; class Actinomycetes; order Propionibacteriales; family Kribbellaceae; genus Kribbella. The sequence continues at coordinate 17,859 of JAWWPC010000137.1, read as the reverse complement.
AACCGGTATTCTCTGAATCGGAGGAGCCTCCGGTACGATATCGAGTCTAACCGGAGGAGCCTCCGTTAAGCAATCCGCGCGCCGCCCCGCAACCGCGCGGGCTGGAGAGGAGGATCTGTGCCGGAAACCGGCGGCCGACCGATGCGCGCCGACGCCCGGCGCAACCGTGACCAGTTGCTCGATGCCGCCGTGCGGGCCTTCGCGAGCGACGGGGCCGACGTGACGCTCGACGCCATCGCGAAGACGGCCGGCGTCGGCATCGGGACGCTCTACCGCCACTTCCCGACGCGCGAGGCGCTCGTCGAGGCCGCCTATCGCCAAGAGCTCGCTGGTCTGTGCGACGCGGCGCCCAGCCTCCTGCGATCGCTCCCGCCGGACAAGGCAACGCGCGCCTGGATGGATCGCTTCATCGACTACATGACGACCAAGCGCCACATGGCCGGGGCGCTTCGCGCCGTCATCACTTCCGGTGGGACCCTGTACGCCGAGAGCCACGCCCGGCTGATCGCGGCCATCACAGCACTCCTCGACGCCGGTATCACCGCCGGGACCCTGAGGTCGGATATCGAGCCCAACGACCTGCTCGTGGGGCTGAGCGGCGTGTCCCTGGCAGCCGGCGAGCCAGCACAGCGCGAGCAGGCCGGGCGCCTCCTCGACCTGCTCGTCGACGGCCTGCGCCACCGCACTACGGCCTCAGCCCACTAGCGTCCTGCGTACTGCGTCCGTTGAACCCGCGAGCCACCGGCCGGCCTAACGGACACCCCAGAACAAGGTCATCCTTAGCGCCAATCTCTGTACCGATCGAACTTCCTCGACCCTGTTGTTGGTCAGGTGGTGGCCGGGGCCGGGAACGCGCTGGCGTTGCGCGTCGCCAACTTGTCCTGTTGGTTCCGCCGGCACCCGTAGTGAGCTCAGCTGGGGCGGTCCGGGTTGCCTGCGGCGCTGGAGGCGAGAACGGTCAGGCTGTGCGCGATCGAGGTCAAAGCCAGCGCCGCGACCGAGTCGTAGGTCCCCGGCTTGAGTTTCTCCGCCACCTTCACCGCTTGATCTGCGTACTGGCGTGCTGCCTGCAGGGCCTGGTCGTGGATCGATGCCATCAGTGCTGTCCGTCCGTCGAAGATCCCGTCCGGTGCGACGCTACCGTCCTGCTCGGCGAAGGCCTTGAATGCCACCCCCTGATGTGGCCGGCGACCCGATGCGTGACGTCGACCTGGTCCGCAGCCTCATCCCGGTCGCAGCTCACGCACTGCGGGCCGGATCTGTCTGAGTCATCGGAACGTCCGTGATTGAGGTTGACATGGTCCGCCGCTGGGGTGCTACGGTTCATTAGTCAAGTAATGAACCTACGAACCGAAGAAACTGCCCAGAACGAGCCAGAAGGGACCACGGTGTTCGACGATCGCAGCCCGATCTATCTACAGATCGCGGAGCAGATCAAGAACGACATCGTCACAGGTGCCCTCGCTGAGGACGAACAGGTCATGTCGACGAACCAGTACGCGTCGTTCTACCGGATCAACCCAGCCACCGCGGCCAAGGGGTTCGCCCAGTTGGTCGAAGAGGGCGTGCTCTACAAGAAGCGCGGCATCGGGATGTTCGTCAGCCCGAACGCGCGGGAGCTGCTCCGGACTGGCCGCCGGGAGTCGTTCTTCACCGACGTAGTGGACCCGATGGTGCGCGAGGCGAAGGCGATCGGCGTCCCGCTGAAAGATGTGGTGCGCCGGATCGAGGAGACCGAACGAGCCGGAGCGAAGAGGGGGAAGCGGTGAGCGGCCTAGAGGTGCGGACCGAGGACCTCACTGTCCGGTTCGGTGAGGTGCCGGCGTTGGACGGGCTGGAGCTGAGGCTCGCGCCGGGCAAGATCCACGGTCTGCTCGGGCGCAACGGCTCGGGCAAGAGCACGCTGGCGGCGGTCCTGGCCGGGTTCCGCCGACCGAGTGGCGGCTCCGTGCTGATCCAGGGCGGCGATCTCGGTGCCGCTCGCGAACCGTATGAGGACGCGGTGGTGACCAGCCGGATCTGCCTGATCCGGGAGTCCGGTGACCTGGTGGATTCCTTCCCGGTGCGTCACGTCCTCGGCCTGGCCCGGAACCTGCGGCCGTACTGGGACGAGAACCTGGCGGGCGAGCTGCTTGACAAGTTCGAGGTGCCTGAACGCATGAAGGTGCAAAAGCTGTCGCGCGGCAAGAAGTCGGCCCTAGGCGTGGTGCTCGGATTGGCGAGCCGGGCTCCGTTGACGATCTTCGACGAGAGCTACCTGGGTATGGACGTGCCGTCCCGGAACATGTTCTACGACGCGCTGCTCGCCGACTATGCGGAGGTGCCGCGCACCATTGTGTTGTCGACGCACCTGGTCAGTGAGGTCAGTGCGCTGCTCGAGGAGGTCGTCATCCTCGACCGCGGCAGGCTGGTCACCCAGGCGCCGGTCGACTCGCTGCGCGGCCGCGGTGCTTCGATCGTCGGACCCGCCGCAGCCGTGGACGGGCTGACCGCCGGCCTGACAGTGCTCGCCGAGCAGAAGCTCGGTGGGACCAAGTCGACTACCGTGCTCGGCGATCTGGACGACGGCCTGCTCGCCAAGGCGCAGGACGCGGGCCTGGAGATCGGACCGGTCGGCCTGCAGGACCTGTTCGTCCACCTGACCGAACCGACCCCGAAGGGGAGCGCCCGATGACCGCCACCGCGACACTGCCCGGCTCCGCCAGTACGACGCTCCGGATCCGGCGGGTGCTGCGGGCGATGCTGATCGGGCTGCGGCCGATGCTGGTCGGCTACTGGCTGGTGATGGTGGTCGCGTTCCTCTTGATCGGGGTGACCTTCCAGGTGGTCACCGGAGTCGTCGACCACAGCATGTGGGACTACGGCACCCAGTCGCCGAAGTACTTCTCCGCCGCGATCGGCATCACCATGACTCCGGCCTTCTTCACCGTCCTGGTTGCGCACGGCGTGACACGGCGGATGTTGGCCGTTGCCGGCAGCATCTATCTCGTCGGCGCGGCCGCATCCACCGCGCTGCTGTGGGTGCTGGTCTACCAGGTCGAGCACGGCCTCTACGCCTGGCAGGGCTGGACGCAAACGCTGGCCAACCCGCACCTGTTCACCAAGACCTCACAGGTGGGACTCGTCTTCACAGAGTTCTTCCTGCTGATCCTGTCGCACGAAGTCGCCGGCTGGCTGATCGGAACCAGCTTCTACCGGTTCGGCTTCTGGAAGGGTCTCGCGATGTTGCCGCTCGGCCTCGTGCCGGCGATCGCCGCGGAACTCCTGCTGGTCGCGCAATGGCTCGCCCAGGCGCTCGCGAACACCGGCTACCACCGTCCACCGCTCGCCATCGGCGTACCCGGCGTGCTGATGGTCAGCGCGCTCGGCCTGTATGCCGTCCACCTGCTGCTGCGGCCGATCGGGATCAAGCCGGCGCGCGGCTGACCCGTCGTACGCCGGAATAGACAACCCTGCAAGGAAAGGGAGGCCTCGCCATGCCCGAAAACAGGCTCAACGCCATGCCCGAAAACAGGCTCAACGCCACGCCCGAAAACAAGCTCAACGCCAGCGATGACCTGGTCGTCGTCGAGCACCTGCACAAGACCTACGGCGCGACCGTTGCCGTCGACGACGTGTCGCTGACCGTCCGCGCCGGCGAGATCTTCGGCATCCTCGGCCCCAACGGCGCCGGCAAGACCACGACCGTCGAATCGATCGCCGGACTCCGTACGCCGGACAGCGGCACGGTCCGGGTCCTCGGCCTGGACCCGCGGCGCCGGCGTGCCGAGATCACCCAGCTGGTCGGCGTCCAGCTCCAGGCGAGCGAGTTGCCGGAGCGGATCCGGGCCCGGGAGGCACTCGAGCTCTATGCGTCCTTCTACCCGGACCCGCGCGATCCGGCGGAGCTGCTGGAGCAGCTAGGCATGACGAAGGTGCAGCACACGGCCTTCGCCAAGCTGTCCGGCGGTCAGAAGCAGCGACTGTCGATCGCGCTGGCACTGATCGGCAACCCGCGGATCGCCATCCTGGACGAGCTCACCACCGGTCTCGACCCGCAGGCCCGCCGGGACACCTGGGAGCTGGTCCGGAAGATCCGCGATTCGGGTGTGACGATCATCCTGGTCACCCATTTCATGGAGGAGGCCGAGTACCTCTGCGACCGGCTCGCCATCATCGATGCGGGCCGGGTGGTCGCGCTGGACACCCCGGCGGGTCTGGTCAGTGCCGCGCGGTCGGAGCAGCGGATCACCTTCCGACTCGACGCCTTACCGGACGACGCGATCCTGACCGCGCTGCCGGCTGTCTCGTCGGTGACCCGCTCGAACGGGCGGATCGTTGTTACTGGCAACGAAGATCTGCTGGTCGCGATCGTCACCGAACTGGCCGGGCGCGGACTGGTGCCGGTCGACCTGCACACCGAGCAAGCCACCCTGGACGACGTCTTCCTGGCTCTGGCCGGGCGGCAGTTCGAGCTGAAAGGATCAGACCGATGAGCCAGACACTCACCCTCACCCGGATCGAGAGCAAGCTGTTCCTGCGGGAATGGACCGGCGTCTTCTTCGTCTTCGCCCTGCCAGTCGGACTGCTGACGATTTTCTCGCTGGTCAGCGGCGGCAACGACGGTTCGGACGGCGTGCCTGCCAGTTTCGTGCCCACGATGGCGATCGGTATCGGGATCAGCATGCTCGGCATGGCGACGCTGCCGATGATCCTGGCTAGCTACCGGGAGAAAGGCATTCTGCGTCGGATGTCGACCACGCCGGTCCAGCCGGTCAAGGTACTGGTCGCACAACTGTTGTTGCACCTCGCCGCAGCCGTCGTGGTGATCGCGCTGATCGTCGGGATCGGAAAGGCGGCCTTGGGCGCCGACCTCCCCGCGTCACCGCTGCGCTTCACGGCGGCCGCAGTGCTCTACTCCGCCTGCCAACTCTCCATCGGGTTGCTGATCGCGGCGTTCGTCTCCACCGGCCGGTCGGCCGGCATCGTCGGCAACATCTTATTCTTCCCGAGCATGTTCTTCGCAGGAGTCTGGACGCCGGGCGACCTGATGCCGGAGTCACTGCGCTGGCTGCGCGACATCACCCCGATGGGCGCGGGTATGAGCGGCATGCAGGACGCCTGGACCGGCGCCTGGCCAGGCGCCGCGCACACGGTCGCGATGCTCACCGTCACCGCACTCTGCGTAGGCCTGGCCGCCCGCTTCTTCCGCTGGGAGTAGGGCCGTTCTGAGTGCCACCGGCGTACCGACATGACGTGCTGTCGGCTCGGCAGTGTTCGTACAGCGCTCAGTGTTTGCCGGTGCGTCGGTATGGGTAGCGGCGTGGCGAAACTGGCATGGAATCGCGGGCGATCGGCGTACCGGCTCATCACCGCGGCCGGGGTTGGAGAATGATGAGGAGCGCGAGGTTTGCGATCCACGAATATAGGGAAGTCGAGCCTGTTATGCACAGGCCCTGTGCATAAGGTGGGCGGTTTCTGTGGACGATCGAGCGCTCATTGTGGACGACACGAGCGAGGCTCCGAGAATTGATGGAATCTCTTACTGTAAAGGGTTGTGCGGCTACCGACGGGGACGATAGAAATGTCGCACGCTAGTCCTTTCCCGGAGTGGCGGGTCGGGCGGAAGCCGAGGAACCCTAGCGGTGGGGAATGTCCACCGAGGTAGACCGGTGACGGGGTCTGCCGGCGCCAACGGACCGTGCGGGAGGCTGGAGACGTCACCTTCCTTCAGCTATCTGTGGGGCCCCTCCGACTCATACTCGGAGGGGCCCCACTACGCGTGCCAGGAGGCCCCCTCATTGCGACAGGCAATGAAGTGGCCACAGCAGCAGGCCTCCTCGACGGCGAGTTCACCGTCGAGGAGGTCTGGCCTCGCGAGCCTCTTCCAGCCTTGCTCAGCTCAGGCTGACCCGCAGTGATGATGTTGAGCCCGTGCCGGTCACCTGCACCTCGGTACCGCGTGTTGTCGTCACCAACCGGTACGCCGTGGTGTGGCCGTTGAGCGTCACATCGCGCACCTTCGCCCCGGAAGGCAGGACCGCACCAACCGTCAGCGTGGCGTTGACACCCCGCAGCCGCACCTCGGTCAGAAGCTCCTTGCTCTTACGCTGAGCAGTCACGTCAGCCGATCCGCGCCCGAGCTGGATGTTGCTGCCAGCCACCTTCTCCTGCCCGCCCGGAACCTGCGGAACGATCGACAGCCGTCCATGGCCAAGATCAGGGGAGACGCCCAGTTGCTGGTGAACCACCGGCCACAGAACGCCGTAAGTTCCCCAGGCCTGCAGCGCCATCGAGCGGTCGTAGAAGGGTCGGCCGATGTTCGCCGGGAAGTCCGGTGACGGGGCGATCTCCGGCATTGCACCAGGGGTCTCCCAGACGTTCGGGTCCAGCTGGATCCTGGCGTTGCCCGTCGTATAGACCTGCTGCTGGTTCTGGCCGAGCCGACCGAAGTTGCCTTCAGCCACAGCCATGATCGCGGTGTTCAACGAGAAGATGCTGCGCTCGCTCTTCACCGCGGAGACCACGGTGTCGCACGACGCGCCGGGGTTGCCGGCCGGGTCGGAGGTCGGCCCGGTGCCGGTGTGGAACAGGCCGAGCTCGCCTGTGTAGCAGGGGCCCTCGCGCTGCGTCAGGGCGGTGTTGCCGTTGGCTGTACTCGCCAACGGGCCAGCCGGCTGGCCGGGCCTGGTCAACTCGGCCTCCATCGGGGTGACACCGGTCCAGTGGCGCTGGAAGATCGGCGTGTTGTCGTTCGCCGGATTGGCCGGGTCGTCCACGGAGTCGGCGTACCCGAGTGCCTGCGTGACCCACCACTGCGTTTCGAAGCGCTTCTCGATGTCCTCGGCCTTGGCGGTCGCCCATTGCTGGATCTGGCGGTCGTTGCGGGAAGCAGCCAGGTCGGCGAGATCGCGCAGGCCGCGGTCCAGGTAGACGGTGCTGTCGAGCTTCTCTGATCCCATCCCGCTGCGCTCGACGTTCGCGAGGCCTTCGGGCCAGCCGTCGTGGTCGGCGTCCAGTTCGCGATAGACGTACTGCAGGTTGCGGACGCTGAAGTCGTACATCTCGTCGCGGAACTTGTTGTCGCCGGTCCAGCGCCACAGCAGCGCCACGATGCTCGGGAATTTCACCGTCTCGTCGGTGTTGCCCGCGCTGGTGTTGGAGCCGAAGTAGACGTCACCGGTCGGCGTCACCTCGTGCGCGACCTTACCGCTGCGGGCGTTCAGGGTGTCGCTCACGTCGCGCAGTGCCCTCAGATGAGCCTCCACCGTGTCGAACTGGCCTGCGGCCACAGCGGCGTAAGAGGTGTACTCGCCGTCGGTCGCGAACAGCCATGGATAGTCGGGGAAGCCGGCGCCGAACCAGCGGGCCGTATCGAGGGTCCCGACGGGGGCCGGGTAGGCCTTGCCCTCGTTGACATCGCGGATCTTCAGGTCCTGCGACTGCTGGACCGAGTCGGCCAGGTTCTGCTTACTCCACTCGACGCTCTGCTGCAGCAGGCGGTCGCCTGGCAAGTCGACAACGGACTTCGCCGCGACGTCAGCGCGCGCTGCAGTCTTTGCTGCGAGCAACTGTGCCGGCTGGCTGATGGCATCCCGGTACTCCTTCTGTGCCGCTGCCTTGCCTTGGTCCGATCCGGCCACGGCGAACCACACAGTGGTCTGACGGCCGGCAGCGAGCTTTACCTGATAGGTCAGCCGGCCTCCGGTGCCCTTGCCGAAGGCGGAGTCGTCGCAGTGCGCGGGCGCCGTACCGTCGGCAGGGCAGACGACCGCCGGGTCCTGTGGGCCGCGGTGGTCGGCGCCCAGCGCATGGCCGACCGGTTGTAGGGTCGAACCGACAAGCGCCGCGTAATCGTGCGGTGCGAAGTTGGGGACGGGCGGTGTGCCCTGGTCCCGGAACTGCAGTGTGCCGTCCGCGTAGGACCCGGTGTCCACCAGGTTCACCTGTCCTGCATTAGGGGTGGTCCATCCCCACGGGTATGACGACATCAGTTCGGAATGCGCGTCCAGGTCGAGCTTCACAGTTCGTGCCTGAGCCGCACTGAAGGTCAGCCCGATCACGGTGGCGCGCAGCCCGTCGGGCACGAAGTCCGTCCGCTCCACGCTGACGTCGCCCGGGTAACTGATCCGCTGGTAGCCGTGGCCGCTGGTGTACTTCGCCGCGGCCACATCCTTGCCCAGCCAAGCGCCGTCGACTCCGAACCACACGCCGTCCAGCAACTTCAGCGGCTGCGTCCAGATGCCGCCCATCTCGCCGCGGATGTGCCAGCCGGTCGCCGGGTACAGGCCGGTCTCGTCGCCCATCGCGTAGGCACGGTCGCCAGTCACCAACGATCGCCGGTCGGCGAGCCGCGTCGTCTCCGACAACTCACCACCCGTCGAGCCAGCCTGTACGGCGGCAGGCTGCGCCGCCGCTCCAGCCGGTACGGCGCCTGGTGGCGCGACCGCTTCTCCGGCGGCCGCGGATGGTAGTCCGGCAGCGGTCAGCGCCAGCACTGTCGCGGCGGCGAGCAGACCGGCCGGCCCGGCGGTGCGTCTGATAGTTCGTCTGAACACAGGGCGGGGTGTCATGACAGGTTCCTTCTTTCTGGTTTCAGCCCGGGGCAGAGCTGCCCCTGATCACGAGGTGGGGTTGCAGGAGTCGTTCGGTGGACGACGGTGGGGAGGCGGGGCCTGCATCGGTGAGCAGGCCGAGCAGTTCGGTGGCGATCTCGTCGATCGGCTGGTGGACACTGGTCAGCGCAGGGGAGACCACGGACGCGAGCGGTGAATCGTCGAAGCCGGTGACGCCGACCTCCACCCCGGGGGTGAGGCCGCGCCGGGTGAGCTCGCGCAGGGCGCCGAGGGCAAGGATGTCGCTGATGGCAACGATCCCGTCGACCGGTTGCCGTGCGTCCAGGAGTTCGGCGGCTGCGCGGGCTCCCTCATCGATTGTGTCCTCTGTGCAACGGATGGCGAGCCCTGCTGTCGCCGGCAGACCCAGTTCGAGGCAGGTGGAGCGCCAGCCGGCCAGGCGGTCCTCGGCGAGTCCGGAGGTCTTCCACCAGCTGAGGAAACCGATCCGGCGTCGCCCGGTCTCGTGCAGATGCCGCACAGCCGCGCCGCAGCCGGCCGCACCGTCGACGTCGACCCAAGGGCCGGGCTGGGTGGTCTCTTTCCACACCCGCCCGAACGAGACGAAGGGGATCTGCTGATCCTTCAGCCAGCCATGCCGGGGGTCGTGAGTCTCGGTCTGCGACAACACGAACCCGTCCACCAGCCGCCGGGCGTGCAGGTCGTCGTACACGGGCATCCCGTCGAGGCCGGCGGGCGCGGTGAAGAGCAGGATGTGCCGGTCAGTCGTCTCTGCCGCGCTGCAGAGGGCGTGCAGGAAGAGGTCCATCACCAGGTGGACCTGGCCGTCAGGCCGGTTCGGGACGCAGTAGCCGATCAGTTCGACCGCGCTGGTGCGCAGTGTCCGGGCATTGCGATTGGGGCGGTAGTTCAGGAGCTCGATCGACCGGATGACCCGTTGCAAGGTGTCGGGGCGCAACCGATGCGGCGCGTTCAGCGCGTTCGACACGGTCTGGACCGATACGTCCGCATGAGCGGCGACTTCCTTCAACGTGGCCACGACGTAACCCCCTCGGTCGGTGGGACCAGCCGTTTGATCGTTAAAAACACTGGCAGTCTCGTTGCCGGCACGTTCAGCTGTCAACGGTTCGAGTATCGCGACTGATGGATCTCAGCCGAGCTTGGGCGGACCGGCTCGGATGATCTCGCGGGCTGCTTCGATCTCGCCGGGCGGGACCCAGCGGCCCCACCAGGTCGCCCCGGCGGCCGCGAGTGCGGCCGGGGCGCCACCACTCACCTTGACGTCGAACCCCGCGCTCGATCCACGCTCAGCGGCGACCTCGGCCAGCAGGTCGCGGACGTCGTGGGGCGTGATCTGCAGCGATTGCCCGGTCGCGCCTTTGTAGGCGCAGCTGCCGTCCCATCGCAAAATCCGGCGACGGACCGCGGGGACCAGCAGGTCGCCGCCGACCCAGATGGGGATGCGAGGACGCTGCAACGGTCTGGCGGTGAGCTGGACGCCGTCAAGGTTGTAGTGCGTCCCGCTGTGATGAACCGGCTCGCCTTTCCACAGCGCGTCGATCACGGTGAGCGCCTCGTCCAGCTTCTCCGCAAGCATCCTCGGATCGGTCGGTTCGCCGACTCTGCCGAGGAAAGGATCGGACGGGTCACCGATACCGACGCCGAGGATGAGGCGACCGCACGACAGGTGGTCGAGGGCAACCGCCTCGGCCGCAAGCTTCCAAGGCCGCCGGCGGGGGACCGGCGTCACCGTCGTACCGAGTCGGATGGACGACGTGGCGGACGCCATCGCAGCCAGGGAGATCCACGGGTCGTAGGTGGCCAGCGAAGCATCGCCTTGGTAGACGAGGTAGTCCTCGAGGAAGACCGCATCCCAGCCGGCGTCCTCCGCCAGCCGCGCCAACTCGGCCAGGCCGCGGGGATCCCGGCCTGGTCCTACCGCTCCGAACGTGACTGAGAAGCGCATGTCCGCACGCTACTGAGGCGTACCGACATTTTGGGGCTCAGCAGCACCGGCGGCGGCGAGCTCAGGATGGATCAGGCGGCGTGGCCGCCACCTGAGCGGTTTTCGACGCAAGTCGCCCGATGAAGCGCGCGAAAAGTTGCAGTTCGTTCTACGAACTAATATAGTTCGCAGAACGAACGTAATGCTTAAGCATTGGGAGTTGAAAACCATGGGTCGTACTGTCGCGGTCATCGGCGGAGGTTACGGGGGCGCCGCGGTCGCCAAGGCGCTGGATGAGGACGCCGACGTTGTCCTCATCGAGCCCAAGGACGCCTTCGTCCACGCCGCCGGGTCGCTGCGCGCGCTGGTCCAGCCGGATTGGGCGGGCAACATCTTCTTTCCCTACGACAGGCTGCTCCAGCGCGGGAAGGTCATTCGCGAGCGTGCAGCTTCGGTGGACCCCGGGGGCGTCACGCTGGCCTCCGGCGAGCGCGTCAACGCCGACTATCTCGTCCTTGCGTCCGGCTCCAATTACCCCTTCCCAGCCAAGATGGACACCGACTCCTCCCGAAAGGCATTGGAGCGACTCCGCGCCACGCACAAGGAACTCGCGGGCGCCGAGCGGGTATTGGTCGTCGGTGCCGGACCTGTCGGATTGGAGCTGTCCGGTGAGATCAAGGCGGTCTGGCCGGACAAGCACGTGACCATCGTCGACCCGGCCAGGCAACTGATCCCCGGCTTCGCGTCGGACCTGCGCGACGACCTACACCGCCAGCTCGACGCGCTGGGCGTGGACCTGCGGCTGGACACTGCCCTGACCACGCAGCCACCCACCGAGCCGGGCCTGGCGAAGACCTTCACTGTCGACACCACCCGCGGAGAGATCTCCGCCGACATCTGGTTTCGCTGCCACGGCGTGAGCGTCAACGGGGACTACCTCAGCGACAGCCTCGCCGCCGCACGTACGCCGCAGGGACAGGTCCGGGTGACCGGGACGCTCAACGTCGATGGACACGGCCATATCTACGCGCTCGGCGACATCACCGACCTTGCCGAGGCCAAGATGGCCGGGTACGCGATGCGGCACGCCGAGGTCGTGGCGAAGAACATCATCGCCCAGGTACAGGGCAAGCAGCCCACGGCCGTGTACCAGCCGTCTCCGATTCCCTCGATCTTGCTCCCGCTCGGCCCGGGCGGTGGTGTCGGGCAAGTGCCATCCCCTGACGGCCCGACCATCCTGCCGGCGCAGACGGTCAGTGAGTACAAGGGCGCGGACCTGTTCACCGGCCGGTTCGTCGAGCTGTTCGGCACTGCCTGACCCGTGGAACGGACCACGTGCATGCCACACTGGCGTGCTCAGCGCCGGTGTGCGGTGCTGGCTCCTTCGTCCAGTTCCATGAAGACCACCGGCACCTTGTTGTCCTGCACCACTTGGCCGAGCAGGGCCGCCAGTGTGCCGCGATCGGCGTCGCCGAGACCCGCCGACAGCGTCTCAACCCGTCGGCAGGTCTCGGCGTAGAAGTCCTCCGCGAGCTCGCTGCCTTCCGCGGTGAGCGCGACCCGGACCGCACGCGCGTCCTGCGGGTCCGGCTCGCGCCTGACCAGACCGCGCTGGGCGCAGCGGTCCACCAGGCCCGTCAGGCTCGACTTCGCCAGCCCCAACACCCCACCCAGGTCGCTCATGCCGTACGGCTGCGCCATCAGAACACACAGGAGTTGCCCCTGTTGCGGGGTCAGGCCATATTCCCGGCCGGACTCGGCGTACACGGCATTCACCAGAAAGGAGGAACGCACCAGGGCGGTAACGACTCCCAGCTGCTCACCCACGGCCTTACCCATTCGGCCAGGCTATCACCGAACCAACATGTGATTCGGAACACGAACTACTAATGAAGCGCAGTCGACCTGAAAAGAGATACATCGCGATGTCAGAACGGAAGACGCTGTTCGGCGTCGGGATCGGAACCGCGGTCGGCGCGGCGGCGGAGACCTTGCGGCTCGCGGCGCAGGCAGACCACGAGGGGCTCGATCTGTTCACGGTCTCCGATCATCCGTACTACGGAGACCGACTCGACGCCTACTCGCTCGTCGGGGTCGCTCTTGGCCGGACCGCGAATATCGCCGGACTCGTGAGCGTCACGAACCTGCCGAGCCGTCCCGCGCCCATGCTGGCACGCACGGTCACCTCGCTGTCCGCCCTGTCAGGCGGGCGGATCGTGCTGGGGCTCGGCGCCGGCGGTCTCTGGGACGAGATCATCAAGCTGGGCGGCCCGCGACTGGGACCCGGAGCTGCGGTCCGCGCGCTCGAAGAGGCGATCGTCCTGATCAGAGCACTGTCGAGCGGCGGTGAGCCGGTGACCTTCGACGGCGAGTTCTACCAAGTCTCAGCCCTCGAAACCGCCCCGGTCCCGACTCCGCCGATGTGGACCGGCTCGGTCGGGCCGAAGTCGCTGGCGGTCACCGGCAGGCTGGCCGACGGATGGATACCAGGGCACGCTGCGGACTGGCTCAGTCCGCGGTACCGCAATTCCCGCCCCATCGTCGACGACGCGGCCGCGACCGCGGGCCGGGATCCCGGGGACGTCGCCACGATCTATAACCTGCCCGGGGTCATCACGTCCGCCCCGCTCACCGCAACGCGCGACGGCGACGGCCGCTGGATAGGCGGCTCAGTCGAGCAGTGGGCCGAAGAGTTGACCGGCGCGGTGCTGGAGCACGGTGCATCGGGCTTCGTCCACTTCGCGGCCGGCGATGCGCCCGCCGACGTCACCCTCGGGCGGTGGGCCCGAGAGATCGTCCCGGCCGTCCGCGAGGCCACTGCCACGAATGCATGACCTCAGGCTGCGTGGCCGCCATCGATGGTCAGTTCGGTGCCGGTGACGTACGACCCGCCTGGGCCGGCCAGGTAGACCACAGCAGCAGCGACGTCCGCAACCGTGCCGAACCGGTCCACCGCGAGCATCGCCCGCTGGGGCGCTGCCATCGGACCGTCGGCCGGGTTCATGTCGGTGTCGATCGGACCGGGCTGCACGACGTTCGAGGTGATGCCCCGAGCGCCCAGGTCGCGGGCCAACCCCTTGTTCAGGCCTACCAGCGCCGACTTGCTCATCGCGTAAAGCGTCATCCCCGGCCCTGCGTTGCGCGCCGCGATGCAACTGCCGATGTGGATCATCCGGCCGCCATCGGCCAGCCGCCCCGCCGCTGTCTGAGCAGCGATGTACGCGGCCCGGACGTTGACGGCGAGCACCCGGTCGAGGTCCGCGATCGGTACGTCGGCCAGCAGTCCGACCGCGCCGACTCCGGCATTGTTGACCAGGATGTCCAGGCCGCCGAGCTCGTTCGCAGCTCGGTCGACCGCGGCGGCGACGGCCTGCGCGTCGGCCGCATCCGCCTGGATCGCCAGCCCGTGGCGTCCGGTCGTCTCGATCTGCTTCACTACCTGCGCAGCCTCGTTGACGGAGTGCAGATAGGTGATCGCCACATCGGCACCCTGCTCCGCGAGGGCGACCGCCACGGCTGCGCCGATCCCGCGGCTGCCACCGGTCACCAATGCTTTTCTGTCGGTCAGTTCTGACATGATCTCAATCCACTTTCTCTTTTGTTTTCCAGGAGGTTCACGGCTGCTCGGAGTAGTTCATCAGCGCCGGCGTGGAGCTCGCTGGCGGAAATGCGTCACCGGCCTGGCCCTGGCCGGTCACGTCGCTTTTCCGCTGGTCCGAACACCTCCATGGCGCAAATCCGCTAGAGGTTGTCGGAGGCAGCAGGGATGCTGGTCGGTGTGTATGAGTGCGTCGAGCGGTGTGTGCGAGCGGTCCAGTCGAAGGACGCGCGCTTCGACGGGTGGTTCTTCACCGCCGTTCTGACCACCAAGATCTACTGCCGCCCCAGCTGCCCGGTGGTGCCGCCGAAGGCCGAGAACATGCGCTTCTACCCGAGTGCTGCGGCAGCCCAGCAGGCCGGGTTCCGCGCCTGTAAGCGATGCCGGCCGGATGCCAGCCCCGGCTCGCCGGAGTGGAACGACCGTGCCGACCTGGTGGGTCGCGCGATGCGGCTGGTCGCCGACGGCGCGGTCGACCGCGATGGCGTACCGGGTCTCGCGGCGCAACTCGGTTACAGCGTTCGTCAAGTGCAGCGGCAGCTCCAGGCCGAACTCGGAGCCGGTCCGCTGGCACTGGCCAGGGCGCAGCGGGCGCAGACTGCGCGGCTGCTGATCGAGACCAGCTCGCTGCCGATGGCAGAGGTCGCTTTCGCCGCGGGATTCGCGAGTATCCGGGCGTTCAACGAGACAGTGCAGGAGGTGTTCGCGCTGTCGCCGACCGAGCTGCGCAGCCGTGCCTCCCGGGGTACGAATGTCACCAGCGCGGGCACGATCTCGCTGCGACTCCCGTTCCGGGCCCCGCTGTGTCCGGACAACCTGTTCGGCCATCTCGTCGCCACCGGCGTACCGGGGGTGGAGGAGTGGCGGGACGGTGCCTATCGGCGGACGCTGCGGCTGCCGCACGGCCACGGGGTGGTCGCGCTGCGGCCGATGCCGGACCACATCGCCTGCCAGCTCTCGCTGACCGACCAGCGTGATCTGGCGATCGCGATCAGCCGTTGCCGGCGGATGCTCGACCTGGACGCCGACCCGATCGCTGTCGACGACCTACTCCGATCCGACCCGGTGCTTGCGCCGCTGGTGGACAAGGCCCCGGGGCGGCGGGTGCCGCGGACTGTGGACGGGCCCGAGTTCGCGGTGCGGGCGGTGCTTGGTCAGCAGGTGTCCACCGCGGCTGCTCGGACGCATGCGAGCCGCCTGGTGCTGGCCTACGGCGAACCGATCGACGACCCTGCGGGCGGCCTGACCCACCTGTTCCCGCAGATGGAGGCGCTGGCCGGCCTCGATCCGGAGACCCTCGCCTTCCCGAAGTCCCGCCGTACGACGTTGACCACGCTGATCGCGACCCTGGCCGCGGGGGAGATCGACCTGGGCGCCGGCAGCGACTGGGTCCGGGCTCGGGAACAGCTCGGCGCGCTGCCCGGCATCGGTCCGTGGACGGTCGAGTCGATCGCGATGCGTGCCCTCGGCGACCCGGACGCATTCGTGGCTACCGACCTGGGCGTGCGGTATGCGGCCCGGGACCTGGGCCTGCCGGAGGCGCCGAAGGCTTTGATCGCGCATGCCCGTGCCTGGCGACCGTGGCGTGCCTATGCGGTGCAGTATTTGTGGGCGACCGGTGACCATGCCATCAACAAGATTCCGGAGTGAGATGACCGAGCTGAAGACCGACCGACTGCTGCTGCGGCAATGGACCGACGCCGACCGCGAGCCGTACGCCGCCCTGAACGCCGACCCGGTGGTGATGGAGCACTTCCCGGCGCCGATGACCCGCGAGATGAGTGATGCAATGGTCGACCGGCTGGCGGCCGACCTGGATGAGCGTGGGTTCGGCCTGTGGGCGCTGGAAGTTCTCCAGACACGGCAGTTCATCGGCTTCACCGGCCTTTCGGTGCCCAGGTTCGAAGCGCACTTCACGCCGGCAGTCGAGATCGGCTGGCGGCTGTCGAAGTTTGCCTGGGGCAACGGCTATGCCAGCGAGGCCGCGCAGGCGTCGCTGGCACATGCCTTCGGGCCGGCCGGGCTGGACGAGGTTGTGTCCTTCACCGCGACGACGAACAAGGCCTCGCAGCGGGTGATGCAGCGGATCGGCATGAGCCACGACGAGGCGGACGACTTCGACCATCCGCGGGTGGAGCCCGGCCACCGGCTGGAGCGCCAGGTGCTCTACCGCATCGCGCGCTCCCAATGGGCTGCGGCTCAGGGGGGTGCGTGACAGTGCCGCACGCGGTCATCGACAGCCCAATGGGGCAGTTGACGTTGGTGTGCTCGACCGACGATGAGCTGACCGGGCTCTACCTGGACGAGCAGCGCCACCGTCCTGCCGAGGTCCTCTTCGGTGCTCGGGACGACAGCCTGCTGCCGGAGGTCGCGGTCCAGTTGGCGGAGTACTTCGCCGGTGGGCGGACCAGGTTCGACCTACCTCTCAAAATGACCGGAACCCCTTTCCAGCAAGAGGTCTGGGCCGCCCTCCAAGGCATCCCGTACGGCGAGACGACGACGTACAAGGAACTCGCCGACGCCCTGGGCAAGCCACAAGCCGCCCGAGCAGTCGGCCTCGCCAACGGCAAGAACCCGATCAGCATCATCGTGCCGTGTCACCGGGTGATCGGTTCCACCGGCAGCCTCACGGGCTACGGTGGCGGCCTGCAGCGCAAACAGCAACTGCTGGCGCACGAGCGCTCGGACACGCTGCTCCCGTTCTGATGATCAAGTAGCCTTCCCGCCTTCATCGAGGCGGAAATCCAGTGGAACCATCGGCCCCGAAGTGAGGAGACTGGGCCGCATGGTTGAAGGTCCTGCTGAGACGTCGCCCCTGATCGACGAAGCTGTCGAGGTCGCGCGCCGGCTCGTCGCCGAGCGTTTTCCTCAGGCCCGGGCCGCTTGGCTCGGCGGCAGCGTCGCCCGTGGCACTGCGACCTCCACATCGGACCTCGACATCACCGTCCTGCTCGCCGGATCGCCCGCGCCGATGCGGGAGTCCCTTCGGTACGCCGACTGGCCGGTGGAGCTGTTCGTCCACACCGAGAGGTCGCTCGCGCACTACTGCCGGAAGGACCGCGACCGCCGCCAGCCGTCCATGATGCGCCTCGTAGGCGAGTCGATCATCCTGGTCGACGCCACCGAGGGAGGAGGCCTGGCCATGAGGTTGCAGGCTGATTGCGTGGCCCAGGTCCAGGCGGGTCCCGACGCGTTGTCGGAGGACGAGCTGGCGATGCTGAGGTACCGGGTCAGCGACCTGCTCGAGGACCTGATCGGTGCTGACAGCAACGACATACGGGCTGTGGTCGCAGCGAGCCTCTGGCAGGAGGCGGCTGCGCTGTTACTGACAGGCGACCGACGCTGGTCCGGCACCGGCAAGGGCCTACTCCACGAGGTTGCCGCCTATGACAGCGACTGCGGTACCGCCCACGCAGTCGCACTTGTGGACGGAATACGTGCAGCCGTCTGCGGCGACCCGGCGCCGCTGACCACCGAGACCGACAAGATCCTCGCCGCGTACGGCGGTCGCCTCTTCGCCGGCTTCCACCTCACCGCCTCGGAAGGCTGATCGCCGCCGCGGATCGACCCGAGGCGCGCCCCACTTCAGGCGAGGGTCTTGTCCTGCTTGTCCCGCTTGGCGGCTTTCTGGGCCTTCTTCCACTCGCGCACCTTGGCGAGAGACTCCGGGCCGTCGATGTCGGCCACCGAGCGCGGTACGTCGTCGCCGAACTTGCCGGCCGCCTGCTGCCAACCGTCCGGGCGGACCCCCTGGGTCTTGG
>JAWWPC010000135.1:0-23953 GCA_033851055.1 Kribbellaceae bacterium | reverse complement strand
CCAGTTCCAGGCCGATGGTCGCCGCGCCCTCGCAGGTCTCGATGTCCAGGCTGTCTTCGACCAGCCGGATGCCGTCGTACCGCGCGACGGCCGCCGCCCGCTCGCGAGCCATGTCGAAGTCACCGTCCACCAGCTCCAGCCTGGCGTCCAGTGCGCGGATGCGATCAAGCTTGGCCGCAGGCGCAAATCGGGATGCCACGACGGTGACGTCGAGCCCCCGGCCGCGACCGGACCAAGCGAGGGCCTGGCCAAGGTTGCCCGCGCTCGCGCACACCACGGCGCGCGAGCCATTGCCGGCGAGCAGGCTCGCGACGACCTCGGTGCCGCGGGCCTTGAAGCTGCGGACCGGGTTCGCCGTTTCGAGCTTGATGCTCACCGTGCACCCGAGCTCGGGCTCCAGCGCCTCGCAACGGTACAGCGGAGTGTCGAGAAAAACCGGGTCGATTACCCGGCGAGCCGCTCGGATCCGGGCAGTGTCGAGGCGCGTTCCCTGCACGACACAGCAGCGTAGCGCCACCGGCGCCTTGCGGTGGACCGGTCAGCAGCCCTGTCGTGTAGCCCCGGAGGGACGGCTCTGTGGGGTTCGCTCGTGGTGGGTCAAGAGAGCGGTTGGCCGTGGGTGAGCCGGTAAGACTCGGTGCCGGCTTCGATGATGTTCCCGCCGACGGTGAGCCGGTCGACGATGGCGACGCAGAGCCTTGGGTCGGTGAAGGTCTTGCCCCAGCCGGCGAACGACTCGTTCGAAGCAATGGCGACCGAGCTTCGTTCCTCCCGCTCGGTTAGCACTTGGAACAGTAGCTCGGCCCCGCCGATTCCGCGACCACCACGCCCGAGCCGACGCCCTCCGACAAGCCACCACCGGCGCCGCCGACCACTACAGTGACAACGCCACCAGGTGAGGAATTTCGATGAACAAACCTAGGGAGATTCGGCGAGCGCGATCAACTCTGGCCCCCTAAAGATGCGTCGTGTTCTGAGTCGGGCGCGTTAGAGCTGTGGGAGTACTCGATCGAAGAACTCGCGGTCAGCTGCGAAGGTGGACTCCAGCGTCAGAAATTCCGCCGATGTGACCCAGCGTGCGTCACTCACTTCAGCCGGGTCCATGATCACCTCGCCCGGCCGTGTTTCGGCGGTCCACCAATGCAGGCGGAACTGTCCGTCGCCGGTCACTGATTCCCACACCTTCGTCAGCGGCGTGACTGCTAGCCCGACCTCCTCGTGAACCTCTCGGACCAAGGCTTCTTCCTGGGTTTCGCCAGGCTCGAGTTTGCCGCTGAGCGGCGCCCAATACCCCGGGAGCCGGGTCTGTGGGCCCCTCCGTATGACTAGCACCCGATCGTCTCGCCGCAGCACCGCGACGATCGCCTCTCGCCTGTCCATCAAGCACCTACCCTGCTCCCGGCCAGAGCGCTGAAGATGGCGAGCGCGTCACCGATCGCGGCGACATCGTGGGTACGAATGAAGTCCACGCCCTGGCAGGCGGCGTACAGCTCTGCCGCCAGGCTGGCCGAACCGATGCAGGCAAGATCGCTCCCGGTCAGCACACGAAGAAACGACTTTCGGGAGGGCGAGACCAGCACCGGCACCCCGAATCGGGCCTTCAGTCGCCCGAGCCCCGCTATGACCGTCACCGACGGTTCCGGATTGCTGCCCAGAAAGTAGCCCAACCCCGGATCGATGATCAGTCGTTCCCGGCTGATACCCGCTGCTTCAAGCGCGGCCAGGCGCTCACCGAAGAACCGCTCGATACCCGACCAGATCGATCGCGGATCGGTCAGCACCCTCGTGGCCGGCCCGTGGCGCTGCACCGAGTGCATGACAACGAGCCGGCACGGAAGGCCGGCCAATTCTTCATACCTGCTGGGATCGGGGAAACCCTGGATGTCGTTCAGATACGCGGCACCATGAGCGGAGGCGAAGCGTTGGGTCTCGGCCTGGAACGAGTCCACCGATACTGGTATGCCGTCGGCGACCAACTGGTCGATGACGCCGGCCAGCCGTCGTACCTCCTCGTCTGCGGTCACCCCCTCCGCGTCTGGGTGACTCGCCGCCGGGCCTAGGTCGATGATGTCGGCGCCCGCCGTTCGCAGCCGCCGGGCATGCGCCACCGCGTCCTCGGCAGCCAGGAACCGGCCTCCATCGGAAAACGAGTCGGTGGTGACATTGACGATCCCGACCAGCTGAGGTCGGCCCGTGAACGTGAGCGAGGAAGCCAGGTGCTGGACCACAGTCGCATCTCCCAGGTTGTTCCCAGAAGCCCAGGCGCACGGCACTACGTCCTCATGACGAGGCCGCTCCCCGATGGTTTCGTCCATCTCGACACGCCAGTCACGACCCGGCCGCACTGTATCAAGACGCTCACCGCGATCACCGATCAATATGCCGGCCGACCCGGGTTCACAGCACCCGCAGCGCTACGGGTAGATACGGAAGCCGCTCAGGGTGCGATGCGGCAGTGCGCTGTAGAAGGCGTCTGCCGTGTCGGTGACGAGATCCACCCGCCGCGCGCCCGTCAGCGGTACGGCGTACTGGAGAAGGGCGCGGGCGATGCCGCGGCGGCGGTGGGTCGCGGACACGGCGATGAGCGAGAGATGCGCCTGGATGTGGCCGTCGCTCTGCAGGTATGCGAATCCAGCGACGTAGTCGTCGATCAGCGCGACCACAGTCGTGACGCCAGGCGCCGTCAGGACGGCGTGGGTGCGATCCGGGTCCTCCGTGTAGCTGGGCCAGCCTTCAGCCTCGCAGAGCGCTACAACACCTGCCAGGCGCCTCTCGTCGTACGTCGAGAGCTCTGCGCTGCTCGCGTTCACGGGAGGGTGAGGACCTCGGCGCCGGTGTCGGTGACGGCCAGGGTGTGCTCGAACTGGGCAGTCCGGGAACCATCCTTGGTGACAGCTGTCCAGTCGTCGTCCCACAGGTCGTACTCGTAAGTTCCCAGCGTCAGCATCGGCTCGATGGTGAACGTCATGCCGGTCTCGATCACGTCGTCGAACCGCTCGTCGTCGTAGTGCGGGATGATCAGGCCGGAGTGGAACGAGGTGGCGATGCCGTGGCCGGTGAAGTCGCGGACCACGCCGTAGCCGAAACGCTTCGCGTACGACTCGATGACGCGGCCGATGATGCTGACCTGGCGGCCCGGCTTGACGGCCTTGATGCCGCGGTTCAGCGCCTCGCGGGTGCGCTCGACCAGCAGCCGGCTCTCCTCGTCGACGTCGCCGACCAGGAAGGTCGCGTTGGTGTCGCCGTGTACGCCGTCGAGGAACGCGGTGATGTCGACGTTGACGATGTCGCCGTCCTTGAGCGGGCGGTCGTCCGGGATGCCGTGACAGATCACCTCGTTCACCGAGGTGCACAGCGACTTCGGGTACCCCCGGTAGCCCAGCGTGGACGGGTACGCGCCCCGCTCGACGATGAAGTCGTGGCCGATCGCGTCGAGTTCATCGGTAGTGACCCCGGGCGCGACCGCGTCGCCGACGGCGGCCAGGGCCTGCGCGGCCAACTTGCTGGCGACCCGCATCCGGTCGATCGTCTCGGGCTCGGTCACGTACGAGCCGTCGAACGGCGTGGGCGCGGGTTTGTCGACGTATTCCGGTCGCGGGATGGACGCGGGAACCGGGCGGCGACGCGAGATGGTACCGGGAGTGAGAAGCGACATGGTGGCATCATTCTAGTAACTTGCGCCAAGACTCCCGGGAGGTGGCCAGTAGCCATGGCCGAGGATCACAGCAACGAGTGGTACTACTGCGTCAAGCACCACATGGTCGAGCCGTACGAGGGATGCCAGGCAGCGGACCGGCTCGGACCTTACAGCTCCCCGGAAGAAGCCGCGCGAGCGCTGGAAAAGGTCGAGGAACGCAACGAGGCGTGGGACAACGATCCGAGGTGGAAGGACGACTGAATCGCCTTCGGCAACGCATGACTGAGGGGTACCACCGCATTGATGGTGCCCCTCAGTGATGGTGCTGATCAGGTTCTCTTCGAGACGACCTTGCGCGCCGGGGCCTTACGAGCCGGAGCTCTGCGGGCCGGTACCTGCCTCGCAATCGTTCGCTTCACAGCCGACTTCGTAGCCGGTGCCTGCTTAGCCGGTGCCCGCTTGGACGGTGCCTTCTTGGCGGCCGGCTGCCTGGCCGGTGCCTTCTTGGCCGTGGCCTTCTTCGCGGTGGCTTGCTTGGCCGGTGCCTTCTTGGCGGTGGCCTTCTTCGTGGTGGTCTTCTTGGCCGCGGTCTTGGCCGGTGCCTTCTTCGCCGTCACCTTCTTCGCGGTGATTTTCTTCGCGGTGGCCTTCTGCGCCGGTGCCTTTTTGGCGGCGGCCTTCTTCGCGGTGGCTTGCTTGGCCGGGACCTTCTTCGCTGCAACCTTCTTGGCGGTGGCCCGCTTGGCCGGTGCCTTCTCGGCGGCGACCTTCTTCACCGGTGCTTTCTTGGCAGCGGCACCCTTCGCTACAGCCTTGCTGGCCGTGGTCTTTGCCGCACTCACCTTCTTCGTCACTGTCTTCTTCGTTGCGGTTACTTTGCGCGCGCTGGTGGTCTTTGCGGCGCCGGTCTTCCTGGCGACAGTCTTCCGGGCGGGAGAAGCCTTTGCGGTGGTGGCCTTCTTGGCCGGCGCCTTCGTAGCTGGAGCCTT
This sequence comes from Kribbellaceae bacterium, assembly GCA_033851055.1. Classification (GTDB taxonomy): domain Bacteria; phylum Actinomycetota; class Actinomycetes; order Propionibacteriales; family Kribbellaceae; genus Kribbella. The sequence goes on along the minus strand of JAWWPC010000135.1, from coordinate 19,327 downwards.
CCTCGCGGCCTTCGCGGCTGTCGCCTTCGTTGCGGCTGCCTTCTTGGCTGGCACTCTGCCTCCTTGGTGCGGCTGAGGAAAACCACGGTGGATTCCTCGTCGTCACGATGATGGCAACACTTGGTGCTGACGTAAAGCACCGGAAACGCCATCAGGTTAAGGCGTCCCGGACGCGATCCGGAAGGAAATGCCGAAAATCCTTGCCTGGAAGGGTTTTCAGTATGCCAGGAGCTTGCCCGAGGCCGCCAAGGAAATAATGGCGACACGCGCATCGAGAGGCCTCCGAACGGTCTATTCGGCCGGTTCGGGCGAAGTGTTGTCGTCGGCAACGTCTTGGGAAGACACCGGTCCGACGGCTCTTTCGCCGCATGCGATGCTGGTGACAGCGGCCCTTCCGGCTGCCGGAAAGTGGGGATCGGATGACATCGGCAGTCGCCGTGGACGATCTCGAAGTCGTTGTTCCGTTGCCTGCGGAAGTCGCTCGAGTGGTGAGTATCGTGCCCTCGTTGACGGAGGCGATCGCGGCAACTCATCGGCAGTTGCTGATCGGCGCGACCGATTGGTGCACGCATCCCGCAGACCTCGACGTGGCCCGCGTGCGCGGTACGAAGAACCCCGACGTCGACACCATTCGCGCACTCGCACCGGATGTCGTGATCGCGAACGCCGAGGAGAACCGCGCCACCGATCTGGACACATTGCGCGCGGCCGGACTCGCGGTCTGGGTGACCGCGCCCACCACTGTTCCGGCGGCACTCGACTCGCTCGACCGGATGTTGCTCGCGGTCATCGGAGAGACACCGGACTGGTTGAAGGACGCGCGCGCAGTCTGGGCAGCGCCGTACGAGGGGAGCCGGCGACGGGCGGTCGTGCCGATCTGGCGTCGGCCCTGGATGGCGCTGGGGAGGGACACGTTCGCCGGGGATCTGCTCAGCCGGCTCGGCGTGGACAACGTGCTCACAGACTCGCCGGACCGCTATCCGCGGATAGACCTCCACGGGTTGCCGGCGTACGACGTGGTGGTGCTGCCGGACGAGCCGTATGCGTTCTCCCCGGCGGACGGGCCCGAGGCGTTCGAGGGACCCTCGGTCTGCGTCTCCGGTCGGTACCTGACCTGGTACGGACCGTCACTGGTGGCGGCGCGGGATCTGCTGACCGCCCAACTCGCGACGGGGTGACTGCCTCGCTGGGGTGGATTTATTAGGGCAGCCTCACCTACACTCGACTGATGTCGGACATGACCGCGAAGAAGAAGTGCTGCAAGGACAAGCCGAGGTGCAAGAAGTGCCCGGTCGTCCTCAAGCGGCTTGCTGACTGCGGTTGTGCCGAGCGACTGGACCGTCGCCACTACATCGTCGACAAGTTGATCCCGAAGCCGATCCTCAAGCAGGCCCGCGCCCGCTGATCGCGGCGACCGCCCGGCGCAGCAGGCCTGGGATGGTGACGTGCGCGGCCTGACCGGTCGCCTCTAGGTCGTCCGGGTGCCACCAGCCGTGGTCGCTGATCGTCTCCAGTTCGAGCTGCTCCTGGTTGGCAAAGCTCACCTCGACCGTGTTCACCTCGACCGCGAAGAAGGTCTGGTGCTGGATGATCGGGCACCCGCCCCACTCGAACTCGATCGTGTTCATCGCTACCGGCTGGCCCAGGAGATCCGCGGCCAACTCGATGCCGACCTCCTCGCGCAACTCCCGGCTACCGGCCTGGGCGACGGTCTCGCCGGCTTCGACCGCCCCGCCGATGGTGAACCAGTACGGCGTGTCCGGGCGCAGCGGGTCCCAGCCGTGTAGCAGCAACACTCTGCCGTCCGGGCGGACAGGCAGGACACGGGCCGTCGTACGCCTGACGACGGTGCCGGGTGGGGGCAGGCGAGAGTCAGTCACAGTCAGGAACGCTAGTCGAACGATCCGGTACGACGGCGGCCCGTGCGGCGCGTCTCACATCCTCTCGACCAGGGCACGGCCGACCGGTGAGATCATCCCCGCATGACTTGCAAAATCGGCCTCGGACTGGCAGCGATCGGGCGGCCCGGCTACATCAACCTCGGGCATGACCAGGACCTGGCGCCGGGACGCTCTATCGACGACCTCCGGCTGAGAACGCACGAGTTGCTCGACACGGCCTGGCAAGCCGACGTCCGGTATTTCGACGCAGCCCGGTCGTACGGGCTGGCCGAGCATTTCCTCGGCGAGTGGCTGGCGAAGCACCCGGAACGCCGGCCGGAGCTGACCATCGGCTCCAAGTGGGGCTACACGTATGTCGCCGACTGGCGTCACGATGCAGCCACGCACGAAGTCAAGGATCACTCGCTGGCCACGTTCGAACGGCAGTGGCCGGAGACCCTGTCATCGCTCGGAGGACCGCCCGACCTCTACCTGATCCACAGTCTGACCTTGGACAGTCCGGCTTTGTCCGACCAGGCCTTGCTTGATCGACTCGGCAGTCTCGCGGATCAGGGAGTGCGGGTGGGACTCTCGACCAGCGGTCCACGACAGGCCGAGACCCTGCAGGAGGCGATCGCTCTCGGAGGACCGTTCAGTGTGGTGCAGTCCACCTGGAACGTTCTCGAACCATCCGTGGGGCCGGTGCTCGCGCAAGCGCACGAAGCCGGCTGGATGGTTGTCATCAAGGAGGCAGTCGCCAACGGGCGCCTCACCTCACGAGGTGGCGAGACACCGTTCAACGAGTACGCCGCAGCGCGCGGGGCGAGTCCGGACGCGCTGGCGATAGGCGCTGCTGCCGCCCAGCCCTGGGCGGACGTCGTACTGAGTGGCGCGACCACGGTGGAGCAACTCGAAAGCAACCTGGCGTACGTCGAGGCAGCCGACCTCGGGCCTTTGGCGGAGTTCGTCCAGCAGCCTGACGAGTTCTGGACCGAGCGGTCAGGCCTGCCCTGGATCTAGGGGGCTGAAGTTTCCTCCTATGTCTGCCGCAGCACCCGCGGGTGTGAGGTCAGAAAGTGTGTTCGTCGGCAGGGAACGTGCCGGAGGCAACTTCTGCGGCGAAGGTCGCGGCGGCACCGGTGAGGATGCCGCGCAGGTCGGCGTACTGCTTGACGAAGCGGGGCATCGGGCCGGAGCGGAGACCGGCCATGTCCTGCCAGACCAGGACCTGGGCGTCGGTATCACGGCCGGCGCCGATCCCGATGGTGGGTACCGGGATCCGTTTGGTGATCTCGGCGGCGACGTCACCGGGGACCATCTCCAGCACGACCGCGAATGCACCGGCTTCAGCAAGTGCTACGGCGTCATCGACCAGCGTGGCGGCCTGGCCGCCGCGACCCTGGACCCGGTACCCGCCGATGCTGTGTTCGCTTTGCGGCGTGAAGCCGATGTGGGCCATCACCGGGATGCCGGCCTGGACCAGCTTCTCCACCGCTGGTACGACGTGCCGCCCGCCCTCGAGCTTCACCGCATGGACGCCCGCCTCCTTCATGAAGCGGACGGCGGTGTGGAACGCCTGCTCGGCCGAGCCCTGGTACGAGCCGAACGGCAGGTCCGCGACCACGAGCGCGTGCTCGACGGCGCCTGCGACGGCACGGGCCAGCGGGATCAGTTCGTCGACGGTGACGCGAAGGGTCGACTCGTAGCCGTAGACGTTGTTCGCCGCGGAGTCGCCGACCAGCAGGACTGGGATGCCAGCCTGGTCGAAGATCTCGGCGGTGTACTGGTCGTACGCCGTGAGCATGGCCCACTTCTCGCCGCGGTCCTTCATCTCCCGCAGGTGGTGGACCCGGTACCGGCGTGGCCGCCTCGGACTGGACGACGTTGTGGAGCCGGACGAATTCGCTGGAGCCGAGGAGGAACTGCCAGGGGTTGCGGTGCTGGCGCTGTTCGCGGTCGGGTTTGCGGCTGGTTTCCGGGTTGGGCCGGCGCGGTGGGAGCGGGCGACGTGGGTGCCGGTCTGGTGGCCGGGATCCTCCTCGTCGCCGGTGGGCTCGCCGGCGCGGGGTTCGACCAGGCTGGACGCGGTGGACTCATTGTGATCGGGGGAGCCGGCTCGACGATGCCCGCCGGGCTGCCTGCCTTCAATTGGTCGGATGGAGCCGCGGCCGTCGCTGATGAGCGAACTGCTGCCGTACTCGGCAGAAGGGTCTGACGGGAACTGGTTGGCTGGGTAGTGGGTCGCTCCGAGCGGTGTCGAGCGGGAGTTGTCTGTCGGAGCGGCGCCCGAAGGAGGACCGCTCGACGCTGCGCTGCTTGCCGCAGGTCTCGGCCCGCTGGTGCTTGGGCCGGTTGCGGGGGAAACGTTCGCGGCGGAGCCGGTCGTGCCCGTTCCGTTGGACTGTGGGCCATCGGATTGCGGCCCGCTTGGGGTCGGGCCGTTGGAGACAGGCCCGGTGCTCCAGCCGTTGGAACCGGCTCCGTTCGAGCTTGAACCGTGGGCCGTCTGGCTAGGCGGCGTGAGGCCGTTGCTGGACTGGGACGCGCCTGGACCGGCGAGGCCGTTGCCCGGTGCTCCGTTGCCCGGTGCTCCGTTGCTCAGGGGGCCGTTGGGCCCGTGGCCGTTGCCCGCAGGTCCGTAGCCGCTACGCCCACTCGGGCCAGTTCCAGCGCCGCCGTGTCCATTGCCACTGGGTGCATTGCTGCCTGGCGCATTGGCGCCGGAACCGCTCGTGACCGCGCTCGACTGGGGCTGATCGCCCGCACGGTTAGCAGCCGGTGCTTGGCCTCCAGGCCCATATCCGCTCGGTCCCTGCGCAGCCGGACCTGGCCCGTGGGTCCCCGGTCCAGACGATGCCGGGCTTTGCGATGCAGGACCTTGGGAAGCGGGTCCACCGTTGCCGGACTGACCGGACCCGTTCGCGCTACCGCGGAACGGGTTGGAGTCTTCCCGGTAGGTGTAAGGGTCGGTTCGGAAGGGGCTTGGGTCGGAGGCGTCGGGTTCGCGCCGGAAGGGACTGGGATAAGAATTCGGCCGCGTCGTCTCGTCGTCTTGGGACCATTCGCCGTACTCGGAACGTGGCGACGATTCGCCGTACGGGGACGGCCGCGACGACTCGCCGTACTGGGGCGGGTAGGTCGACGGTCGGGGCCCCTGGGGCAAATCGCCGCGGCCCTGGCTCGGCGGTGCCTGCGGCGGTTGCGAGGACGGCCACGGCCCGTACGGGGGCTTGGGCACATACGGCTGTTGCGGCACCGGACCGCGCTCGTAGGACCTTGGTGCGTTCGGCAGCGAGGGGGACGGGTCGAGGCCGTCCAAGGCGGCCGAGCGGTCGCGGCTCTGCCAGGTCTCAGGAGCGGGGTCGGGGATCGCGCGCTCGGGGTACCCGTACTCCGAGCCCCGGTTCCTCGGTCCGGTCCCGTACGGCGCCGGCAGTTCGTCCTCGGCGTCGCCGTTGGTACCGGCCGACATGAAGTTGTCAACCATGCCCACATCGTCCCACCGTTGCCCAGAAGGAGCGATACCGCCCGAGGGTGAGGCATCCCTCACACTGTCGGCGGGCACACCGGAGCCAGCCGGAGGTGCGGGCGTTGCACCCGTCGGCGGAGGGGGCTCATCAGATGCTCGGCGGTGCCGCCATCCTGCGGTCAGCTGTCCGTAGCCTTCCTGGCGTCTTCGCGCCAAGCGTTCGTGATTGGCAGCCTGCGGTCCCGGCCGAAGGCCTTGTGGGTGATCTTCGGGCCCGGCGGGTACTGGCGCCGCTTGTACTCCGCCTTGTCGACCAGCTGGATCACCTTGCTGACCAGCTCGGTATCGAACCCGGCGGCGACGAGTTCGGCCGTGCCGCGGTCCTGTTCGACGTAGTCGTCAAGCAGGTCATCCAGCAGGTCGTATGGCGGCAGCGAGTCGGTGTCGACCTGTCCGGGTCTTAGCTCCGCGGACGGTGGCTTGGCGATCGCGTTCTCCGGGATGGGCGGCTGCAGCCCGCGGGCCCTTGCATCCGCGTTGCGCCACTTGGCCAGCCGCCAGACCAATGTCTTCGGTACATCCTTCAGCGGCGCGTAGCCGCCGACAGCGTCGCCGTAGATGGTCGAGTAGCCGACCGACAACTCCGACTTGTTGCCGCAGGCAAGGACCAGGTGACCGTCGGCGTTGGACAGACCCATCCAGATCACGGCGCGGACCCGGGCCTGCAGATTCTCCTCGGCCAGTCCAGTGAGTCCGAGGGTGTCGAGGAACGGCTGGACCATCGGCTGGATCGGCACGACGCGATAGTTCAGCCCGGTCCTGGCGGCCAGCTCGGCGGCATCATCGCGCGAGTGGTCACTGGAGTACACGCTCGGGTTGGAGATACCGAACACGTGCTCGGCGCCGATCGCGTCGCAGGCGACTGCGGCGACGAGCGAGGAGTCGATGCCACCGGACAGCCCGAGCAGCACCGACTTGAATCCGTTCTTCACGACATAGTCGCGCAGCCCGGTGACGATGGCGGCGTACATCCCGGCCTCGTCCGACAGCCTCGGGGCCTGGGCGGTGGCGATCGGCTCGTACCCCGGTAGCGGGTCGGAGTGCAGCACGGTGTGCTCGATCCGGATGCCCTGGTGCTCACCGGACGGCGTACCGGTCGGGGCCGGCAGGTCGAGGTCGACCACCATGGTGCCCTGCTCGAACTGCGGCGCCCGGGCGAAGATCTTGCCTGCTGCATCGGCGATCAGCGAGTCGCCGTCGAAGACAAGTTCGTCCTGGCCGCCGATCAGGTTCACGTACGCCAGCGAGCAGCCGGCCTCGCGGGCCCGCCGGCTGACCAGCTCACCGCGGGCGTCGTCCTTGCTCACCTCGTACGGCGAGCTGTTGACGACCAGCAGCAGTCCCGCACCGGCGGCGCGGGTGGCGGCGACCGGCCCGCCGTCCTGCCAGAGGTCCTCGCAGATCACCAGCGCCACGTCGATGCCGTGGATGCGGATCACCTGCAGGCTGTCGCCGGGCACGAAGTGCCGGAATTCGTCGAACACGCCATAGTTCGGCAGGTGGTGCTTCACCGCGCTGGCGACGACCTCGCCGCGGTACAGCACCGCCGCGGAGTTGGTCGGGGAGCCCTTCGGCCGGCCGAGCCTGTCGACGCCCATCGCCGTACCGGTGGCGCGATCGAGGTAGCCGCAGACGACCACGATCTCACCCAGGCCCGCGTCTGCCAGCCTGGCCGCGAGCTTGCCCATCCGGACCTGCGACGCGTCCACGAACGACCGGCGCAAGGCCAGGTCCTCGACCGGGTAACCGGTCAGCGCGAGCTCCGGGAAGGCGACCACATGGGCGCCGCGCTCGACCGCGTTCCGGGTCCAGGAGACGATCTTCTCGGTGTTCCCGTCGATGTCGCCGACCGTGACGTTGAGCTGCGCGAGGGCAAGCCGTAGCTGGGGCACGGAAGCACCCTACTGGGCCGTGGGTGCCGCGCCGATCGGTATCGCCCGTTCCTTAACAGGAGCGTGCGAACACCATGTGCGCGGCAACCGACCAACCCAGCGCCCGGTACAACTCCAAACCGTCCGGCGACGCCACCAACAACCCGTCCGTCGCCCCCTGCTTGATCGCCTCGGTCACCAGTCCGCCCATCACCGCAAGGCCCAGCCCGCGCCGCCGATGAGCCGGCTCAGTACCGACCATGTCCGCCACGGCGTCGGTCCCGGTCACCGTCATCCGCCCCTGCGCCGCGGGCTCACCTGCCGCCAACGCCCGTACGTCGATGACCCCCGGCTGCAGCTCGGTCTCCAACCGGTACGGCGATCGCACCGGCTGCTTCGGCTGGTCCGCCAGTGGGACCGTCAGCAACCATGACCGTCGCATCACCTCCAGCCCGATCGACTCGAGCTGCCGGCTCACCTGGCAGGGGTCGGCCGTGGCAACCGTCACCCGGGAGGCGCCGGGCGGGTGTCCGTCAGACACTGCGAGTTCAGCTGCCCGTTTCAGCCGCACAGGGTCCTCGTCGGTGAGGACATGCTCAACCATTCGCTCCGGCTCGCCGATCCGCACCGCGACGACGCCGTCCTCGGCGGTGTAGTCGTTCCAGTCGCGCGCCAGAGACCAGCCAGCCTGCCAGCGGCGTACCAGGTCTTCCAGTTCGGTCACCTGCCGATTCAAGCAGGCAACTGGGGCACCGTCGCGAGTCAACTGGCGAGGACGGCGGCGACCCGGTACGCCGGGAACCCGCCGGTTGTTGCTGATTTCCCGACCGCGGCCCCCCGGGCGGTGTGTAATGCCGTCGTGATCGAGGAACGGGCGGGGGAGGTTCGGCTCGGCAGCAGCGGCCGGATCGTGCGGGTGGCGGTGGCGCTGGTCGGCATCGGGTTGCTGATCAATGGCTCGGTGCGGGCCACCGATGACCTGTGGCCGTTCGGGCCGATGTCGCAGTACGCGCAGACGGTGCCTGACGACGCGTCCATCACCTATACCCGGATCAGTGCGCTTGTCGACGCCGGCACGACGGTCGACGTACCGCTGAGCATCGAAGGTGCTGGTATCGCCCGCGCCGAGATCGAGGCGCGCACGGGTGAGATCGTCGCTGATCCATCGCATCTGCAAGCGATCGCAGACGGGTGGGCGCGCCTACACCCGGCCGAGCCGAGGTACGTGCAGCTCCAACTCATCCTGGACACCACCACGCTGGTGAAGGGCCGTGTCGAGGGGCCGCCCAGCTCCGAAGTACTCGCGACCTGGCTGGTTCGCCGATGAGGGCCGCGGCGAACTGGTTCGTCCCTGCGATCGCACTGGCGCGGATCGCTTGGCTGCGCACCGTCCTCTACCTGTTCGTCATCCTCGACATGCACTTCTTCGTGCGCGACACCCTCAACAAGGGGCAGTCGCCCGGGTTCTACAAACCGTTGTTCCTGGCTCGCCTCCTCGACCTGCCGAAGCCCTCGGTCGCGAACACGACCACCCTGTACGTCGTCCTGATCGTCGCGTGTCTGGTGGCTGCCACCAACCGGTTGCCGCGGATCGCCGGCTGGGTGGTGGCCCTGGCGTTCACCTGGTGGGTGCTGATCGGGATGAGCGACGGCAAGGTGGACCACGACCACCTTGCTCTGGTGGTTGCCCTATGGATCCTCCCGACCGTCGCGCCGAACAAGAATCGGCTCGGGTCGCCGTACGCGGATCAGACGAGGTCAGAGGCGGCCGGCTGGGCGATCAGGTGTATCCAGATCGCGGTGATCTGCACCTATTTCCTGTCCGCGATCGCCAAGCTGCGCAGCGCGGGGTGGGTCCTGACCTGGCCGGGCAGCGCGATCCTGACCTGGGCGATCGTCCGCAGGCAGCACCCGGTCGGGGAGTGGCTCCTGCACCATCCGTGGCTGCTGCACGTGATGCAGTGGGTCGGCATCATCGGTGAGTTCCTGTCCCCGGCGGTGCTGTGGCTCAAGGGCAGGTGGCAGTTGCTCGGGGCACTCTTCTTCCTCGGGTTCCACACGGCGAACACGGTGATCCTGGGAATCCACTTCCTGCCGACAGTGGTCTGCTGGCTGGCCTTCGCGCCGCTGGAGCGGATCGTGCCCTGGTGGCAGGAGCGCCAGGCCCGGCGGTCAGGCGATGCCGGACAGGCCGAAGACGACGCCGAACACAGCCGGCAGACCGAGCAACAGGCCAGCGCGTAGCCGGAACCGCCGGCCTCCCGGCCCCGGGGTGCGGACCGCCCGGGACAGTACCGCGCCGGCGTACCCGAAGACGGCCGCGGCGAGCAGGATCTGCCCCATCGCAAGCTCGTCTGCGTGGTCGGTGAGCCCCAGCGTCACCAGCCCGGGGAGGCAGAACGCGAACATGCCGAATCCCAGTTCGGGGATCGGGATCCAGCGCCGCCCGAGTGCGTCGAACTCAGCCGGCCGGCGGCTCCGGATCGCGCGCACCAGCCGCGCCGTGCTGAAGAGCAGGTCGCTCGCGCAAAGGGCAGCGGCGACAATCAGGGCCACTTGAAAGATCGGCTGCACGAGAGAACGTTACGGCCTTGCGGTCGCGTTCCGGTGTCGATCAGGGAATGGACGTGTCACGACCGGGAGCCGGAGGCAAGGCACAAGCAGGTGTGCCGCCCGGCATCCGCTGACGATTGTTCGCGATCAGCCGGTAGACACTTGCCGCAACCCAGCGAACCGGCGGTAGCGTCAACACCCTGCCGAGCACCCGCCAGGCGCCACCGCTGTGGATCAGCCAGCGCGCGAAAGCCTGCGCGCCGCCGTGGATCCGGCCGGCCTCGTCCACCCAGAGCACCTCGTGAGTCGCCCGGTCCGGATCCGTCCCGTACGCCGCCAGGTCGGTGAACTGCCAGGGTTCCACCGCCACCGCGGTACGCAGCTTGCCCTGCAGCCAGCGGGCGCTCGTCGTACAGAAGGCGCAGTCGCCGTCGAAGATCAAGATCGGGGTCATTGGCACCCCTTCAACCTACGCTGGGGCAGTACCCGGGGGCGCATGCAGGAGATCGGTCGGCGAGCACGTAACGTCTGCTTAACAGAGGCACTGCACACTGTGTGAGGGCCCGGAATATCGAGTGCGACAGAGAGGTGGAACAGCCGATGGACAAGCAGCAAGAGTTCGTTCTGCGCGCGCTCGAGGAGCGCGACGTACGGTTCGTCCGGCTCTGGTTCACCGACGTGCTCGGGTTCCTGAAGTCGGTCGCAGTCGCCCCGGCCGAGTTGGAGGGGGCGTTTGCCGAGGGCATCGGATTCGACGGGTCGGCGATCGAGGGCTTCGCCCGGGTCACCGAGGCGGACATGCTGGCCAAGCCGGACCCGTCGACCTTCCAGATCCTGCCCTGGCGCGGCGAGACGATGGGCACCGCGCGGATGTTCTGCGACATCAACATGCCGGACGGGTCGGCGTCGTACGCGGATCCGCGGCACGTGCTGAAGCGGACGCTGTCGAAGGCCGCCGACCTCGGCTTCACCTTCTACACCCACCCCGAGATCGAGTTCTACCTGTTCAAGTCGCTGACCGGCGCGCCGGGCACTTACCCGGAACCGGTCGACTCGTCCGGCTACTTCGACCACACCCCGCAGGGAATCGGCAACGACTTCCGCCGTGAGGCGATCACGATGCTCGAGTCGATGGGCATCTCGGTCGAGTTCAGCCACCACGAGGGCGGCCCGGGCCAGCAGGAGATCGACCTGCGGTACGCCGACGCGCTGAGCACCGCCGACAACATCATGACTTTCCGGGTGGTGGTGAAGGAGGTAGCGCTGAGCCAGGGCATCTACGCCTCATTCATGCCGAAGCCGCTGAGCCAGCACCCCGGATCGGGCATGCACACGCACATGTCCCTGTTCGAGGGCGATCGCAACGCGTTCTTCGAGGGCGGCGCGCAGTACCAGCTGTCCAAGACCGGCCGCGCCTTCATCGCCGGTCTGCTGCACCACGCAGCGGAGATCACCGCGGTGACGAACCAGTGGGTGAATTCCTACAAGCGCCTGGCGGTCGGCGACGAGGCACCGTCGTTCATCAGCTGGGGTCACAACAACCGCTCGGCCCTGGTCCGCGTCCCGCTGTACAAGCCGCACAAGGGCCAGTCCAGCCGGGTCGAGTTCAGGGCGCTCGACTCCTCGGCGAACCCGTATCTCGCGTTCGCGTTGATGCTGGCCGCCGGTCTGAAGGGCATCGAAGAGGGCTACGAGCTGCCACGCGAGGCCGAGGACGATGTCTGGTCCCTGACCGATCGTGAGCGTCGGGCCCTAGGCATCAAGCCGCTCCCCGGCAGCCTCGCGGAGGCCATTAATGCGATGGAGGAGAGCGAACTCGTCGCCGAGACCCTCGGCGAGCACGTCTTCGACTTCTTCCTCCGCAACAAGCGCTCCGAATGGCAGGACTACCGCAAGCAGGTAACCCCCTTCGAGCTCAACAAACTCCTCCCAGTCCTCTAACCAATCCTGATCGTCGGTCCCTTGTGACCCGGCGTGTCGGCATTCATCGGTCCCGAATGACCAAGTTCGACGGGCGGCAGGACACCAGGAGATCAGCCGGTGCCGACTGGATCCTGCGACGACCACCGGGCCGCCGCGGTGGAGTGCCGGTACGGCGGCGCGGAGTCGGCGTCTGCCGGAGGTTGGACCGCAGCGAGCTCGGTGATCTGGGGCTCGTCCGGCACTTCCTCCCCCAGGGCGTCGTCGTCATCGAGCGCCTGGACCTCCTCGACTGTGAAGAGACCGACGGGTCGCAGCCCCTCGGTCACCACCACGATGCAGCCCGGCGCCACCTGTTGCGCGCGGAGGTCCTTGCCGGGGACCAGCAGGCCCTCGACAGGGGAACGCCACGCGGTCGGCGCGAACCGGCGCAGCGAGAGCCCGCCTTGGCCATCCTCAGCCGTCAGCGGAGGAAGGTAAGCCGTAGCTGTGTAGTCGTAGTCGTAATCCGGCTTGGGAGGGCCGGACACCCGCCCGCCTTGCTGAGGCGTCAGCCAAACTACTGTGCCCCGCAGGAAAAGCGACCCCGTCATCATTACCATAAAGAGAAATAATGCCGACTACGGTACGAATCCGCCAGAAGACGCCGAGTATCGATCGTGCCGGTACCGCAATCCGTCCGACATACGGTCGCGGCCCCGGGTCGAGAAGTGCCTCACTCGTACGGCGCCCCGTAGTACGACTGAGGTGGTCTGGATAACCTGACTGCCGTGGCGGAATCGCGGAGGGCGTCGGGCGAGGGCCGGTTGGCGCGGCTCGGTTTCGCCGATCCGCAACGGGCGGGGCGGCTGCTCGACCAGCTCGACAGAGTGGACGAACAAAGTCCGATGGTGACCGACCAGCTGATCACGTCACTGTCGGCGTCGGCCGACCCCGATCTGGCTCTGCAGTCCGTGCTCGGGATGGCCGAGTCGCTGCACAGCAACGGCTATGACGTGGCGGCGTTTGCGCGGGCCCTCGAGCTGGACCACGGCTTCCGGCGCCGGCTGACCGCCGTGCTCGGGGCCAGCGAGGCGCTCGGGCGGCATCTGGCCGTGCATCCGCGACACTGGTACGACCTGGCTGACCCGGCGCTGGCTGCGGCTCGCCTGACGCCTGACGACGTGGTTGCGTGCTTGGCGACGGCGGTCGACGCGGAGAACCCGGAGGATGCTCTGCGAGTCGAGTACCGCCGGTTGCTGTTGCGATTGGCCGCGCGCGACCTGGCCGAGGGCCTGCTGGTCGACGAGGTGGCCGCCGTACTGGCTGATCTGGCCGGCGGGGCGCTGGAGACGGCATTGCAGATCGCCCGGAACGAGTTTTTTGACTCGCACCCGGACGCGGCGGATTGCCGGCTGGCGATCATTGCGATGGGGAAGTGTGGCGGCCGGGAGCTCAACTATGTGAGCGACGTCGACGTTCTCTTCGTCGCCGAACCGCTCAAGGATGAGCCGGAGGCGCCGGCGCTGAAGACCGCAACCCACTTGGCGGCCGCGGTGATGCGGATCTGCTCCGTGCACACGGCCGAGGGCTCGCTCTGGCCGGTTGACGCCGCGCTGCGACCGGAGGGTAAGGCGGGGCCCTTGGTGCGGACGCTCGACAGCCACATCGCGTACTACCAGCGATGGGCCAAGACCTGGGAGTTCCAGGCGCTGCTCAAGGCACGGCCGATCGCGGGCGACGTCGAACTAGGCCGGGCGTACGCCGACCGGATAGCACGGCTGGTGTGGTCCGCGGCGGACCGGGACGGCTTCGTCGACAACGTGCAGGCGATGCGCCGACGTGTGGTCGACCACATTCCCGCGGCAGACGCGGATCGGCAGCTCAAACTCGGGCCAGGTGGGCTGCGGGACGTGGAGTTCGCTGTCCAGTTGCTGCAACTGGTGCACGGCCGCAGCGACGAGTCGGTCCGCAGCGGGACCACCCTGGTTGGGCTCGAGCAGCTGACCACCTCGGGCTATGTCGGTCGGAAGGACGGCGCGATGCTCGCGGACGCGTACCGGTTCCTGCGATCGATGGAGCACCGCATCCAGCTGTACCGGTTGCGGCGTACTCATCAGGTCCCCGATGGCGAGGGCGACCTGCGCCGGCTGGGGCGATCGCTCGGCTTCACCAGGAACCCCGTCGCGGATCTCACGGCGGCTTGGAAGAAGCACGCGCTAGAGGTCCGCCGGCTGCACGAGAAGCTCTTCTACCGCCCACTTCTCGCGGCTGTCGCGCGCATCCCCGGGAACGAGGTGCGGTTGACGCCCGAAGCGGCCAAGCAGCGCCTCACCGCGCTCGGGTACGACCATCCGGCCTCGGCGTTGCGCCATATCGAAGCACTCTCGGAGGGAGTGTCGCGGCGGTCCTCGATCCAGCGGGCGCTGCTGCCGGCCATGCTCGGCTGGTTCGCGGAGTCACCTGACCCGGACGCCGGACTACTGGCGTTCCGGACGATCTCCGACGCGCTCGGCTCGACTCCCTGGTACCTGCGGCAGTTGCGTGACGAGGGAGCCTCGGCGGAACGACTCGCGCACTTGCTGGCCAGTGGTCGGTACGCGGTGGAGCTCTTGCAGCGGGCGCCCGAGGCTACGGCGATGCTGGCAGACGAGCGGGAGCTGACCCCGCGCAGGCTCGAGGCGTTGCTGGCGGAGATGTCCGCGGCCGGCGGGCGTCAGGATCAACCCGGGGCCGCGGTGGCGGCGATCCGCGCCGTACGCCGGCGGGAGTTGTTCCGGGTCGCGGCTGCGGACCTGTCCGGCGTACTCGAGGTGGAGGCCGTCGGGGAGGCGCTGACGGTGATCTGCGCGGCGACGTTGAGTGCCGCTCTCGAGGTGGCCCGGCGCACGGTGGCCAAGGGGGAGCCCGAGCCGACCCGGATGGCGATCGTGGCGATGGGGCGGTTCGGTGGGCACGAGCTCGGCTACGGTAGCGACGCCGACGTGATGTTCGTACACGACCCGCTGCCGGGCGCGGACGAGAAGGCGGCGACTGACTTCGCAACCCAGACCGCGACGGAACTGCGGCGACTACTGGCTCTGCCTGGGGCGGACCCGGCGGTGGCTATCGACGCGGACCTGCGACCGGAGGGCCGGCAAGGACCGCTGGTCAGGACCCTCGCGTCGTACGCGTCCTACTACGCGCGTTGGTCGACGGTCTGGGAGGCGCAGGCGCTCCTGCGGGCGGATCCCCTTTGCGGCGATCAAGAGTTGTGCGAGGCCTTCCGGGCGCTGATCGACCCGCTGCGGTACCCGGCGGACGGCGTACAGGATCACGAGGTGACGGAGATCCGCAGGATCAAGGCCCGGGTCGATGCCGAACGGCTCCCGCGTGGGGCTGATCCGGCGACGCACACGAAGCTGGGCCGCGGCGGTCTCGCCGACATCGAGTGGACCGTGCAACTGCTCCAGCTGCGCGAGGCACATCGGGTGGAGGGCCTGCGGACGACGCGCACACTCGGCGCACTCCGTGCCGCGGTGGAAGCCGGCCTGGTCGACAGCCGGGACGCGGACGTCCTCCGCGACGCCTGGGAAATGGCGACGCGGATCCGCAACGCGATCATGCTGGTCCGGGGCCGGCCGGGTGACTCGTTGCCGAGGGATCCGCGCGACCTCGCGGCGGTGGCGCGGATCTGCGGGTATCCGCCGGGGGAGTCGGGCCGGTTCTCCGACGACTACCGGCGCCGGACTCGCCGCGCCCGCGGGGTAGTGGACCGCCTCTTCTGGGGCGACTGAGGTGGCCCAGCGGACCCCGCTAGCAGGCAGCCGGATCGGCCTTCTCGAAGATCAGGTCGCGGCAATGACGGCCTTCGGCGCGGGCGCGGGCTTCGAACTTGGTGGTGGGGCGCCAGTCCGGGCGCGGGGCCCAGCCGCCGGACGTAGCGGCGTAGCGGTTGCGTAGGTGGGGTTCGGCTGAGCAGATCTCGAGCATCTGGTCGGCGTAGTGCTGCCAGTCCGTCGCCAGGTGCAGGGTTCCGCCCGGCGTCAGGCGGGAGGCGATCAGGGAGACGAAGTCCGGCTTCACCAGGCGGCGCTTGTGATGGCGCTTCTTCGGCCAGGGGTCCGGGAAGTAGATCCGTACGCCGGCGAGCGAACCAGGCAGGAGGTGGTCCCGCAGCAGGTCTACTGCGTCGCCGTCGATCAGGCGCAGGTTCCGCAGGTTGTACCTCTCCGCCCACAACATCAACTGTCCGAGGCCGGCCGGGTACACCTCGGCGGCGAGGTGGTTCATCTCGGGCGCGGCCAGCGCAAGCTGGGAAGTCGTCTCGCCCATACCAGACCCGATCTCGAGCACCACCGGCGCAGTCCGGCCGAACCACGCATTCAGCTCCATCGGCGGCGCCACCTCATCCGCGCCGTTTGCCGCAGCATCCAGTGGGCGATCGTCGAGACTCCGGCCGAGGTCGGGCCAGAGTTGTTTCCACGCCCGCTGCTGGCCGGCCGTCATCCGCGCGCTGCGGCGGATGTGGCTGACCACCCCCGGCAGTCGCGGCTGATCCATCGTCTTCACCGCAACAATCTACCGATCGGAAGGTCAGGGACGGAGTCGGTTACGTCGGGCAAGCGTCGGACAGAGGTGTGTCTCAGTGAGTGATTTGTCGTCTCACATCGCGAAACCACAGCCCGTTGATCGACTTTGTCCGCTTTCATGGTGTGCATGCAGGTCACCAAGAACAGCCCTGCCGACGCGCTCACGCGCCGTCGGCACGTGGACCTGTTGCGCGTCGCCTCCGCAACCTGTTGACCTTCGGCGCAGTCTTAGCTCGCTCTGACCTGACCTCCCGCGACCTCCTGGCGTCGCCCGGACCTCCGAAGGTAAATCTGTGAGCATCATCAGCATCCGTCCTGCCCGCTTTCTGGCCGCCTCGGCCGCTGTCGTGGCCGTGTTCGCCGCTGTCGCCGGCTGCTCCCGCGCCGACACTCCGACGACCTCCGCCAGCTCGACGGACAAGGGCCCGGCGAGCGAGTTGCGCCTTGGCTACTTCCCGAACGTGACGCATGCCGCCGCTCTTGTCGGTCTGGACCAGGGGCTGTTCACCAAGGAGCTCGGCAGCACCAAGCTCGTGCCGACCAAGTTCAACGCCGGCCCCGAAGCGGTCGGCGCGCTGCTGGGCGGCTCGCTCGACGCCACCTTCATCGGCTCCGGCCCGGCCATCAACGCCTACTCGAAGTCGAACGGCGAGGCGGTCCGGCTGATCGCGGGCACCACCTCGGGCGGCGCCCAGTTGGTAGTCAAGCCGAGCATCACCAAGCCCGCGGACCTGGTCGGCAAAACCGTGGTCACGCCGCAGCTCGGCAACACTCAGGACGTGTCGCTGAAGAAGTGGCTGGCCCAGCAGAACCTGACCGGCAAGGTCAAGGTCACCAACCTGGAGAACGCGCAGACACTGGACGCGTTCAAGAAGGGTGACGTTGATGCTGCCTGGCTTCCTGAGCCCTGGTCGTCCCGGCTGGTGCTGGACGCCGGCGCGAAGGTGCTGTTGGACGAGGCCACGCTCTGGCCGGGCGGCAAGTTCCCCACCACCGTGCTGATCGTACGGACCCAGTTCCTGCAGCAGCACCCGGCGACGGTGCGGCAGTTGCTGGCCGGTCTGGTCGCCGCCATCAACTTCACCAACACTGACAAGGCCGCGGCGAAGACAGCGGTCAACAAGCAGCTGAAGGATCTGACCGGCAAGGCGTTGACGCCCGCGGTGATCGACCGAGCCTTCAGCAAAATCGAGGTCACCGCCGACCCGATCGCGGCCGAGTTCCCGCAGTTGGCCAAGGACCAGGTCACCGCCGGCATCACGAAGACCGCGCCGAGCGTCGCCGGATTCGCCGACCTGGGCCCGCTGAACGACGTACTGGCGAAGGCCGGCAAGCCTACGGTCAACGCCGCTGGGCTGGACCAGAAATAGCGATCCGCCCGCCGGCAGATGGTTCCGGCAACGAGGAAAGGCAGACGATGACAGCGACAGTCGAAGCTCGGCAGGCAGTCAACGACGCACCCTCCCCGGTCCGGTTCCATCAGGTGGGCAAGACCTTCGGACAGGGACGGCGGGCAGTCGTTGCGCTCGACCAGGTCGATCTGGAGGTGGCTGCGGGGGAGTTCGTCTGCCTGCTCGGCGCCTCCGGCTGCGGCAAGACGACCCTGCTCAACCTCGTGGCCGGCCTGGACGACCCGACCGCCGGCCGGATCGAGCTCAGCTCATCGAGGCCTGCGGTGGTCTTCCAGGAGCCGGCGCTGATGCCGTGGTTGACCGCGGCCGGCAACGTCGAGTTGCCGCTGCGGATGGCTGGCATCTCGAAGACCGAGCGCCGGGCCAAAGCGGCCGAATTGCTCGAGCTGGTACGCCTCGCCGGACTCGGGGACAAGCGTCCGCACGAGCTGTCCGGCGGTATGCGCCAGCGGGTCGCCCTGGCCCGCGCCCTTGCGTCGACCACGGACAACACCGGCTCGGGCGTCGGCAAGCCCTCGCTGCTGTTGATGGACGAGCCGTTCTCGGCACTCGACGCGATCACCCGGGACGTGCTCCAGGCCGAGCTGCTCCGGATCTGGCGCGCGACGGGGACGGCGATCCTGTTCGTCACCCACGATGTCCGCGAGGCGGTTCGGCTCGGCCAGCGGGTCGTACTGCTGTCGTCCCGTCCCGGCCGGGTCGTCCGCGACTGGGACGTGGACGGTCTCTCGGGCGCCCGCGAGGCCGCCGCGGTGGAAGAGGTCAATGCCGAGCTCCGAACGGTGATCAGCAGCCATGCCGCGGCCTGACGGCGCCGTCGGACCCGTTCAGAACCGCATCCGGCCTGGCGACGAGTACGCCGGGTCGGTCGAGGCCGGGCTGGATGCGCTGGACACACCCGTCTCCGCGAGCGACGGTGGCCTGCTCAGGCGGATCGTAGGTCGGGTACTGCCCCCGGTCGCCGTCGTGGTGCTGCTCGTGGTCGTGTGGCAGGTGCTCTGGGCGGCGGCCTTCTGGCCCGAGTTCAAGTTGCCGTCTCCGGTCGCGGTCTGGTCGCAGATCTGGGAGCTGGTAACCACCGGTCAGATCCTCGATCTGTTCTGGGTGTCGGTCCACCGGGCGGTGATCGGGTTCGCGATCGCGCTGCTCATCGCTGTCCCACTCGGCCTCGCGATCGCCAACGTCACTTTGATCCGCCGGGGGATCGGCCCCCTGGTGTCCGGGCTGCAGAGCCTGCCGTCGGTGGCCTGGGTGCCGGCCGCCATCCTGTGGTTCGGCCTGAACGATCGGGCGATCTACTGGGTCGTGCTGATGGGCGCCGTACCGTCGATCGCCAACGGTCTGGTGTCGGGTCTGGACCAGGTGCCGCCGATCCTGCCGCGAGTGGGCAAGGCTCTCGGCGCGAGCCGCCTGGGCGGGATCCGCTACATCCTGCTGCCCGCGGCGCTACCGGGCTTCCTCGGCGGGCTGAAGCAGGGGTGGGCCTTCTCCTGGCGGTCCCTGATGGCTGCCGAGCTGATCGCGACGTCACCCGAGTTGGGCGAGGGGCTCGGCCAGTATCTGCAGAACGGGATGTCGCTTTCGGACATCTCGCTGGTGTTCGCGGGGGTGT
>JAWWPC010000108.1:0-25049 GCA_033851055.1 Kribbellaceae bacterium | reverse complement strand
CGTCGGCTCAGTGCCATGAAGACCACCATCTCCTCGCTTGCCGGCCAGTGAGATGGGCGTCCCCATAAGCTCCCGCCCAGGACTGCTTCTACCCGCCGCCAACAGGACGGAAACGGGCAAGCGAGTGTCCTGCACCGGAGGTCTGTGCGTTAGCACCGGTGTCGGGCTCGTCCTCAGGTCAGGTGGGCCAGGAGGAGTGAGTTGATCTGGTCGGGGTGGGAAACGTTGACCAGATGGGCCGCATGCTCGATGACCTCGAGGCGGGCGCCAGGAATCTCGTCGGCCAGCGGGAGCACCGTTTCGGGCGGGATCGAGGTGTCGGAGTCGGCCGTGATCAGCAGGACCGGCGCACTGATGTCGCCAAGGCCGTCGCGCAGATCCAGCGCGGCGAGGGCCTCGCAGCAGGAGGCGTAGCCCTCGTCGGGAGTGTCCAGAAGCTGCTGGCGGATCGCCGCCACCTCATCAGGGTGCGACTCCATGAACTCGGGAAGGAACCAGCGGCCGAGGGTGACTTCGACGATGGCCTGGGTGCCTTCCGAGCGGACCTTGGCAGCACGATCGATCCACATCTGCGCGCCCGCGGCGGGATAAGCCGGCGGGCACATCAGGACGAACCGGTGGAACCGGTCACCCGCGTTCTCCGCCAGCCAGAGTCCGACCGCTCCACCTAGCGAGATCCCGACGTACGACGCCTGCTCGACGCCGAGCTCGTCCAGTAGTTCGACGACGTCACCGCCGAGGTCCTCGATCGAGTAAGGCCCGGGCGGAACCTCGGAACCACCGTGGCCACGGTGGTCGAAGGCAACCACCCGGAACTGCCCGGACAGCAGCTCCACCTGCGCGGACCACATCTGGTGGGTCGTACCGAGGGATGGTCCGAGTAGGACCACGGGTGCGTCGTCGGGTCCAGTCAGGTGGTGATTCAGTCGCATGCCGACAGCCTACGGATGGACGTCAGGTGCCTGACTTGGTGCCACCGAGGACCTTGCGGGCCTTCGTCACGGCTGCTTCGGCTGCGCCGTCGAGTTCGCTGGGCTGGCCGCCCAGCACCCCGACGGAGAGGACCACGTCGTTCAGGCCGATCGTCGCCATGGTGAACTCGCGACCCTGCAGCGGTCCCCCGGTGCCGGTCAGCCGGAACGCGAACGGGTGCTCGCCGAACTGCGGCGCCGAGATCTCGCGAACCTCCATCGGCGAGGTGCCAAGGCCCGAGATGCGCAGGGTCACCTTCTTGCAGGTCTTCACCGCGATCCGGAAAGACTGCTGCAGGGCAGTGACGGCCTTGGACGAACCCATCGCATCGAGGCCGAAGTCGATGTACGGCCCCTCCTGGCCACCGGAGAAGGACCGGGCTGCGGTGGCCTTGGAGCCCGGCGCCTCGTTCGCGTTGAGGTACTTCACCAGCGTGCGGCAGTTGGCGTCCTTCGACGAGAAGGCGCCACTGACCCCGCTGGTGTCGTCGGCCTCGAGGGCGAATCCACTCGGCAGGTCCGACAGGGCGAGCAGTGCCTTGGTCAGTTCTGCGGCCGTTCGCTTCACCGGGGCGGACGAGATCGGCGTCGCGGTCGGCGTACTGGGCGGCGTGGAGGAGGTCGCCGGCGGGGACGACTGAGCGGACGTGGTCGGCGTCGAGGAGCCGGTGTTCTTGCCGCCCGAGCACGCCGTGAGAGTAAGGGAAAAGGCCGCCAGAGCGGCAAGCGGGAATGACGCGATCTTGTACATGGGCCCTTTCCAAAGCCGGTTCCAGTGGCACGAGCGAGGGGCACGCATCGTACCCGAGTCAGAACTGATGATTGCGCAAATGGATGTTTTGGAGCAGGCCGATCGCCAGCAGCCCGGCAAACATGGACGATCCGCCGTACGAGACGAAGGGCAGCGGCAGGCCGGTCACCGGCATGATGCCCAGGGTCATGCCGATGTTCTCGAAGGCTTGGAACGCGAACCAGCAGACGATCCCGCTGGCTACCAGCCGGCCGAACGCGTCCCGCGCGTTCATCGCGATCCGCAGCGCCCGCCAGAGCACCAGCGCGAACAGCAGAATGATGCCCCCGGCACCGATCAGGCCGAGTTCCTCGCCTGCGACGGAAAAGACGAAGTCGGTGTGCTGCTCGGGCACGAAGGCGTTCTGCGTCTGCGATCCGTGGAACAGCCCCTGGCCGAAGACGCCGCCGTTGCCGATCGCGATCCGTGCCTGGTTCACGTTGTAGCCGGCGCCTTTCACGTCCTGCGAGGGATCGGCGAAGGCGGTGAACCGGGCCAACTGGTAGTCCTTCAGCACCTTCAGGTGGATCGCCAGCACCGCGACCACGATCGAGACCGTCACCATTCCGAGCAGCCAGCGCCTCGGCACACCCGACACCGCGATGATGGCGAAGACGATCGAGCCGAGCACCATCACCGTGCCCAGGTCCGGCTGCAGCATCACCAGGATCACCGGTACGGCGGCCACCGCGAGCGCCTGGGCCACATCGATCGTGCAGGCGCTCTTGCGGTGGTTGGTCTCGCCCTTCTCCGCGAACAGCAGCGCCATCCCGACGATCACCGCGAGCTTGGCGAACTCGCTCGGCTGGACCGACATCCAGGGCAGCTGGATCCAGGACCGCGACCCGTTGATGACAACACCGACGCCAGGCACCAGCACGAGGATCAGCCCGACTACGGATGCGGCGTACAGGACGGGCGCGAGGATGCGCACCCGCCGGTGATTCGTCACGGCGGCACCGATCGCGAGCACCAGGCCGATGGCGAAGTTCAGGGCGTGCCGGACCAGGAAAGCGTACTGGTTGCCGCCGGTGGGCGAGGTCCGCTGGTACGTCGCTGACCAGATCAGTAGGGCGCCGATCGCGGACAGCGTGACGACACCGATGACTAGCACCCAGTCCGCTTGCCAGAGCGCCGAGCGCCGATCCAGACGGGGCCACGACTGCCGGGGCGGCGTGAGCAGGCTCATCTGCCGGCCTTCTTCGGCAGTGCCGGTGGCTTGATGTTGTAGAGCTGCTCGTAGATGTGGCGGACAGCCGTGCCGGAGGCGCCCGAGCCGGTGCCGGCCTGAGAGATCATCATCACGACGGCGTACCGGTCGGTATAGCTCGCCAGCCAGGACGTGGTCTGCATGCCGTAGACCTCGGCCGTACCGGTCTTGGCACGGATCGGCACCTGGTCTAGCGGGAACCCGGCGAACTTCCACGCCGCCGTACCGGTACGGGCTGTCTGCTTCAGGGCCTTGTCGATGTACTGCAGCGTGCTCGAAGGCACCGGCAGCCGGGCAGCCACCTTGCCGGGGATCGGCTTGCTCTTGCCGTTCGGGGCGATCATGCTCTTCGCGACGTGCGGCTGCCAGAGCACGCCGCCGTTGGCTAGCGCCGAGTAGACCGTTGCCAACTGCAACGGTGTCACGGTGGTGTCGCCCTGGCCGATGGCGAAGTTGACCGCGTCACCGGCCCGGTAGCGGTAGCCGTCCGTGCAGAACTCGCGCGAGAACTGCTTCAGGAAGTTCGAGGTACCGGCCGGCGGACTGTCGGCCAGCTTGCAGTAGTAGTCCTTCTGCGCGTCGAAGTACTCCTGCTTCCACTTCCGGTCGGCAATCCGGCCACTGGCCTCGCCGGGCAGGTCGATACCGGTCGGGCGACCGAGGCCAAAGCTCTTCGCCATCTCCACCAGAGGATCGCGGGCGTTGATGTCGCCGGAGTCGCCGCCCTCCTTCAACCAGGACGCGTAGGCGATCCGGTAGAAGAAGGTGTCGCAGGACAGCGCCAGTGCCTGGTCGAAGCCGATCATCCCGTACGACGCGGACTCGTAGTTCTTGAACTTGCGGTTGCCGACCACGAAATTCGGCGAGCAGTCCAGCCGGGTCTTCGTGCTGTACCCGTTCGCCAGCGCCGCTGACGTGGTGATCGGCTTGAAGGTCGAACCAGGCGCCAGTTGTGCCTGCAACGCCCGCGACAGCAGCGGCGTACCGGCTCGCCGGGAGTAGAGCGCGTCGAGCTCCCGCTGCGAGATGCCGCCGACCCACACGCCCGGGTCGTACCTCGGGGAACTCGCCATCGCGACGATCTGGCCGGTCTTCACGTCCATCACCACGGCCGCGCCGGAGTCGGCTACGTAGTTGCGATGGGTGACCTTGTCGTACTGCTTGCGGGCGGTGAGGATCGCGCCGCGCAACTGCGCCTCGACCGCGGCCTGGATCCGGGCATCGATGCTGGTGACGAGAGTGGATCCGGGCACCGGCGCCGTCTCCTTCTGCACCCCGGTGGTGTAGCCGACCGCGTCCACGATGAGGTTCTTGACGCCCGGGGTGCCGCGCAGCATCGCGTCGTACGTCCGCTCGACGCCGGCCCGGCCGACCAGGTCCGACCGGTGCATGACCGAGTCCTGCCCCGCCTTCTCCAGGTCGTCCAGCTCGCCGGTCGTGATCGGCGACAGGTAGCCGAGGATGTGCGCCGCGTTCACCCCGTACGGCGCTGGATAGGTTCGCAGTGCGGCGGTTTCCGCGGCCACCCCGGGAAAGTCCTCCCGGCGTTCCATCACCTCGATCGCGACCTGCTCGCTGACGTCCTTTGCGACCGGGATCGGCTGGTACGGCGTGCCGTTCCAGCAGGCGGGTGGTTTCGAGGCCCCGGGCTCACCGCACAGCATGGTCCGGGCGGTGAGATCGGCCGGCTTCTGGCCCAGCACGTCCGCAAGCCGTGCCAGCACTGCCTGCTGCTGTGCCGACGGCAGCTTCGCCAGCAACGAGCGGTCGACTGTGATCACCAGGGAGACCCGGTTCCCGACCAGCGTGCGGCCGGCGGCATCGACGATCGCACCACGCGGGGCTGGGGTGAGCACCTCACGGCTGTGGTTCTGAGTGGCCGCCTGCGAGTAGTCCTCGGACGACACCACCTGCATGTACCAGACGCGTGCGAGCAACGTGAACAGCAACGAGAAGACCAGTACCTGGATTACCAGCAGGCGCAGCCGCGGCCGCAGCGGCGCCAGGTTGAAGCTGTCGAAACTCATAGCACCACCCGCCCTCGCTCGCGCACAGGTTCCACCCGGCGCAGAACCCACATGACGATCGGGATCACCACGATCGCCGCCACCACGTCGTACCCGGCGGCGATGCCGAGGCGCACCCCGAAAGCACCCCAATCCACTGCTGGGTCGTGCAGCAACGACCCGGTCGCCGAATACACCCCGAACGACAGGGCCGCACCCAGTACGACGGTCAGCGCCACCCCGACCGGGCCGACCGGGCCGGTGGAGGTCTCGCGCCGGATCAGCCCGGCGACGTACCCGGAAAGGGCCAGCGCCAGGGCCCATCGGCCGGCGGTGTGGTCAGCAGGCGGTACGACGTCCAGCAGCAGGCCGCCGGCGAATCCCGCGATCGCGCCGAACTCGGGCCCGCGGGACAGCGCCAGCGCGATCACCACGATCAGCACCAGGTCGCAGCCGACCCCGGCCACGGCCAGGTTCGGCAGCATCGACATCTGCACGGTCACCGCTATCAGCAGCAACAGCGCAGTCAGACTGATCCGGATCGCGATCACGTCAGCGTCCCTCCCCCGGTAACACGGTGGTCCGGGGCGGCCGCGCGGGCGGTCCGGTGACCACGCCCACAGCGTCGATCCGGCTCGGGTCGACGTACGGCTTGACGAGCGTGGTGGAGCCGAGCACGCCCTGGACAGGAGTGACCGCACTGACGATCCCGATCGGAACCCCCGGCACGTACGGCGCGTTGCCGCTCGAGCCCCAGGTGACGATCCTGTCCCCCACCTTCGGCCGGGCCTTCAGGTCCACCAGTTGGTAATTCAGGACTGCGCCCGAGCCGAGCTCGCCCCGGCCGGAGACGAAGCCCAGCGCCAGCGTCGAGGCGAGCCGGCCGCCGACCGTCGAGTTCCGGTCGCCGATCAGCAGCACCGTCGCGGTCGCCTCGGTGGTCCGGACGACCCGGCCGACCAGGCCGTCACCGTTCAGCACGGTCATGTCGGGCCGGACACCGTCCGCCGTACCGGCGTCGATCGTGACGGTGTGGTTGAAGCTCTGGGCATTGCCGATCCCGACGACCCGCGCCGGGGTGATCGTGTAGGCCGGCGCGACCTTCAGCAGCCGGTCCAGCTCTGTTGCGCGGCTCCGGGCGTAGTCGGTGGTCTCCAACTGCGTGGCCAGGCGCTCGTTCTCGGCCTTCAGCTTGTTATTGTCCGCCTTCAGCCGGTCCACCTCGGCGAACCGGTCGCGCAGGTTGTTCAACGGCTGCCGGGCCGAACTGGCGCCCGACTCAAATGGTCCGAATACCGCGGCGGCCGCGTGCCGCAAGGGGTCCACCGGTGACCCCGCCGAGCGTCGCGCGTCCAGCGTGATCAGGGTGAAGGAGGCCAGGATGAGCAGCACCAGGATGGTCCGGTGGCGCCGGACCTCCCGTGGCATGCCGACCGAACGGACCAGTCCCTTGGCGGGGGTTCCCAGGTCTTTCAACATTTCAGTCAGCGGCGGCGGTCGTCGGTGACGAGGATTCGCTGCAGGGTATCGATGTTCTCGACACACTTGCCGGCTCCCAGTACGACGGCGTCCAGCGGGTTGTCCGCGACGTGGATCGGGATGCCGGTCTCGTGCCGGAGGCGCTCGTCCATGCCCTTCAGCAGCGCACCGCCACCGGTCAGCACGATGCCGCGGTCGACGATGTCGCCGGCCAGTTCGGGCGGCGTCTTGTCCAGGGTGGCCTTGACCGCGTCCACGATCGCCGTGATCGGCTCCTCGATCGCCTGCCGGATGCTCGACGAGGACACGTTCACGGTGCGCGGCAGGCCGGAGACCATGTCCCGCCCGCGGATCTCGGAATCCGGCCCGTCCGACGTCGGGAAGGCCGACCCGATCGTCATCTTGATCTGCTCGGAGGTGGCCTCGCCGAGCATCAGCGAGTACTCCTTCTTGCAGTAGTTCACGACAGACTTGTCGATCGCGTCGCCGGCCACCCGGATCGACTGGCTGGTGACGATGCCGCCGAACGAGATCACCGCGACCTCGGTGGTGCCTCCGCCGATGTCGACGACCATGTTGCCGGTCGCGTCCCGGACCTCGAGGTTCGAGCCGAGCGCGGCGGCCATCGGCTCCTCGATGATGTAGACCTTGCGGGCCCCGGCCATGTAACCGGCGTCGCGGACCGCCCGTTGCTCGACCGCGGTGATGCCCGACGGCACGCAGACCACGATCCGCGGCTTGGCGAAGTACCGGCGCCGGTGCACCCGCTGGATGAAGTAGCGCAGCATCTGCTCGGCGGCGTCGAAGTCGGCGATCACGCCATCCCTGAGCGGCCGGATCGCCGTGATGTTGCCCGGGGTCCGGCCGATCATCTTCTTGGCCTCGTGCCCGAAGGCGACCGCCTCACGTGGCTCGTCGGTCCGGGTTGCCACTACCGACGGTTCGTTCAGGACCACCCCGCGGCCACGCACATAGACCAGGGTGTTCGCGGTACCGAGGTCGACCGCCATATCGCGGCCGAGCATGCTGTTAGCCATGGCGCTGACGTCTCCCCCGTTGGATCCGGATTCTCAGGCTAAGCGCGGCAAGCACGCCACCCGTGGATCGACACGTCCTGAACGCCATCCCGTGCACCACGGATCGTATCGATGCATTCACCATCCGTCATCCCCCGGGTGGTGCCGCCGGCCGGCGCGACCGGCGACACCACTCGCCCCCAACTCTCGCCCCCTCCCCCGTTGGGCGAGCAACGGGCACCGCGAACTGCGGTGCCCCTTCTGGTCCGCCTCCCCAAGGGCGCTCGGAACCTGATCACGCCTGACCGTCCCCCGGGCTTTGCGTGGCAGGACCCGGCTGGAAGCATGACCGTTGCCGCATTCAGCGCGCTTTCGCGTCGCTTTCCTCGCCGAGAAGTCACCGAGCAGACAGAATGGCCGGCATGGAATTCCGGTTGCTCGGCCCGGTGGAGGTCCTCGACGACTCCGGCCGGCGCATCGAACTGGCCGCGAACAGGCAACGGGTGCTGCTGGCAGCCCTGCTGTTGCAGCCGAACCGGGTGGTCGCGGCTCAGGACCTGGTCGACACCCTGTGGGAGTCGGAGCTGCCGGCCAGACCACGCGCCGCCCTCCAGACCTACATCTCGCGACTGCGGACCATAGTTGGTGGCGCAATCATCCGCACCGACCACGCCGGGTACCTGATCAGCGTCTCCCCGGGTGGCGTCGATCTCACCAGGTTCCGCTCGCTGGTGGCCGAGAGCAGCGACCGGACCGACCCGGCCGAGAGGGCCGCGCTGCTGACCGATGCGCTGGCGATGTGGCGCGGCGAACCGCTGGCCGGGCTTTCCGCGGGTGCGTTGATCCGTGACGCCCTGCCGGTACTGACCGAGGAGCACCTGCACGCCACTGAGTTGTTGCTTGGCGCTCGGCTAGAGCTCGGTCACCATGCGCAGGTCACGGCCGAGCTGACTGGCCTGACCCGTCGACACCCGCTTCGCGAGCCGCTCTGGGCCCTGCTGATGCAGGCTCAGATCCGGGCCGGGCGGCCTGCCGATGCGCTCGGGACCTTCAGCGAGGCATCCCGCCGGCTCGCGGACGAACTTGGCCTGGATCCCGGACCGGCCCTCCGGCGATTGCACCAGGCTGTGCTGGCAACAGATGCCCAGGCGGCCAGGACGCCTCGAGAGGTCATCCCTCACCAGCTACCGACGGTCGGCCGCGGCTTTGTCGGCCGCGACCAGGAACTGACTGACCTGGATCGGGTCCTGCTCGGCTCCAAAGGCCAGGTGGCGACAATCGCTGTCATCTCGGGAACTGCCGGAGTTGGCAAGACCGCACTCGCCGTCGGTTGGGCCGAGCGGGCCGGTTCGGCGTTTCCCGACGGACAGCTGTATGTGAACCTGCGCGGCTTCGACCCGTCCGGCGACCTCATCAGCCCAGGCGATGCGCTGCGCGGCTTCCTCGACGCTCTGCAGGTGACGCCCGGGCGGATCCCCGCCGATGCTGCCGCCGCCGCTGCGCTCTACCGAACCCTGCTGGCCGATCGGCGGATGCTCATCGTGCTGGACAACGCCCGAAGCGCGGCGCAGGTCCGGCCGCTGCTTCCCGGCGGGGGCAGTTGCCGCGTGTTGGTGACCAGCCGAAGCACCCTGCCGGGCTTGCTGGCCAGTGAAGGCGCGCACCCGCTGACGCTCGACCTGATGGACACCGACGAGGCCCGCCTGCTCCTGGTCGGCGGACTCGGCCATGCTCGCGTCAAAGCCGAGCCTGCCGCGGCCGCGGAGTTGGCCTCGTTGGCAGCCCGGTTGCCGCTTGCCCTGTCGCTCGTCGCGGCTCATGCCGCCGCCCATCCGACGTGGTCACTGGCTGCCGTGGCTGTCGACTTGCGGCGTACCCGGCAGGGCTTGGACGCGTTCACAGGCGAGGATCAGGCGACCGACCTGCGGGCGGTCTTCTCCTGGTCGTACCAACTGCTCACTCCCACCTCCGCGCGGGTCTTCCGGCTATCGGGGCTGCACCCGGGTCCGGACCTCCCGGTCGCTGCTGCTGCGGCTCTCGCCGGGATCACCGCCGAGCGCGTCCGCCCGGCTCTGGCTGAGCTGGAGCGCGCGCATCTGATCACCCAGCACTCGCCGGACCGGTACTCCTCCCACGACCTCCTGCACCTGTACGCCGTGGAGCTCGCCGGTGGCATCGACAAGGAGCAGGCATGTCGTCAGGCGGTGCAGCGATTGCTTGACCACTACCTGCGAACCGCCGACGCCGGCGACCAGTGGCTGCGGCCGCATCGCGATCCGGATGAACTGCCCGCTACCTGCGGCGAGACCGAGGCCATCAGGTTCGGCGGATACCAGGAATCGTTCGACTGGTTCGAGTCCGAGCACCCGAACCTGGTCGAGCTGATCGACCACGCCGCCCGGCACGGCTTCGACGCACATGCCATCCATCTCGCCCGGACCATCACCGGATTCCTGGAGAGACGTGGCCTGTGGAGCACCTGGGCCGACGTCACACGGACGGCCGTCGACTGCTCCGAACGGTGTGGCGATGCACCAGGCCAGATCGTCGCGCACCGCTATCTCGCCCATGCGCTCGCCCGGCTCGAACAGTTCGACACGGCCGCCGCCGAGGCCCGGATGGCGCTCGATCTCGCCGTACGGTCCGGTGACCAACTCGCCCAGGCGTGGTGCCACCGGGTGGTCGCGTTCGTGCTGGCGCTGCAGGACCGCCCGCAGGATTCCTACCAGCACGACCTGGCCGCATCGGAACTGTTCAAGGCCAGTGGTCACCGGACCGGCCAGGCGCTGGCACTCAACTCCATCGGAACGCTGCACGCCGCCACGTTCGGCGACTACCGGCAGGCGGTGGCGTACTGCCAAGAGGCGCAGCTTCTCTACCAGGAGGTCGATCACAAGCTCGGCGAAGCGGCCACCTGGGACAGCCTCGGCACTGCCCATCACGGTCTCGGCGAGAACGAGGAAGCAATCAGTTGCTACCGGCAAGCACTGGTCCTCTACCGCGAACTCAGCGATCTGTACTACCAGGCGCTTATGCTGCGCAGTCTCGGTGACGTCCAGCACGAGACCGGCGACGACCAGGCGGCGCGAAGCTCCTGGACCCAGGCCCTGGCGCTCTTCAGCGATCTGGATCATCCCACCGCCGAAGTGATGCTCCAGAGCCTGCGATCCCTTGCCTGAATTTCGGGGATGTGTCGGGAACACTAATTTTTGTTGACGATTCGAGTGCCAAAGCTGGGTGCTCGCCCGCTTTCCCGAAAGCCACATCGGCCTTCATTTGACGTGACGCAGGTTCAAACGCTTAAGTGTGCCGACACCTTTCATCCGCCCCGATGAGTGGGAGCACACATGAGTGTGGCAGATCGTCGTGGCAAGATCATTGCCGTTGCCAACGAGACAGCCGTTGCAGCAGGCCCCGAAGGGACAGCGGCAATCAATTCGGCGATGACGGATCTCGTCATCGCCGTGAACCCGCTGTCCGAACCGTCCGCGAGATTCGCGGCTGCTGCGGTCCGCGCAGGCTGCCTTGGCGTTCTCGATCTGACTGCGGCAGACCGGTCGGCTCGTGCGGAACTGGCCCGGGCGGCCGAGTGGATCACCACGTCCTTCGGTGTGCGGCTGGCCGGCGGCTCGCCGTTCACCGACGCGGATCTGCCTGCCAGGGCGCGGACGATCCTGCTCGCCGATTGGAGCGGCGCGGGTTCGTCCCCGTCCCCGGCGGACTTCACCGGACGCCGGGTGCTGGTGGAGGTCACGGATCCCGAAGTAGCCCGGGCAGCGGCCCTTGCGGGCGCTGATGGCCTGATCGCGCGCGGCCATGAGGCCGGCGGCCGGATCGGTGAACTCAGTACTTTCGTCTTGCTGCAGCGCCTGCTCGCCGATGACTTGCTCGACCTGCCGGTCTGGGCTTGTGGTGGCATCGGGCCGCACACGGCCGCTGCCGCCGTCGCCGGTGGCGCCGCCGGGGTGGTGCTCGACACCCAGTTGGCGTTGCTCGCCGAGGCGGACCTGCCGGTGGAGATCGCCGCCGTGATCAGCACGCTGGACGGCTCGGAGACCACGATTGCCGACGGCCAGCGGGTGCTGCAGCGGCGCCCCGCCGCCACGGATCCGGCCGGACCGCCGGTTCCGATCGGCCAGGACATCTTCCTCGCCAGCCGATTCCAGGCCGCCTGGGGCACAGTCGGCGCCGCCGTACGCGGGGTGCGCGACGCCGTCCTGAACGCGGTCGGTCCCGAAGAACCTGCCGCCCTCGGTGGATTGCCGGTGGCGCAGGGCCCGATGACCAGGGTGAGCGACCAGGCGGGGTTCGCCGCTGCGGTGGCCAAGGAAGGCGCGCTTCCGTTCATCGCGCTGGCGCTCTCCGGGCCCGCGCAGACGCGCACGATGCTGGAGGAGACCAGGGATGCGCTGGCCGGCGCGCCCTGGGGCGTCGGCGTACTCGGTTTCGCGGCCGAGGAGATCAAGGCGGCCCAGCTCGAAGTGATCCGTGAGATCAGGCCGTCTCACGCGATCATCGCGGGCGGACGGCCGGCGCAGGCGGCAGCGCTGGAAGAAGTCGGCATCTCGACGTTCCTGCACGTCCCGTCGCCGGGCCTGCTCAAGCAGTTCCTCGCGGCCGGCGCTCGTAAGTTCATCTTCGAGGGCGCAGAATGCGGTGGCCATGTCGGCCCACGCAACAGCTTCCCCTTGTGGGAGGCGCAACTCGGGGTCATCTCGGACTTCCTGGCCGGCAAGAACGCGGTAGACGCAGCCGAACTCCAGGTGCTGTTCGCCGGCGGCGTGCACGATGAACGCTCGGCCGCCATGGTCGCCGCGATGGCTACCCCCTTGACGGCCCGCGGTGCCGCTGTCGGCGTACTGATGGGAACCGCGTACCTCTTCACCTCCGAAGCTGTCGAGGCGGGCGCCGTGCTCCCGCTGTTCCAGCAACAGGTGATCGCCGCCGAGCGTACCGACCTCCTGGAGACGGCGCCAGGGCACGCGACCCGGTGCGTCGCCAGTCCGTTCACCGCCGAGTACGCAGCCATCAAGCAGGATCTGCAGTCCCGTGAGGTGCCGAGCCGGGATGCGTGGGAGCAGCTCGAGCAGCTCAACGTGGGCAGGCTTCGGCTGGCCAGTAAGGGAATCGAGCGCGTCGGCGACGAACTCCGCCCGGTGGACGAGCCGCGTCAGCTGGCCGCGGGCATGTTCATGGCCGGGGAGGTCGCGGTGCTGCGGTCCGCGGTCACCACGATCGCCGAGCTGCACGCCTCGGTCGGTCCGGGTGCCACCGCATTCCTCACCGAGCGCACGAACCAGCTGCGTCAGGAACTGGGCTTGGACACCGAGCCGCAGCCAACCGGGCCCGAGCCGTTGGACATCGCTGTGGTCGGGATGTCCTGCATGTTCCCGCAAGCGCCGGACCTCTCGACGTTCTGGGCGAATGTCTTGTCGGGAGCGGACAGCGTTACCGAAGTGCCGGCACAGCGCTGGGACCAGTCCGTCTACTACGCGCCCGACGGCGACGGCGACCGTACTCCGTCGCGCTGGGGCGGCTTCCTGCCGGAGATCCCGTTCGACCCGCTGCGGTATGGCATCCCGCCCGCCTCCTTGGCCAGCATCGAGCCGGTGCAACTGCTGGCGCTCGAGGCCGCCCACCGGGCCCTTGTCGACGCGGGCTACGGTTCGCGGGACTTCGACCGTTCGAAGACGTCGGTCGTGTTCGGCGCGGAAGCCGGCAGCGATCTGTCGAACGCCACGACTTTGCGCACGGTCCTGCCCGCCTATTTCGGTGAGATACCGGCCGGACTGGACAATCAGCTCCCGCGGCTCACCGAGGACAGCTTCCCCGGCATGCTGGCCAACGTCATCGCCGGCCGCGTCGCCAACCGGCTCGACCTCGGCGGCGCGAATTACACCGTCGACGCGGCGTGCGCGTCTTCACTGACAGCGGTCGACGTCGCCTGCAAGGAACTGACCTCCGGCACCAGCGACCTCGTGCTCTGTGGTGGTGCCGACCTGCACAACGGCATCAACGACTACCTGCTCTTCGCGTCGGTGCATGCGCTCTCGCCGACCGGCAGGTCGGCCACCTTCGACGATTCGGCCGACGGCATCGCGCTCGGCGAAGGCGTCGCCTGCGTGGCACTGAAGCGGCTGGCCGATGCCGAGCGCGACGGTGACCGCGTCTACGCGGTGATCAAGGGGGTCGGCAGCGCCAGCGACGGCAGGTCGCTCGGTCTCACCGCCCCACGTCCCGAAGGCCAGCGCAACGCGTTGGAGCGGGCGTACCGCAACGCCGGCATCTCGCCTGCCGACGTGGGGCTTCTCGAAGCCCACGGCACCGGAACCGTTGTCGGCGACCGCACCGAACTGACTACGTTGACCAAGGTGTTCACAGCGGCCGGGGCGGCACCGGGCTCCTGCGCCATCGGCTCGGTGAAGTCGCAGATCGGGCATACGAAGTGCGCCGCCGGGCTGGCCGGGCTGGTCAAGACCGCACTTGCACTGCATACCGGCATCAAGCCACCGACGCTGCACGTGCGGCAACCGAACGCGGCCTGGGACGCCGAGACCAGCCCGTTCGTCTTTCACAGTTCGGCCAGTCCATGGGCCGAAACGGCCGCGGAGCGGATCGCCGGAGTCAGTGCGTTCGGCTTCGGCGGCACCAACTTCCACGTCGTCCTCAGCGCGTACGACGGTGCCCCGCCACCGGAGCACGCGGTGGATGAGTGGCCGGTGGAGTTGTTCACGTTCCGCACGGTGAAGCACGCCGAGGAGTTGCTCGCGCTGGTCGAAGCAGGCCCCGACAAGTTCCAGCCGTGGCGGTTGCGGGACTTCGCACTCAGCGCTGCTCGGCGGCACGACCTCGACGCCACCCGCGGTACGGCGACCCGGATCGCGCTGCTGGCTTCAGATCCGGCCGAGCTGGCCACTTCACTACGCCGGGCCATCGCCGGGGAACATGATCCCGACGCTGGGATCTTCCTCAGCGACTCCGACGACAGCCCCGGTGCGGTCGCGATGCTCTTCCCTGGGCAGGGGAGCCAGCGCCCCGGCATGTTCGCCGACCTCTTCGTGGCGTTCCCGGAGCTCCAGAGCTACCTGCGGATGGGCAACGCCACGACCACCGAGGCGCTCTACCCGCCCGCGTCGTTCGACGAGCGGGGCCGGGAAGCGCAGCTCGCGCGGATCACCGACACCAGGGTGGCCCAGCCCGCACTGGGCATCGTCGGACTCGCCGCGCATCACCTGCTCAGCTTGTCGGGCGTCCAGCCATCGATGATGGCAGGGCACAGCTTCGGTGAACTGATCGCGCTCACGGCCGCCGGTTCGCTGACCGCGGAAGCACTGATCGAATGCAGCAGCGCCCGAGCAGAGGCGATCCTCGCCGCGACAGGTGCCGGGGATCCGGGGACGATGGCCGCGGTCGCGGCCGGCGCGCCGCAGGTCACCGAGGCATTGAAGGCGGCGGGCCTCGACGGCTCGGTGGTGACCGCGAACCGCAACTCGCCCAGGCAGACCGTGATCTCGGGACCGACCGAGGAGGTGGAACTGGCGGTCGAGCAGCTGCGCGCCGGAGGCCTCGGAGCCAAGCGGATCCCGGTGGCCTGCGCCTTCCACAGCCCACTGGTCGCCGCCGCCGGGGACACCTTCGCCAAGATGCTGGACTCGGTGGTCGTGTCCGCGCCGGAGGTGCCGGTGTGGTCCAACCGCACGGCCCGGGTCTATCCGTCCGAACCCGAACGGATCCGCGCCGAACTCGGGGCCCAGATCGGCGCACCGGTCGGCTTCGTCGAGCAGATCGAAGCCATGTACGCCGCGGGCGCCAGGGTGTTCATCGAGGCCGGCCCGGGGTCAGTGCTGACCAGGCTGGTCGACACCATCCTCGGTGACCGGATCCACCGGACGGTCGCACTGGAGGGCAAGCGCCGCAGCGGACTGTCCGGGCTCCTGGCGGCTCTGGCCCAGTTGGCCGTTGCCGGTGTCGACATCCGCACCGGCTGGATGTTCCACGGCCGCGAAGCTGTCGACGCTTCTCGCGCCTCGCGGCCACAGCGGGCTGGGTGGACCGTCGACGGGCAGTTGGTGCGCACCGCTGACGGCGTCATCCCGGTAGGCGCATTGCATCCCGCGCACCGTGTTCAGGCACCCAATATTCCGGCACCCAGTGCCTTGGAGCCCACTATGTCGAACGGCCATTACATGAACGGAACCGACGGCCAGCAAACGTCCGGCCCGGACTCCCTGATCGCGGACTTCCTGCGCACCAGCCGGGAGATGATCGCCGCGCAACGCGACGTCATGCTCGGCTATCTCGGTGCGGCACCCAGTGAGCGTCAGGTCTCCCCAGTGACCTATCCATCCGCTCCGCTGGTCATCGGGCAGGTCGCGACCGCGGACGCCGTACCCGAACCTTCGGTGCCGGTGCCGGTGGCAGGGCCGGTGCCAGTGCCGTCGGTGCCGGCGCTGAGTGAGGCCTCGGTGTTGGCCGCGGTGCTGGAGGTGATCGCCGAGCGGACCGGATACCCGGTGGACATGATCGGGCCCGACCTCGATCTCGAAGCCGATCTCAGTGTCGACTCGATCAAACGGGCGGAGATCGCCGGCGAACTGGCGAGCCGGCTAGGCCTACCGGCCGACGGCGAGATCGAAGAGTTGTCCCAAGCGCGGACCGCCGCACGTATCACTGCGCTCGTCGTGGGCCAGGCGGCCGCCGCAGAAACAGTACCCGCGCTCACGGTGGCGCCGGCGCCGGTCGCGAGCGTTCCGGCGCTGAGTGAGGCATCGGTGCTGACCGCGGTGCTGGAAGTGATCGCCGAGCGGACCGGATACCCGGTGGACATGATCGAGCCCGACCTCGATCTCGAAGCCGATCTCAGTGTCGACTCGATCAAACGGGCGGAGATCGCCGGCGAACTGGCGAGCCGACTAGGCCTACCGGCCGACGGCGAGATCGAAGAGTTGTCCCAAGCGCGGACCGCCGCACGTATCACTGCGCTGATCGTCGGCCGCCTGACCGCAGCCGGCGACCCCGGCCCGGCGCCGGCCTTGACAGAGCCGCTACCGGGCCCGCTGACGGCGGCCGAGCCAGCCGCGAGGTCCGAAGGCGTCGGCGGCTCGCCGATCGTCGTTGCCCCGAAGCGCCTTGTCCACCAAGAGTTCGCGCTGCGGAAGGCGGAGATCGCCGTCGGGGAGCTGATCGGCCGCAAGTTCTTGCTCATCGGCGGAGGCAGCCTGGCACCGGTGCTGGCCGCCAAGCTTGGCGCGCTAGGCGCGGAGGCCACCACGGTTCCCGCCACCGAGGTGCCCCTGGTGGGGAACATCGACGGTGCTTTCCATCTCGGCGCCGCCTTGCCGGTGTTGCCTGACGCCTTCCCGACGTACCAGGCCGTCCTCGCAGCCTCCCCGCGCTGGTTGATCGCGGCGGGTCCGGTCGATGGGCTGCGGGGCTTCTTCCGCACAGTGTCGAGGGAGTACCCAGACACGATCGCCAGGGTGGTCGAACACGAGGCCGGCGCTGCGCTGCAGACTGTCGCCGACGGCCTGATCGCGGAACTGGCCGGACTCGACCGCGAACCCGTCGTACTCCGGGTCGGCGGCGGTCGGCGCGGCCTGCGGCTGGAGGAGGCCAGCTTGGGGCTGCTCGGCAGCACTGGTGCCGGGCCGGCCGGTGACGGAGCTGCCGAGGCGGCCGCGATCGGGCTCGACCGTGATTCGGTGATCCTGTTGGCCGGCGGCGCGAAGGGCATCACCGCACGCTTCGCCGCCACGCTGGCCGCGGCGGCCCGCTGCCGGATCGAGCTGCTCGGCCGTACCGTGCTGCCCGTCGAGGACGAGGTACCGGCCATCGCTGCGGCAACCGGAGAGGGCGAACTCCGGTCGGCGTTGATCACCGGCGGGATGCGGGTGCCGGCCGAGATCGAACGGGCGATCCGGAAGATCGAGTCCGCCCGTGAGATTCGCGCCACGATCAGCCGCCTCAGCGAACTCGGCAGCCAGGTCCGCTACCACTCGGTCGATCTGCGCGACAACGAAGCGGTGCACGGCGCGGTGAAGGAGATCCACGCCGAACACGGCCGGATCGACGGGGTCGTCTACGCCGCCGGCGTGATCGAGGACAAGCTGATCGCCGAAAAGACCTTCGAGTCCTTCGCCAATGTCTACCGGACCAAGGTCGACGGGGCGCAGGCGCTGCTGGACGCCACGGACGATCTGCCGGCCGGGCCGCGGTTCGCCGTGCTCTTCGGCAGCATCGCGGCGGCGTTGGGCAACCGTGGTCAGGTCGACTACGCGAGTGCCAACGATGCGCTCGAGCAACTGGGCCGCAGGTGGTCCGGATCCGACGACCGCCGCGGGCTCACCATCCACTGGGGACCATGGGCGCCTACCGGTTCGAATAACGGCATGGTGACACCTGAGCTGATGCGGTCGTACGCCAACCGAGGTATCGAGCTCATCGACCCCGAAGAAGGCACGTTGAGCCTCCTTCGCGAGTTGGCTTGGGGCCCCCGGTCCGCCGACGCGGTGGTCTACAGCGCCTCGGGCTGGTGAGTACGTGGTGACCACCAGTTCGGCGCCGGCTGTCCCGGTGGCGATCGTCGGGATGTCCGTGCTATTCCCCGGTGCGCCTGACCTCGCGACGTATTGGCGGAACGTCGTCGACGGCGTCGATGCGATCACCGACGTCCCAGCTGGACGCTGGGACAGCGAGTACTACCAACCGGCCGGGACCGGCGCGCGGCGAGCCGATCGGATCTACTGCAATCGCGGTGGGTTCGTCGATTCGCCGGCCGATTGGGACGTGACCCGGTTCGGGATCATGCCGAACTCCGTGCCCGGCACCGAGCCCGACCAGCTGATCGCACTGCACATCGCGGCCCGGGCGATCGCCGACGCCGGTGGTGACGACCGGCTGCCGATCGACCGCCAGCGGATCGGCGTGATCCTGGGCCGCGGCGGGTACCTCACCCCCGGTCTGGTCCGGCTCGACCAGCGGGTCCGCACCGCGAGCCAGCTGGTAAGGACGTTGGACGAGCTCATGCCCGAACTCGGCGCCGAGCGGCTCGAAGAAATCCGGCAGGCCTTCACCGACCAGCTCGGGCCGGAGGCACCGGAGTCCGCGATCGGGCTGGTGCCCAACCTGGCCGCTTCCAGGCTGGCGAACCGGCTGGACCTGCGCGGCCCGGCGTACACAGTGGACGCTGCCTGTGCGTCCTCGCTGGTCGCTGTGGACCACGCGACCCGCGAGCTCGCCACCGGCCGGTGTGACGTCGTCCTGACCGGCGGCGTGCACCACTGCCACGACATCACGTTGTGGAGCGTGTTCAACCAGTTGGGCGCGCTCTCGCCGACCGAACGCATCCGGCCGTTCCACCGTGAAGCGGACGGTGTGCTCATCGGCGAAGGCACCGGGGTGGTCGTGCTCAAGCGGCTGGCCGACGCCGAACGCGACGGCGACCGGATCTACGCGGTGATCACCGGAACCGGCGTCGCCAGCGACGGCCGGACCTCGAGTCTGCTGAACCCGGATACCGGCGGTCAGGTGCGCGCGATACGGCAGGCCTGGCAGGCTGCGGGGCTCGACCCGGCAGCGGACGGCTCCATCGGGCTCCTCGAAGCCCACGGCACCGCGACCCCGGCCGGTGACTCGGCTGAGCTGGCCACCATCGCCGAGGTCTTCGGGGCCGCGCCGGATGGTCCCCGGGCAGTGATCGGCTCGGTGAAGTCGATGATCGGGCACACGATGCCCGCCGCCGGGGTGGCCGGATTGGTCAAGGCCGCGCTCGCCGTGTACCACGGGGTACTCCCCCCGACCCTGCACTGTGACGATCCCAATCCGGCGCTCGCGCAGACTCGCTTCGATACCGTGGACACCGCCCGAGCGTGGGAAACCGTCGCGGGACAATCCATCCGCCGGGCGGCGGTGAACGCCTTCGGCTTCGGCGGGATCAATGCGCACGTCGTCCTCGAACAAGCTGGTGGCGCGGCACCGGTGCGCGTGACCGTCCGGGAGCCGGAACGGGTGCTGCGGCTGGCGGCGGCCGATCCCGCTGCCCTGGCCGCGATGCTGGACGCCGATGATTCGACGCTGCTCGCGGCGAGCCTGGACGAGCGGGACCACACGGCAGGCCCCGCCCGGCTGGGCGTGGTGGACCCGACGACGAAGCGTCTGGCGCTGGCCAGGAAGGCGGTCGCCAAAGGCCGCGGCTGGCGTGGCCGCAACGACGTCTGGTTCGTCCCGCGACCGCTGCTCGGCCCCGGGGGAGGAAAGCTTGCGTTCGTCTTCCCGGGGCTCGAGGCCGAGTTCGAACCCAAGGTCGGCGATGTTGCGGAGCGCCTCGGCCTTCGCTGGTCCCCGGCCACGCTGAACGCCAGAGTCGGCGATGTCGGCCGGCATGGCAAAGGCGTCCTCGAGCTTGGGCGGCTGCTCGACGCCGCGTTGCGCAAGCTCGGCGTGACGCCGGACGCCGTGGCCGGGCACAGCGTCGGCGAGTGGACCGCGATGGCGTGCGGCGGCATCAACACCGAGCACGAGGTGGACGCATTGCTTGCGTCGTTCGACCCCGACGCACTACGCGTGCCCGGCCTCGCGTTCGCGGTGGTCGGCGCACCGGCTGCCCGCGTACTCGCCGCTCTCGAAGGCCAGCGTGAGGTGGTGCTCTCGCACGACAACGCCCCGAACCAGTCGATGATCTGCGGACCGGCGGACGCTGTCGACGGCCTGGTCAAGCGGTTTCGGGACCAGGCCGTGATCGCGCAGGTGCTGCCGTTCCAGTCCGGGTTCCACACCCCGATGCTGGCGCCTTACCTGGCCCCGATCCGGGCGGCTGTGGAGACCTACGCGCTGCACCCGCAGAAGCTGCCGGTGTGGTCGGCCACCACCGCCAGCGTTTACCCGTCCGGACAAGACGACGTACGGGCGCTGTTCGTCCGGCATCTGGTGGAGCCGGTGCGCTTCCGCCCGATGATCGAAGCGATGTACGCGGCCGGGTTCCGCGCCTTCGTGCAGCTCGGGGCCGGCCAGCTCGGTTCGCTGATCGGCGACACCCTGCACGGCGAGGAGCACCTGGCCGTCTCGGCGCAGTCGGCGCAGCGCGATGGCCTCGCGCAGCTGCACCGGGTCGTCACCGGCCTCTGGGCAGACGGCGCCGAGCCCGATGTCGCGCCCCTGCTGGGAACCGCGTCCGACGTCACGGCTCGGCCTGCGCTGCGGCTGGAGCTCGGAGGAGCCCTGGTTTCCCTCGAGGAGAGCAAGCGCCGTCAGCTCAGTGCGATTCTCAGTGCGACGCGAACCGACGCTACGTCGACGCTGGACGACCTCGGCATTCGCTCTCCGTTGGCGGCCGAGCTGTCCGCGCTGATGAAGGAGACGGCCGGTGTCGCTGCCGAACTGGTCGCGGCGGGTGGGCCGTCCCCGGTCCGGCGCCGGCCGGTCGCACCACCGCCAGCGCTGCCACCATCGTCAGCACTACCGCCCACGGCGCCGGTGCCGGTGATTCCCCGGGTGCTGCGAGTGTCCACCGAAACGATGCCGTATTTGCTGGACCATTGCTTCTTCCTGCAGCGACCCGACTGGCCGGACGACGCCGACCGCTGGCCGGTGGTTCCGGCGACCACGGTGATCGGCCACCTGATGGATTTCGCCGAGCGTTCGTCACCTGGGAGCCGCGCGGTGGCGGCGCACGACGTCCAGCTCAACAAGTGGATCACGGCGATCCCCAGTGTCGACGTGCCAGTCGACGTTCGGCCTGATCGGCCAGGACGGGTGGTGGTGTCCCTCGGCGATTACTCCCGGGCCGTCATCGAGCTCGCCCCGGACTACCCCCGCGATGTGCCCGAGGCCTGGCGGTTCGAAGCTGGCGAGGAACGCCGGCCGGGGTTGCCGGCGGCCGAGCTGTACACCGAGCGCTGGATGTTCCACGGACCACAATTCCAAGGTGTCACCGAGCTGACCGCGATCGGGGACGCCCATGTCCGGGCCGTACTGACCACGCCGACCGCTCCAGGTGCGCTGCTGGACAACGTGGGTCAGGTGCTCGGGTACTGGATCATGTCGCAACTCTTGGAACGGACCACGGTCTTTCCGGTCCGAATGGAGCGGATCAGGTTCTTCGGTCCACATCCCCCGCCGGGATCGCAGGTGGAGTGTCTGGTCAAGATCAGCTCGGTCACCGATGCGGCCCTTGAAGCCGACATGCAACTGGTCGTGGGCGGCCGGGTGTGGGCCGAATTCGGCGGCTGGCGGGATCGGCGTTTCGACAGCAACCCGAGGATTCGTTCGGTGCACCAGGTTCCTGGCCGGAACATGCTTTCGGACCTGCGGCCGGGCGGCTGGACAGCGGTCCACGAGCAGTGGCCGGATCTCGCGACCCGCGAGTTGATCATGCGCAACCACCTGGGTGGCGTGGAGCGTGAGCAGTATGCCCGCCGCGCGCCCGCAGGCAAACGGCAATGGCTCCTCGGCCGGATCGCGGCGAAGGACGCAACCCGGCAGTTGCTGTGGGACTCCGGCGTTGGTGATGTCTATCCGGCCGAGATCCAGGTGCACAACGGCGAGTCAGGTCGGCCATACCTCGCCGGGGTTCACGGCCGTCGGCTGCCCGAACTCACCGTCTCGATCGCGCACCGTGCGGAGACCGGTGTGGCGATCGTGAGACCCGGTCCGTGCGGAATCGACATCGAGGAGATCGCCGACCGCCCCGAGAGTACTCATGCGGTCGCTTGTGGCAGCGCCGAACGTGCTCTGCTGGCGAGGCTCGTGGAGTCCACAGCGGAGCGCGAAGCGGTGTGGTTCACGAGGTTCTGGACGGCGAAGGAAGCGGTGGCCAAATTGCTGGGCACCGGCCTTCGCGGTGCGCCACAGAAGTTCGAGGTGATCAGTGCCGTGGCCGACCAGCTGACCGTCCGCGTCGGTGGCCGGGACCATCTCGTCCGGTGCACCACGATCGGCAACCCGCCGGGGCTCATCGCCAGGGAATACGTCGTGGCCTGGACAGCCGAAATCGAGCAGGAGTGAGGATATGAGTACTGAGACGACGACCGTGCCGCAGGCGGACGAAGACGCCG
Organism: Kribbellaceae bacterium; assembly: GCA_033851055.1. Classification (GTDB taxonomy): domain Bacteria; phylum Actinomycetota; class Actinomycetes; order Propionibacteriales; family Kribbellaceae; genus Kribbella. The sequence continues at coordinate 2,527 of JAWWPC010000108.1, read as the reverse complement.
TACTGGCGGACATCTCGGCGATGCTGCGGGTGCTGCTGGACGAGTACGGGCTCGACGACGTCGAGATCACGATGGACACGACGTTCCACCACGATCTGGAGCTGGAGAGTATCGACCTGGTCGGCCTTTCCGGCCAGCTCCGCGACCGCTACGGCGACCGGATTAACTTCGCGTCATTCGTCGCGGACAAGGACCTGGAAGAAATCATCGCGATGACCGTCGGCCAGCTCGTCGCTTTCGTCGCCGACGCGCTGCGGAACCCAGGAAAGAGCTGAGGATGACCAAGATCCGCGTCGGTGAGCTCGACGTGCACGTGCAGAGACTGCCGCCGGTGGTCGCACCCGCCGAGGGCAGAGCGCCGGTCGTCGTCCTCATTCACGGCATGCTGTACGACAGTCTCGCCAGCTACTACTTCACCCTCGGGCCCACGTTCGCCGCCGAGGGTATGGACGTGGTCATGTACGACCTTCGCGGCCACGGCCGCACCTCTCGCCCAGCGACGGGGTACCGGCTCGAGCAACACGTCGAGGACCTGGACAGGCTTCTGGACGCGTTGGAGATCACTGAGCCAGTACATCTGGTCGGGAACTCTTTCGGCGGGAGTGTGGCGTTCGGCCTCGCCGCGGCCCGCCCGGAGCGCGTCGCGACTATCACCGCCATCGAGGCGGAGCCTCCGGTCGAGGGGTGGCGGCAGCGCTTGGGCGAGGGTCTCGCCAAGGCGAAGCCCTGGCTGTCCGAAGAGGAGACGTTCGAGTTGATCAGCCAGGCTCGCGGCGGGCATACCGCCCGGCTGTCCAGAGCCGCCGGCAAGCTGTTGCAGGCGACAACGATCGCCGAGGACGTCCTGGTCAGCCGCATTATCGATGCCGGGCTCAGCGCGCTGAAGTGCCCGGTGCTGGCGCTCTACGGTGATGAGTCGGTGCTGATGGAACAGGTCGATTACCTGCAGTCCACCCTCGCGAACTGTCGCGTGGTGGTGCTGCCCGAGCAGGGGCACTCGGTACTGATCGAGCGGACCGATGAGGTTTCGGAGCTCATCCGCGACTGGGTGTGGGAGCAATCCCGCGTGCTGGTGGAGGCCGAGTAGCTTGGGCAGATTCCTGTTCGTGGTCCCGCCGCTGGTCGGTCACATCAATCCGGCCGTCGGCCTGGCCGCCGAGTTGGCAACCAGGGGCCACCAGGTCGCCTGGGCCGGACACCGCGAACTGGTCCGGCAACTCGCCGGCCCGGACGCGGTCGTCTTCGACTGCGCGATTCCGGCAGGCCCGTTGCAGCGACCACCTGAGCTGAAAGGTCCGGCCGCGCTCCAGTTCCTGTGGGAAAGCTTCCTGATCCCGCTGGCGGACGCGATGGCGCCCGGGGTGCGGGCAGCCATCGATGCCTTCGGCCCGGATGTGGTAGTCGCCGATCAGCAAGCGGTCGCCGGCGCCTTGATCGCCGACGAACTCGGGCTCATCTGGGTCACCTCGGCGACGACCTCGGGCGAACTGATGGATCCGTTGGCGAGCATGCCCAAGGTGAAAGCGTGGCTGGCTGGCTTGTGGCACGAGTTGCGGGGCCGGATCGCCGGCGGGCATGGCGTGGCGGATCCGAGGTTTTCCCCCTTCGGGGTGCTGGCGTTCACCACCCGCGAATTGTTCGGCCAGACCGATCTGCCGCACGAGCGCTTCTGGCTGATCGGCCCATCGATCAGCCCCCGGCCGTCCAGCTCGGACTTTCCGTGGGACTGGCTCGATCCGGAGACGCCCACGGTGCTGGTGTCCTTGGGGACGGCTAACGACGACGCTGGAGCGCGGTTCCTGGCCACCGCAGTGGAGGCGCTGTCCGGCCTGGCAGGGAAGGTGCAAGCAGTCGTCGTCGACCCGGCGGGCGTGCTCGGCGAGCCGGCCGACCACATCCTGGTGCGCACTCGGGTTCCGCAACTGGAACTGCTCGAACACCTCGACGCGGTCGTCTGCCACGCCGGCCACAACACGGTCTGTGAGTCGTTGTGGCACGGTGTTCCGTTGGTCGTCGCCCCGATCCGCGACGATCAGCCGATCGTGGCCGGGCAGGTGGTAGACGCGGGCGCGGGCATGCGTGTCCGTTTCGGCCGCGTCACCGCGAGCCTGTTGACCGGCACTATCGAGGCGGTCCTGGCCGAAGAAGGCGGTTACCGACTCGCGGCCGAGCGGATCGGCCGGTCCTTCCAGGCAGCCGGTGGAAGCCGTGTGGGCGCGGACCGGCTGGAGGAGTTGCTCGGCTGAGTGACGCAGGACCGCCGTATCAGGTTCAGGACGGCCGTATCAGGGTAGGTCGGGGAACCAGAGCTTGATCTCGCGGGCAGCGGATTCCAGCGAGTCGGAACCGTGCACCAGGTTCTCCCGGTTGGACAGGGAGAAGTCGCCGCGGATGGTGCCCGGCGCCGCCTTACGGCCGTCGGTCGCGCCATTCAGGCCGCGGACCACCTCGACCGCCTCGTCGCCCTCGAGCACCAGCGCGACCAGTGGTCCGCTGGTGACGAAGTCGCGCAGCGGCGGGTAGAACG
>JAWWPC010000090.1:0-31471 GCA_033851055.1 Kribbellaceae bacterium | reverse complement strand
CCCTGCCGATGGACGACGAACCGCTGTCGGGCATCGCCTCCGAGGACATCGGCAAGACGGCACTGGGCATCTTCAAACGTGGTACGGAGTTCGTCGGGAAGACGGTGAGCATCGCGGGTGACCACCTGACCGGCGACCAGTACGCGGCCGCCCTAACCGAGGTGCTCGGTGAAGAAGTGATCTATAAGCCCTACACCTGGGACGAGTTCCGGCGGCTCGGCTTCCCGACCGCGATCGAGGTGGCCAACATGTTCCAGTTCTACGCCGAGGACTCCGACCGCTTCACCGGCGACCGGGACCTCAACCTGGTTCGCGAGCTCAACCCACAACTGCAGTCGTTCCGCGACTGGCTGAACAGCCACAAGGATCAGATCAAGGTCGGCTGACTGCTCTAACGAGCACTGAAGATCCGACATCTTCGAAGGCACCCAGCAGATCCAGCAGTTGATCGTCGCCAGAAGGTTGCTGGGCAAGACCTCAGCCGAGCTGAAATAGCAGGTCAGAGGCCGATTGACGGCTCTTCGGTCGTCTCTGGTACCGACCCGGCCGATGGATGGCCGACGGGCCGGATCGCCCCTGCTCCGTCACCGCTCCGTCAGCGCCCGATCGCGATCGCCGGAGCATCCTGTTGTCGATAGCCCGCCGGGCTCGATCGAACGACGACGGCAACATATGCGTGTAGAGGCGAAGAGTGAACCCGGGGTCGTGATGACCGAGGTACTCGGCAAGCTCCTTCACGTTGACTCCATCGGCCAGGGTGACGCTCGCGTAGAAGTGTCTCAGTGCGTGGAGGCCGGTTCTTCGATCGGTGACAAAGCGGCGTCGGCCGCGGACGTCCTTGGTCGGTGCTGGAATCAGACCAGCGGCGGCAAGAGTCGGCTTCCAGATCACCTCGTCGAAGATTCTCGCCTGGAGGTGCTTGCCGCTGTCCGATCGGAACAGCAGGCGAACGGTGGTCGGGGAGCCGTTCGTCCGCTCCCATGGAAGTGTGACCGCGACGGTTCCGTACTTCGCCAGGTGCGCCTGGATGGACTCCCTAGCCCACTGTGGAAGGGGGACTACTCGTTCCCGGTCGTTCTTTGGCCGTGCGAACACGTACTGGTTGCCTAGGCGCTTGACCTGTCTCCGCACGTAGATCACATCGTCGTCGAGATCGATGTCTACAACAGCCAAGCCAAAGAGTTCTCCCTGTCGTAAACCACACGCCGCAGCGATGATCGGGATGCAGCGATACCGCTCTGGAAGCGCTCCGATGACCCCGTCGACAGACTCGTCGGCCCACACGACAACGTCGCGTTGAGTCCTCGAACGCCGCTGCACGATCTTGGACTTCGCCGGGTTCCGCTTGATGACCTCGTCTGCGACGGCCAACTCCAGGGCACCGTGCAGGACCAGGAATGCGGTCCGTGCGGTCGATGAGCCAAACCGCTCGTTCAGATCTGCAAGCCAGGTCGCGATGTCGGACGGACGGATGCTCTTGACCTGCCTCCGTCCGAACGTCGGAGGAACATGAAGCCGCCACTTCAGGACGAATCGTTGGGGCCGTGGCAAGCGGTGGCCGGCGTTGGCGACCAGCAGGTGCAAAGGGCCGGTGCACCCCCGGACGAAGGCGGTGACCGAGGCGGGGTCGCTGAGGTCGAGTGCGGCGATGTGGACGGCGTTGTTGCCGGTCGTTGCGGTGATGTCCTTGGCGACGCGTTCGCCCGCGGCCGTGTCGCGGACGGCGAGGGTTACCTCGGCGCCAGTCCCGGCCAGGGCTCGCGCGGTTTCCACACCGATACCGGACGACCCGCCCGTGACGACCGCGCGGCGGCCGGTCAGGTCGATGCCTGCGGCAACCTCGGCGGCGGTGCTGCTGAATCCGAAGGGGGTTTTGATCAAGCTCATGACTTCACGCTAGATCGGGTGCAGCCATGCGGCAAACGAGAGTTCGAAAGATGTGGTATTCCTTCTATTCATGACCTTCGCTGATGCGTCGCTCACTGAACTACGGGTTTTCCGTGAGGTGGCCGAGCGTGGAACCCTGACCGCAGCGGCCACGGCCTTGGGCTACACCCAGTCGGCGGTTTCCCGTCAGATCGCCTCGCTGGAGCGCGCTGCGGGTACGGCGCTGCTGGAGAGACGCCGCGACGGAGTCCGGCTGACCTCGGCAGGCCAGATCGTCGTACGCCGGGCCGCTGCCGTGCTCGACCAGATCGACGCGACGGCGCGCGAACTGGCCGGTCTGCCGGACGAGCACGGCACGGTCCGGCTCGGCTGGTTCGCCAGCGCGGGCGCTGTGGTGGTGCCCAGAGCGGTGGCAGCACTGCGCCGGACCCACCCGGCGATCTCAGTGGTCACCCGGGAGGGAAGTACGCCGGCGCTGGTCCGGGCGCTGCGAGCCGGAACGCTCGACCTCGCACTCCTCGCCTTGGCGCCGCCGTTTCGGCCACCCGACGCCGAGACCCCGGCCCTTCAACTGAGAACCCTGACCGAGCGGAGCTTGTGTATCGCGGTTCCGGCCGATCACAGGCTCGCCCGGGGCGACTTCGTCGATGTCACCGACCTGCACGGTCAGCGCTGGATCGGTGGAACCGGCGAAGAGCGCGTGATGGGCGTGTGGCCTGGACTCGACGAGCGACCCGACATAGTCCACACAGTGCGGGACTGGCTCGCCAAGCTCCAGCTGGTCGCCGCCGGGTGCGGGATCACCACTGCTCCGGCGGCACTCGCCAGTGCCGCACCGCCTGGGGTGCGCATTCTGCCTGTGCGTGGTGGGCCGGCCGAGCAGCGGCGGATGGTCCTTGCCCAGCTCTCGCCGTCGCTGTCCGAGCCGGCTGCTCGTCTCGCCCAGGCGCTGCGCGCGGCCGCGGTCGAGACCGCCGGCCTGCTGTAGCGACAACCACGTCTGGGATTGGGTATGACGCTTGCAGCCGGAACCGCAGTCAGGTCACGAGGGCACGGGCCCTCGTTCTGGTGGTCAGTGTTTGTAGCGGTACGTCGAGTGGCGGCGGAGGGCGAGGTGGAGGGCTTTCTCGTCCTGGGTCTCGATCGCTTCGACGATCGCCCGGTGGACCGCCAGTCTGCGGCGACGCAGCTGCAGTGGCGTCGTGTCGTCGCCGTTCTCGTGGATCACGGTCTGGGCCCGGGAGCGGACGGTCTCCAGCGCGGTCAGGTAGGCGACCCCGAGGAGCTCGTTGGTGCAGCACTCCGCGATGGCGGCGTGCAGGGACAGGACGGCCTGGTAGAGCTCCGTCCCGTTCTCGGTTTCCTCCAGCGCGTCGAGGTGCTCGTGCAGTCGGGGTAGGTCGGCGGGCTTGCGGTTGGTGAGCGCGTTGAGGGTCACGGTCGGCTCGAGGGCGTCACGCAGTTCGACCGCGTCGGCGACGTCCTCGAGGCCGTCGGTCAACTGGACGAGCGAGTGCGCGAGCCGTAGTACCGGCCGGGGGGCCGCGACGAAGGCGCCACCGCGTGGACCCTGGCGGAGCTTGATCCGCTCCCTGCTGGTGAGGATCTGCAAAGCCTCGTTCAGCGTGGAAGGTGCGACGCCGAAAGCGTTCGCCAGCTCGGGTTTGGTGCCGAGCGGGGTGCCCGGCTCGATCTGCTCGCGGGTGATGAACGCGTCGAGATAGGCGGCGACACCTTCGGAACGCGAGCCGCGGTGCGCGCCGAGTCCGCCGTTGTCGCCGACCGCCTGCCGGAGCTTGGCGAGGGTCGCCGCGGCCGTTCGGGTGGTGGTCGCGGGTGGCTCCGGTGTGCTCTCCATGTCACTCCTTCGGGGCGGCGGTCAGCATGTCTCGGTTCAATCTACTACCTGATCTTGTAACTAGCATGTTAATTGTGTTTAATGTGGCGCAATCACAGGAGGTCTCCAATGCAGCGCTCATCGCTCGTGGCCGGCTCCGCCGCCGCTCTCACACTCCTTCTCGGCGCTTGCGGTGGTACGGCCGCGGAGACGGGGTCCACCTCGGTCGTCAAGATCGGCATGACCACCGAGGCGGGCAGCAACTACGACCCGGTGACGAACCCCAATGCGTTCGCCACCGCCTACCTCTCGCCCGTTTTCGACACGCTGCTGACCAGGACCGACGCCGGCAGTTTCGCCCCGGTCCTGGCCACGTCGTACGCCGTTGCGCCCTCAGGCAAGGTGGTTACGCTCACTCTGCGCACCGGCGTGACGTTCCAGGACGGCGCCAAGTTCGACGCCGCCGCCGTGGTGGCCAACCTCGAGCGGGCAAGGACCGCGAAGAAGTCCGTGGTCAAACGGGAACTCGCGACTGTCACCGCCCTGAAGGCGGTGAACCCCTCGACCGTCGAGATCAACCTGTCCGGTGGCGCCGGCGCGCTCCTCGGGTCGCTGACCGGCAGGGTCGGCATGATGGGCAGTCCCGCCAAGTTGAATGATCCGTCGTACGCGAACAAGCCGGTCGGCGCCGGGCCGTGGAAGGTCAGCGATGAATCGGTGGTCGGGCAGCGGATGGTCTACACCGCCTACGACGGGTACTGGGACAAGTCCGTACAGAAGGTGAACCGGATCGAGCTCAGCCTCGTCACTGCCGAGTCGATGGGCAACGCACTGCTCGGCGGCCAGATCGACATCGGTTCGCTGGAAGGAAGGCGGGACATGATCCCGCAGCTGAAGAAGGCCGGCTTCAACCAGCAGGACTTCCCGACGATCCCGTACCAACACATGCTGTATCTGCGCAAGACGGGCCCGCTCGCCGACGTACGAGTGCGGCAGGCGATCTCGCTGGCGATCGACCGGGACGGCCTGAACACCCAGGTTCTGGAGTCCTCATGCAAGCCGCAGGCCGCAGTACAGGCCTTGCCGGCGCCGGGGACCGGAGCTGCGCCGAAATCGGACCTGACGGCCGCCAAGCAGCTGCTCACCGACGCCGGCTACGCACAGGGCATCGATCTCAAGCTCGTGGTCAGTTCGGCCGGCCCGGGATCCAAGATCCTGCAGGCGATGCAGGGCCAGTTGACCAAGATCGGGGTGCGGCTTTCGATCAACCCGATGGCCCGCGCCCAACTGCTCAGCACGTATGTCGGCGGCAGCGTCGACGGCTACTTCACCGTCAACACAGGCGATGCCGACCCGGCCTCTCTCGTGGCCCAGCTGAGCACCACCCTGAGTCCTGGTGGCTTCAGCGATCCGGTGCTGAACGATCTCGCGGCCCGTGGTGCCAACACCGTCGATGCAGCAGCGCGGAAGGCCGCTTACACCGAGTGGAACCAGCGGTTCGCCACAACGGCGTTCGGGATCGGCATCTGCAATGTCGAGCTGCCGTACCTGGTCCGCTCGGGCATCGAAGGGCTGAAGGTCGGTAGCCCCTTGCACATCGACCCGCGCGGTCTTCAGGTGCGGTGACGATGAGCACCGTGGCCCTTCTCCGTCGGCCGGGTGTCCGGCTGGCCGGCCGGACACTCCTCATCGCCCCGGTCCTGCTCGTCGTCACGATGTTCGCGTTCGCACTGTCGCTGCTGGTTCCCGGCGATCCGGCGCACGCCATCCTCGGCGAGGCGGCTACGCCGGAGTCGGTCGCCGCCTTACGGGCCGAACTCGGGCTGACTCAGCCGGTGCTGGAGCGCTATGTGCACTGGCTCGGCGACGTGCTGAGCGGCGACCTCGGCCGGTCGCTGTTCGGCGGTACGCCGGTCCTCGACTCGATCACGGCCCGCTTACCGGTGACGATCTCGCTGGTCGGCGCGGCGATCCTGCTCACCGTCGTCGTCGCCGTTCCGCTCGGACTGCTGGCTGGCTATAAGAAGAGCAGAACCGCCGACCGGATCGCCGGTGTGCTTGTCTCGGTGGGACAGGCATTGCCCCCCTTCTGGGTCGGCCTGGTGCTCGTCGCCGTCGTCGCACTCGGCGCGGGCCTCCTGCCGCCGTACGGGTATGTGCCTGCCTCGCAAGGAGTCGGGCAGTACCTGCAACACCTCATACTCCCTGCGCTCGCGCTCGCGATCCCCGGGACCTGCGAGTTGTTCCTGCAGACGCGAACGGCGGCCGCCGAGGTCTTCTCCGAGGACTACGTCCGTACTGCCCGCGCAGCCGGCCTGAGCACCTGGTCGATCCTCACCAAGTGGGGCGCCAAGAATGCGATGGTCCCGGTCGTCACCGTCTCCGGCCTCCAGCTCGACCGCCTGATCGGGGTGGCCGCGCTGGTCGAGGCTGTCTTCGGCATGCAGGGCATCGGATCGCTCGCGGTGACGGCGGCCCTCAACTCCGACATTCCCACTATCCAGGGGGTGGTCCTCGTCGTGGGTGGATTCGTCCTCGTCGTGAACCTGTGCGTCGATCTGTCCTACACCTACTTCAACCCAAGGCTGCGGTCATGACCGCCGTCGCAGTGCTCCCTGCCAGGCGCACCCGTCGTTGGAGCCGGTTCGGCGGTGTCATCGTGCTCGCGGCGGTGGTCGCCCTGCTGCTCATCTCGCCGGCGCTGGCCCCGTATCCGCCGAATCAGACCGCACTCGGCCCCTCCCTGCAAGGGCCGAGCTGGAGTCACCTGTTCGGGATCGACGAAGTCGGCCGGGACCTGTTCAGCCGAACCTTGAGCGGAGTCCGTACTTCGCTCGCCGCGGCCTCGCTCGCGGTCGGCGTCGCCCTGGCGGTCGGCGTACCGCTGGGCGTTCTCAGCGGCTACCTACGTGGGTTCGCCGACGGCCTGATCACGCGTGCGGTCGGAGTCCTGCAGACGATGCCCGGACTGATCCTGGCGATGGCCATCGTCGGGGCGACGGGACGAAGCCTGGTCAACGCGATGATTGCCATCGGCATCGTCTTCGTGCCGCGGATCTACCGGGTGGTCCGGGCCAGCGCGATGGAAACAGCCGCGCAGACCTACGTCGAGGCCGCTCGCTCGATGGGATCGCCGCGCTGGCGGATCATGGCCGGGCACGTCCTGCCGGGCATCCTCCCCGCCGTCCTGGTGCAGGCAACGGTCACGATGGCGGTCGCCGTCCTGAGTGAGGCGAGTCTCAGCTTCGTCGGGCTAGGCGTCCAGCCGCCGTCGGCCAGCCTGGGGACGCTCATCGCCGAGTCGGACGACTACCTCGGCCGGGCGAACCATCTCGCGATCCTCCCTGGCCTGGCGATGGTGTTCGTCGTCCTGCTGTTCACCGCCTTCGCGACTCAGTTGCGCAGACTCCTGGAGGGCGAGCGATGATCCAGGTCGAAGGACTGAACGTTTCCTTCAGTACGGCGGGCCGCGCGCCGGTCCAGGTGCTCAGCGACGTCTCCTTCAGCCTCCGCCCGCACCGGATCACCGGCCTGGTTGGCGAGTCCGGCTCCGGCAAGAGCGTCACCGCGCTGGCCCTGATGGACCTGCTGCCCCGCAACAGTGCCGAGGTCAAGGTCGGTGTACTGCGGATCGGCTCCGACGAGATCGACGTGAACACGATCGGCAGTCGGCGCGGCCGGGAGTTGTCGATGATCTTCCAGGAACCGGTGCGCAGCCTGAACCCGGCCTTCACGGCGGGCGAGCAGATCGCGGCCGTCTCCCGGCGCCATCTCGGGCTGGACCGGCGGGCCGCGCGCGCCAAAGCGATCGAGATGCTGGAACTGGTCGGCATCCCTGACCCCGAACGCAACGCCGGGGCCTACCCGCACCAGCTCAGCGGCGGGATGTGCCAGCGCATCCTGATCGCGATCGCCCTCGTCGGGCGGCCGGGAGTCCTGTTCGCCGACGAGCCGACCACCGCACTGGACGCGACCACGCAGGCGCAGGTCCTGTCCGTACTGCGTGATCTCACCGAACGACTCGGGATGACGACGATGATCGCCACCCACGACCTCGGCGTCGTGGCCGAACTCTGCGACGACGTCCTGGTCATGTACGGCGGCCAGATCGTCGAGCAGGCAAGTGTCGTCGAGCTGTTCCGTGCACCGCGACACCCGTACACCCAGGCGCTGCTGGCCTGCTCCTCAGTCGGCCGGGAGTCGTTGCGTGGCATCCCCGGTTCCGTGCCGGCGCCCGGACACTGGCCGATCGGGTGCAGGTTCGCGGCGCGCTGCGCCCTCGCGTTGGCGGGCACCTGTGACGTTGCCCCGATCCCGCTGATCGACGTACCGGGGGACCGGAGCGCACGATGCCTGCGCCTCGACCAGACAGGAGAGACGAGATGACGGCTCTCGACGCACGCGCCATCGACGGATTGCTGGCGGCAGCACCGCTGGTGGTGGCGACGGGGATCAAGAAGGTCTTTCGCCGCCAGGGGTTGGCGGCAGGGACGTTCACGGCGGTCGACGACGTCGATCTGAGGATCGCACCGGGCGAAACTCTCGGCCTGGTAGGGGAATCGGGCTCCGGCAAGTCGACAGTCGGCCGGATGCTGGTCGGGATGTACCGGCCCGACGCGGGCCGCGTCGTCTTCGCGGGCGACGACGTGAGCACCTTGCGCGGCGCGGCCCTGCGCCGGCTGCACCAGGCTGCCGCGATGGTGTTCCAGGATCCGTACTCCGCGCTCGACCCGCGCTGGACGATCGAGCGGATCATCGCCGAGCCGCTGGCGATCGCCGGTGAGTCCCGTCGCAACCGTCGCCGGCAGGCCGCCGAGGCGCTCCGGCTGGTGGGGCTGGACGAGTCCCACCTGCTGCGCCGCCCGGCGGACTTCTCCGGCGGACAGCGGCAGCGCATCGCGGTGGCTCGCGCGCTGGTCAGCCGCCCGCGCCTGATCGTGTGCGACGAGTCGGTCTCCGCGCTCGACGTCTCCACCCAGGCCCAGGTGCTCGGCCTGCTGCGTGATCTCCAGGAGCGGCTCGGAGTCGCCTACCTTTTCATCTCGCACGACCTCAACGCCGTACGCCGGATCAGCGACCGGGTCGCGGTGATGTACCTCGGGCGACTCGTCGAGGAAGGCCCCACCGAGCAGGTCGTGACCGCTCCGGCCCACCCGTACGCCGCCGCGCTGGTGTCCGCGATGCCTGTACCTGATCCGTTGGCGGTCCGGGGCCAGGCCCGGATCGTGCTGGCGGGATCACCTCCGTCTGCAGCTGACCCGCCGTCCGGCTGCTCTTTCCGGACCCGATGCCCACTGGCCATGCCGATCTGTACCGAGCGTCGGCCGGCCTGGACCGAGCTGTCCGGCGGCCGCCGGGTGGCCTGCCATCTGTACGACCGTCCGAACGCGCCGCGTGCCGGGCAGATCGGCGAGCTGATGCTCGCCGCCCTCTCTATCGAACAGACCGCGCAACAGCCGACCGCTGTGAAGGAGACACGATGAAGATCGCCGCGTTCTCGACTGGGGACCGTCGCCGGCTGGGTGTGGTGGTGGAGTCAGGTGCCGATGTCAACCTCGCCGACCTGACCGACCTCGGTGTCAAGGTGTCGGACCTGGCTGCCCTCTGGTCCGACTGGCCGGCCAACCGTGAGCTGATCCTGGCCGGGCTGGCCGAGGGGCCGCCGCTGATACCGGCCGCCGAGGTGAGCTGGTTGCCGCCGATCGATCCGGGGGCCACCTTCTGGGCGGCGGCCGCGAACTACGAGGAGCACCTGCGCGAAGGCAACTTCAACCGGCCGGACTATCCGCCGTTCTTCATCCGCAACGGCCAGTCGCTGGTCGGCCATGGCGGCGACGTTCACAAACCTTGGTTCTCCGACCGGCTGGACTACGAAGGTGAGCTGGCGGTCGTCATCGGCCGCCGGGCCCATCTGGTGGGCGAGGCGGAGGCCGCCGACTACATCGCCGGGTATACCTGTTTCAACGACGGGTCGGTGCGGGACTGGCAGCGGCATACGACGCAGATCACCGTCGGCAAGAACTTCTCCCGCAGTGGCGCACTCGGGCCGTGGATCTCCACGGCGGACGACGTACCGGACGTCGACAATCGCCAGTTGGAGACCACGATCAACGGGCGGCAGGTCCAGTCCAGCCCTGTCGGTGCGGCGATCTGGGGCATCCTGTACGTCGTTAGCTACCTCTCGGCCATCACCGAACTCCAGCCCGGCGACATCGTGGCACTCGGTACGCCGGGTGGCGTCGGCGCCCGCCAGGACCCACCCCTGTTCCTGTCGGCCGGTGACCGCGTGTCGATCGCGATCGACGGCGTCGGCGTGCTGAGCCACGGCGTGGTGGAGCCGCCCGCGAGTGCCGAGCCCTGGCCGGCAGGTGTCCGATGACGACGTACGACGTCGGTGGTGTCCGGCTCCCGCGGCCCTTCCAGATTCGCCGGGTCTCGCACATCGGGCTGAACTGTTCGGATGCACCCGCGATGGTCCGTTGCTATCGCGACCATCTCGGCCTGCGCAGTACGGACAGCTCCGAGAACCTCGCGAACCGCCTCGACCCGGACGGGGAACTGCTCACCGCCGATGGCGCCCGGGAGATGCACTTCCTGCGCTATGGCGCAGACCATCACCAGTTCGTGCTGATGCATCGGCAGCTGTGGTCGCTGATCGATCCGGAGCACCAGACGGTGACGATCAACCAGCTGTCCTGGCAGGTCGGCAGCCTGGCCGAAGTGGCGGGAGCGGTCGACTACCTGGGCGGCGAGAAGCAGCGCATCCTTCGCTCCGGGCGGGACATGCCGGGCTCGAACTGGCACACCTATGTCCTGGACCCCAACGGGTACACCGACGAGCTGACCTTCGGGATGGAGCAGGTCGGCTGGGACGCACTGAGCAAGCCGCGCACGTACTGGGACAGCCTGCGGCACCGGACCTTCCCCGATCTTCCGATCGCGTCCGAGTTCGCCGAGGTAGAAGCACTACCGGCTGGTGAGGTCGGTACGGGGTTCCGGCCCGAAGCCGAGGAGGAGACGTACGCCGTCGACGGCGTCCTGCTGGCCAGGCCGTTCAAGGTCGTCGGGCTCGGACCGTTCTCGATCGTCGTCGACGACATCGACGAGTCGCTCGGGTTCTACCGGGACCTGTTCGGCTTCCGGGTCCGGACCCGCGCCACTCACGACAGGGTCGACTTCGCACTGTTGGCCTGCAACAGCGGACACCACGCACTCGCGCTCTACGCACCCGAGGTGCGTGAATGCGTCGGGCTTCCCGCCGGGACCAGCGTGTTCGGAGTCGGCTTCCAACTGGCCAACCACCGGCAGTTGCTGGACGCGGTGGCCTATCTGACAGAGCGCGGGTACGCCGAGGTCGACGTACCGGCCGAGCTGGTCCCAGGCTTCTCCCATGTCACCCACCTAGGCGATCCGGACGGCAACCTGATGCAGCTCTACTTCCATCAGCGGCAACTCCCTCCCGGCGCGGCCGACGACGGTCCGCCCTCGGTCGTCGGTCCCGCGGCGGCGTGGCCGGAGTCGATCGGTGCACCCGCGGACGTCTTCGGCGGCGAGATCTTCATGGGACCATGGGGATGACCGACGAGCGGCTACGCGACCGGCGCGAGATCCAGGAACTGCTCGCCCGCCGGGCGACTGCCAGCGACCGGCGTGATCCCGCGGCGATGCTGGCCTGCCACACCGGGGACAGCACCGACGACCACGGCAGCGGCCGCGAGAGCGCTCGGACGTTCATCGAACGGATGGCGACCACCAGTTATCGCGACCCGGACAACGGGCCGCAGAAACACATGATCGGTAACGTGCTGGTGGACTTCGTCGCCGACGACGTGGCCATGGTGGAGAGCTACCACCTGGCCTACCACCGCTTCGGCGTACAGACCGGACCGACCGACAACCTGATCGCCGGCCGCTACCTGGACAAGGTGCTCAGGGTGGGTGGGCAGTGGCTGATCGCCGACCGCACGGTCGTCTACGACTGGTCGCGAACCGCCACAACCACCGATCCGACTCGATCACCCGGCGCCATCAGCGTCATCGACCTCAAGGAGAGGACTCCCGTGGAATCGGAGCTCGCCGACCTACTGGCCAAGCAGGAGATCACCGAGGTGCTGTACCGCCGGGCGCGGGCCGGTGATCGGCGCGACCATGCGCTGGCGCTGTCCTGCTACCACGAGGGCGCGACCGAGGAGCACGAAGGATTCACTGGCCCGGCTGCCGATTTCGTGCTGGAACACTCGGCGTACGCGCCGGGGAAGACGCCGCCGACCAGTTCGCTGGTACATCTGATCGCCAACGTGCTGATCGAGCTCGACGGCGACGAAGCAGCGGTCGAGTCCTATCACCTGTGCTTCATGACCGGCCATGTGACCGGCACCGAAACGGACACGACCATCGCCGGTCGGTACCTCGACCGCTTCGCCCGGCGGAACGGCCGATGGGCGATCACTCATCGGCAGGTCGTCTTCGACTGGTCGCGGACCGAGCCCGGCGTGGAACGCTTCTGGGACCGCTATCCGGACCAGTCCAAGATCGCCTTCGGCCGGCTGGGGCCTGACGACCCTCTGTACGGCATGACCAAGCGTGAGGTGACGGATGCCTGACCTGCCGGCGCCGTACTACGACGTGGTGGTCGTCGGCTACGGCCCGGTCGGCGCCACGGCGGCCAACCTGCTCGGCGCCGCGGGCCTGCGCACGTTGGTCGTCGATCGCGCGGCAACGATCTTCGACGTCCCTCGGGCGATCCACTTCGACGCGAGCATCCTGCGGGTCTTCCAGTCGATCGGCCTCGCTGACGAGATCGCCGGGCAGTGCCGCGTGATCGACCAGATGGCGACGTACGGCGCGCAGGGGCAGCTGCTTTCGTCCAGCTCGAGTGGATCCGGAGCGGACGGCTGGGCCGACCACTACACCTTCTACCAACCGGAGCTGGAGCAGGCACTGCGCGCCGGCGCCGAGCGGTTCCGGAACGTCGACGTCATGCTGGGGACCGTGATCACGGCGATCGCGGACGGCGCGGACGACGTCGAGGTGAACTGGGAGAATTCCCTTGCTAAGGGCAACGTGCGGGCGGCCTTCGTGATCGGGGCCGATGGCGCCGCGAGCACGGTCCGCAAGCTGGCCGGTATCGCCTTGGAGGATCTCGACTTCGACGAGCCGTGGCTGGTCGTCGACGCGTTGCTGGACGGTGAGCACGATCTGCCGGAGGCGACTTCTCAGATGTTCTGCGACCCGCGTCGGCCGACCACCGTCGTACCGGGGCCGGGGCGGCACCGGCGCTGGGAGTTCATGCTGCTGCCCGGGGAGGACCAGGCGGAGATCGCCGCATCGGAACGGATCGAGGAGTTGCTGTCGGCGTACGTCGATCCGGTAGGTGTGAAGTTGCTGAGGGCAAGCGTTTACCGCTTCCACGCGTTGCTGGCGCGGGAGTGGCGACGGGGTCGGGTGATGCTGGCCGGCGACGCGGCTCACCAGACGCCGCCGTTCCTCGGGCAGGGGATGTGCCATGGCATCCGTGATGTCCAAGGTCTTGCCTGGCGGCTGCGGGCTATCTTGCGCGGCGAGGCAGACGGGTCGCTGCTCGACTCCTACCAACAGGAGCGGGAGCCCCAGGTGCGTGAGGTGATCGAGCGCGCGGTCACCAAGGGCCGCGAGATCTGCATTCTCGACCCGGATCTCGCGGCGGCGCGTGACCTGGCCGTGAGTGAACGGTCGGCGTGGGGGCAATCGCTCGACAGCACGATGATGCTGGCGGTGACGAGTGGCTTCATCGATCCCGGCCGACCCGACGCCGGGGTCGTACCGCAGCCCCTCCTCACGAAGGGCTCGCGACGTCTGGACGACCTGCTGCCCCAGGGATTCTCGGTCATCACCGATGATCCGGGATTGGTCGCGGCCGTCCAGCCGTTGCCGGTCACTGTGGTGACCTCCGCGGATGACTCCTCCGGAGCGTCGTCCTCCTGGCTGGATGCCGCCGGCGCGCGGGCCGCAGTACTGAGGCCTGATCGCCATCCCTATGGGTTCGCTGCGAGCTGCGCCGGGCTCGAGGATCTCGTCAGCAGACTCCGGTCCCGCCTGAACGGGACCGGAGTGTTCAGCTGAGGCGGCGGGCCGGGGGGACCGGGTGGACCGGAGCTCCGGGGACGACCGTGTTTTCGATCGTGCCGAGGGCGTCGACCTGCATGGTTACGGTGTCGCCGATGGCGAGGGGCGGGGGGACTCGTTCGCCGCCGTTGCGGCCCCAGAGCTCGACGAGGCAGCCGCTGCCGCAGGTGCCGGAGCCGAGGATGTCACCAGCCCGTACTACGGTTCCGCGGCTGGCGTAGGCGATCATCTGCGGGAAGGACCAGGCTGCGTTGGCCAGTGAGTCCTTGCCGATGGCGGTTCCGTTGATCGACACCGACATGGTGAGGTCGAAACGGTCGCCCTGCCTGAACGGCTCGAGTTCGTCCAGTGTCACCAGGTAGGGGCCGAGGGTCGAGGAGGTGTCCTTGCCCTTGGCCGGACCGAGGCCGATGCGCATCTCGTGGATCTGGAGGTCGCGGGCCGACCAGTCGTTGAAGATGCTGTAGCCGGCGATGTGCTTCTCCGCCTCTTCCACCGGCAGGTTGCGGCCCTCGGTGCCGATGATGGCGGCGATCTCGAGTTCGTAGTCGAGGAAGGTGCAGCCGGGCGGTACCGGGACCGGCTGGCGTGGACCGATCAGGCTGTACGGGTTGGTGAAGTAGAAGGTCGGGATGTCGTACCACTCGGGAACGACCGCTGGGTCTCGAATCCCTTGGAACGACCCTTCGACATGTTGCTCGAAGACCATGAAGTCGCGGATCGACGATGCTTTGACGGGTGGCAGGAGAACTTGCTCGTCCAGGGCGATGGGTGCGGCGCATCGGCTGAGCACTTCCTGCTCGCTGGGCCTGGCAGCCAGTACTTCGTACAGATCGGTGCCGGCCGGAAGCGGATGCAGACGGTCGTCGTGGACGAGTGCCTGCCGGTACTGCGCGTCCAGTAGCAGCGCTGCGAATTTCACAAGTTCTCCTCGGGGTCGTCGATGATGGCCACGGCCCGGGTCCAGCCTGCAGACGCGGCGTGGATCTTGTGGGGGAAGCAGGAGATCTTGAAGCCGGTGGCGGGCAGTGCTTCGAGATTGTGCAGTTTCTCGATGTGGCAGTAGCCGATCTCGCGGCCGGCCTTGTGGCCTTCCCAGATCAGCGAGCCGTCGCCGGTATCGGCGAACTTGCGAGCTGTATGGATGAACGGCGCGTCCCAGCTCCACGCGTCCGTGCCGGTGACTCGGACGCCCTGCTGGAGCAGGTGGATGGTGGCGTCCCGGCCCATGCCGCAACCACGGGCGAGGTAGTCGTCCTCGCCGTACCGGACACCTGCGCTGGTGTTGATCACGACGATCTCGAGTGGGGTGAGGGTGTGCCCGATCCGCTTGAGCTCCAGATCGATGTCGTCCGGCCTCACCACGTAGCCGTCGGGAAACTCCCGGAAGTCCAGCTTCACGCCGCGCTGGAGACACCACTCGAGCGGTACTTCGTCGATCGTGATCGCGCGCCGGCCGTTGTCCATCGTGGAGGCGTAGTGGTACGGCGCATCCATGTGGGTGCCGGTGTGGGTGGTCAGCTTGATCCGCTCGATCGCCCAGCCCTCGCCGTCCGGCAGTACCTCCGGTCCGGCACCGGGAAAGTGCGCCAGGATGTCCGCCACGCTGTCTTTGTGGCTGATGTACTCGATCTCCGGCGTCCCACCAGGCGGGTCGGAGGCGATACCGGACATCAGCGGCACCGAGATGTCGATGAACGTGGTCATGAGGCTCCTTCGGTTTCGAGCGCCGGTGACGCGGAGACCCGCGCAGTGCTGCCCAGGTTGGGCAGCGCCGTCATCACGACTGCTCCGCAGAGGAAGATTCCGGCGCACAGCAGGAGTCCGGTGCCGAGTCCCGCTCCGGTGGCCAATGCACCCAGCGCGAACGGGGCGAACGCGGACACCCCACGACCGACGTTGAAGCAGAATCCCGCGCCGGTCGCCCGGACCCGCGTCGGGTAGAGCTCGCCGAGGTAGGCGCCGAAGATGCCGCTGAAAGCAGCGAAGAACGCGAACAGCGGGCCCAGCCACAGCAACGCAGTACGGTCTGCTGCAACTACGTAGAGGGGCAGTGTCAGGCCGACTCCCAGCAGTGTCAGGACGAGGGCGTACTTGCGGCCGATCCGGTCGGCGATCAGTCCGAAGACGTTGTAGCCGACGAACATGCCTATGTTCAGGACGGTCATGAACAGGGCGACGGTCGCCGTCGGGATGCCTCGGTCGGTGTGCAGGTAGGTCGGCAGCCAGGTCGATGCGCCCCACCAGCCGAACAGGGCCAGCGAAGCCACGGCGGTGCCGAGCAGGGTCTTGCGGCGAAGGTCGGGGGAGAAGATCTCGGTCACCTTCACCGGTGTGCTCTTCTGCTCGATCCACTCGGCGGACTCGGTGAAGTAGAAGCCGATGATCAGCAGCGGCACGATCACACCTGCCCCGGCCAGGAAGAACAGCAGTCGCCAGTCGGGCAGCAAGGCGCCGGCCACGACGGCGGCGATCGCTCCTCCTGCTGGGAACGAGCTCAGGACGAAGGCGGCCGCTCGACCGCGCTGGGCAGTCGGCCAGGTCTCGACCACGTACGTCGACACGACGCCCCAGACACCGCCGAGTCCGAGGCCGGCCGCGAACCGTAGTACGAGGAACACCGCGAAGCTCGGCACCAGGGCGAGCGAGGCGGTGAACACTCCGAAGACCACGAGCGAAAGCATCAACGCCCGCTTGCGGCCGTAGTTGTCGGCCAGCCAGCCGACGGTCAGGCTGCTCACGCCGATGCCGAGCAGGGTGGCGGTGGCGAGCAGACCGCCCTCGGCCTTGGTCAGCCCGAACTCTGTGCGGATGTCGGGGAGAGCGAAGGACAGCAGCAGGATCTCCAGCGCGTCGAACATGTAGGCCACGAACGCGCCACCCAGCACCACCCATTTCCCGGAATCTCTCATCCGGACCAGTCCCTTCGGTGAACCCCGTGTTTCCGTCCCGAGTCACCTGACTGTACGTACGTACAGTGGTGATCCGCAAGACCCAGACTGTACGTACGTGCAGTACGCTGCGGAGAGCTGGACGAGGAGAGGGATGAGCTCGGTGACAGAGACTGTTGAGGGTGGCAAGCGGATGGCGATCCTTCGCGCCGCCGAGAAGGTGTTCGCGCAGGACGGCTACCACGGCACCACGATGCGGCGGATCGCCGCTGAGGCCGGCGTCAAACTCTCCCTGGTCGTCTACCACTACACCTCGAAGCTCGCCTTGTTCGTCGCGATCTTCGAGCACCGGCAGTACGTCAACGAGGAACGGCTGGCCCAGCTCCGGGCGATTCCCGATCTGAGTGCGGCCGATGCCGTCGAGCAGATCGTGAGCGCCTTCGTCGGCCCGGTGCTTGCCTTGCACAACGAGCCCGAGGACGTCTGGTTCGCCAAGCTGGTACTCCGTGAGGCCGGCGACCCGTCGAACCAGGACAGGCCGGTTCTCAAGGTGCTGTTCGACCCGATGGCCCGTGAGTTCATCGACGCCTTCCGCGAGGCGCTCCCCGGCAAGCCCGACGGTTTCTACCAGTGGGCCTACCTGTTCTCGGTCGGGGCGCTGACCCAGAGCGCCTCCGAGGACCGGGTCCGCAACCTGACGGAGAAGAACTTCCTGGAGCAGAAGCACGACCTGCTCCGCTCCTACATCACCGCCGCCCTCCGCTACGGCTGACACCTACTATGCGCGGCGAAACCTCGGCCAGCCTGCAGAATCCCGACTGCCTGCGCCAGCTCCGTGAGATTGGCGGTCGATGCGGGACTGCCAGGCATGGATGGTTATCCAGAGGACGACGTAGCCAATGTCGCCCGTAGGCGGCTGACCGCTGAACGTTGGTCACCGGCAAGCCAGATGACAAGAGCAATGATCAGAACCTGTGGATGGCTCTCGGCCAGGTGACGTGAAGGGACGCACCTTCCCGAGGATGATCTGAAAGTCCGTTTGCTCTGATCAGGACCGGCGTTGGCGCGCTGGTTCGGGAAGGTACGCCCATGTTGAAGGTAGTCCACGACGAGAGCGAGTCCAACGCGACCGGAGCGGGTTCGTCGTTGCTTGATGAGATTGTCCGCGACGCGGCCCGGCAGATGTTGGCTGCGGCGTTGCAGGCGGAGGTTGCCGCCTACATCGACGCGCACCGCAGCGGGCTCGATGGGAGCGGTCACCGGCTGGTGGTCCGCAACGGCTACCACGCCGAGCGAGAGGTGATCACGGCCGCTGGGGCGGTACCGGTGCGGGCACCACGGGTCAACGACAAGCGCGTCGACCCCACGACGGGCGTGCGGCAGCGGTTCTCCTCGGCAGTCCTGCCGGCCTGGGCGCGGAAGTCGCCGAAGGTGGCCGAGGTGTTGCCGCTGCTGTATCTGCACGGCCTGTCCAGCTCGGACTTCGCTCCGGCGTTGGAGCAGTTCCTGGGCACCGGTGCCGGTCTGTCCGCGGCGACGATTACCCGGCTCACCAGCCAGTGGCAAGACGACGCGGCCGCGTTCGGTTCCCGGTCGCTGGCCGAGGTCGATTACGTGTACATGTGGGTCGACGGCATCCACCTCAAGGTCCGCCTCGAGCAGGACAAGGTTTGCTTGCTGGTGATGATCGGGGTCCGCGCCGACGGCACCAAGGAACTGGTCGCGCTCGCCGACGGGTTCCGCGAATCGTCGGAGTCGTGGGCCGACCTGCTCCGCGACTGCAAGCGCCGCGGCATGTCCGCCCCGGTGCTCGCGGTCGGCGACGGCGCACTCGGGTTCTGGAAGGCGATCCGCGACGTGTTCCCCGACACCCGCGAGCAGCGCTGCTGGTGGCACAAGACCGTCAACGTGCTGGCCGCACTGCCCAAGTCCGTACACCCGGGCGCAAAGAAGGCACTCGCGGAGATCTACAACGCCGAGGACAAGGGCCACGCCGTCAAGGCAGCCAAAGCATTTGCCGACGACTACGGCACCAAGTGGCCCAAGGCGGCCGCCAAGATCACCGACGACCTCGACGTCCTGCTCGCGTTCTACGACTACCCCGCCGAGCACTGGATCCACCTGCGCACCACCAACCCGATCGAGTCCACCTTCGCGACCGTCAGGCTGCGCACGCGGGTCACCAAGGGACCCGGCTGCCGCGCCGCCGGGGTCGCGATGGCCTTCAAGCTCATCGAGTCAGCCCAAGCCAGATGGCGGGTCGTGAACGCACCACACCTCGTCGCCCTGGTCCGAGCAGGAGCCCGGTTCGAGAACGGCAAACTCGTCCAACGAGCCGACAAATCAGGAGGCGACCAACAAGCCGCGTGACACGCCGATCCACAGGTCTTGACTATTCCTCGATGACAAGCAGTGGAAGGCTCACCTGCTCGACCACCTTGACCACGACTACATCGTCTCCCGCGGGCCATCCTTCTGGCATCAGCGGGACTGCTCCCGCCTCGGCGAGCGCAGGGGCTCAGTGCCGCCCGTCACCTGAGCTTGAACCGACTCAACCCGCGCTCCGCTCGCGGCGACCCGGCTGACCAGCAGATCCGTGTAGGGCGTCCCTGGCGGGCTCCAGGTCAGCAGCCGCTCGCCATCGAGGTCGGCGAGCGAAACCGAGTCATTGGGTGCCAGCCGATGACCTGCCGGAACCAGGAGGATGGCGGGAGTTGGCGCTAGTGCGGCGCTGTCGAGGCCGGTCGCGTCCGGCTCGGTGCGGGCGACGACGACATCGTCGAGCTTGAGCGTCGGCAAATTTGCTTCTTGAAGCCCAATGCTTGCCGCCTCAAGCAAGTAAGCTACTGAGATGCACGACTCCGTCAAGCCACTGGTGCCGTTGACTGCGGAAGAGGAGGCCATGCTGCGCGCCTTCGGCCGGGTCCAAGCTCTCCTGGCCCGCGCCGTGGACGCCGACATGATCCGCGAACAGCATCTGCCGCTCTCGGAGTACACGACTCTGCAAGTCCTGTCAGAAGCCCCCGGCCGGCGATTGCGGATGACCGAACTCGCTGTCGCCTGCAGCCTCTCGCTCAGCGGAATGAGCCGCATCGTTCAGCGACTGGAGTCGCTCGGCCTGATCGAGCGGGTCAGAAGTGAAGATGATGGTCGCGGATTCAACGCCGTCCTCACCGACGCCGGGCTGAACCGTTTGCAACAGGCCTGGCCAAGCAACCTGGCCAGCGTGCGACGACATATCTTTGATCACCTCGACGGCATCGACACAGCCCAGGTCACCCGGGCGCTGGAACGCATCGCCGATGCCAACTAGGGATGACCGCCGCTAGTGGTCGAGCAGACTTACTGTTCAGGCATGGACGGACATCCAAAGCGCTGCTAGTAACGGGCTGTGTTTGACAGGCTTCGGTTGCACCTTCGATGCGGCCGCAAAGTCCACAAGCCGGAGATCCTCCGCGGCTACGGCAAGCCTCCCCGGAAGCTATTGCCGAGGTCACCAGCCTGCTCGCCTCCGGCAACGGTGGTTGTTGATCACGACGACGCGGCCAAGGCCCGGCTCACTGGTGCCACGGCTCCGACAGCGTTCGCGTTCCTCTTGCAACATTTACCTCCTTGGCTGTCTCGGCAGCACGATCAGCGGCCAATGTTGTTCTTCGTATACGGTACTGATCGGGCAGCAGGCGAGAGGGGAGCTCGGGGTGGAACAGAACGCGCATGCGACGATCGGCGGGGATCATCTGGGGTTGCGGGATCAGGTGCTGGCGGAGTTGCGCCGCCGGATCGTTGACGGCGACTACGCCCAAGGCGAGCGGCTCACCGAGAACCGTCTGGCCGACGACTTCGGCGTTTCCCGCAATCCTGTCCGGGAGGCGTTGCGGGTGGTGGAGACCGAGGGCTTCGTCCAGATCCTGCCGCGCCGGGGCGCAGTGGTGGCAACCATCGATGAGACGGCCGTGCGGGATCTGTTCGCGGTCCGGGAGCAGCTCGAGACGCTGGCCGCGGGCCTCGCCGCCGAGCGGGCGACCGAGCACGACGTCGCCCGGCTACGCATGCTGCTCGACCAGGCCAGCGCCGCAACGGAGGCGAAGGACTTCGACCGGGTCGCGGAGCTGAACAGCGCGTTGCACCTGGCAGTGATCGAGATCAGTGGCAACCGGTGGCTGGCGTCGATCTCGGGCGCGATGTACCACCACGTGCATTGGGTGTTCCGGGTCGGCGCACCGCAGCGTGCGCCGCATTCGTGGGTCGAGCACATCAGGGTGATCGACGCCATCGCGGCCGGCGATCGGTCCGCCGCGATGGACGCCGCCCGGCAACACGTCGAGGCCGCCGCCGCAGCCGCGCTCGATCTCCCTCAGCGGCCAACCGCGTAACCCTGCATACCTCTCGGGTTCGCCCCCGCGGAGAGAACGCCGTCCGGTTCGCGCCTGACCGCGCAAAGACGACCGAGGCTCCACGCGTCCGCTTCGGTCACCTGGTGACCTCGACGAATCAGTTCGTCGCGGACGCCCTCGCCGAGTCGGCTCTCCATCACGAGCCCGCCCGGCTGACTTGCCCGTGGGTAGAACGACGACGGGAAGCCGGTCGTGTGCCAGGCAGGCGCATCGATCGCCTCCTGCAGATCCTGTCCGCCGGTGAGATGCCGCAACAGGAACAGCAACTGCCACTGATCTTGCTGGTCGCCGCCGGGAGAGCCGCAGGCGAGGACCGGTTGCCCGTCGCGAAGGACGAGCGTCGGGGTCAACGTGGTGCGGGGCCGTAGCCCGGGCGCCAGCGAAGATGCTGTGCCTTTTTCGAGCCAGAACATCTGCAGCCTGCTGCCGAGGCAGAAGCCGAGCTCGGGGATCGTCGGCGAGCTCTGCAACCAGCCGCCGCTGGGAGTCGCCGAGATGGCGTTGCCCCACCGGTCGATCACATCGACATGGCAGGTGTCTCCACGAGTGGCGCCATCCGTGGAGACGGTCGGTTCACCAGTGATGGCATCGGCGACGGTCGGTTCGCCGGTCGTGGCGTCGAGCCTGGCGTTGCCGGTGGCAACTGACGCCAGCACAGGCGTCCGGCCGTCCGGACTCCCCGGCCTGACCTCCATGCTCGCCTCCGAGCCGACGAGTGCTGCCCGCTCGGCCGCATAAGAAGACGAGAGCAACGTCTTCAGTGGAACGTCGTACCCGTCGCCGTACCAGGCTTCGCGGTCGGCGTAGGCGAGCTTCATCACTTCGGTCACGGTGTGTACGCCGTCCGCGCCGGTCAGGTCGAGGTCAGCCGGATCGCCCAGTTCGGCCAGCATCGCGAGCGACTGCAGCAGCGCCGGACCCTGCCCCCACGGACCGGTCTTCGCGATGGTGTGACCCTGCCAGTCGAGCGTGGCCGGCTCTTCCCAGCTCGCCTGGTACGACGCCAGGTCGTCACCGGTGATGAGTCCGGCGTGGTCCTCGCCGCTGGAGTCGCGGTGCGGCAACCGGGAGAACCGGTCGATCGCGTCAGCGACGAAGCCCTCGCGCCAAGTGCTACGAGCCAGCTCGATCTGGGCCACGCGATCGGACCCGGCCTCTTCGGCGGTGGTGAGCAACCGGTCGAGCGTGTTGGCGTACGTCGGGTTGCGGAACAGCGAGTTGGCCTGCGGCGGGCGGCCATCGCGCAGCCACAACTCGGCGGAGGTGGTCCAGTGCTCGGTGAAGAGCTCCTGGACAGTAGCGACGGTGGTGCCGACGCGGCCGACGATCGGGTGACCGTTGCGCGCGTAGCCGATAGCAGGCTCGAGGATCTCGCGGAGCGGGCGGGTGCCGTGGTCGCGCAGCAGGAGCAGCCAGGCGTCGACAGCGCCCGGTACGGCGGCGGCGAGCGGGCCGGATCCGGGAATCAGCTCGAGCCCGAGGGACCGGAAGTGGTCGATCGTGGCGCCGGCCGGAGCCGCGCCTTGACCGCAGAGCACCCGCGGCATCGGGTCGTCCGCGGTGGCGATGATGGCGGGGACTTCACCACCCGCGCCGTTGAGGTGCGGCTCGACCACGTGCAGGACGAAGCCGGCCGTCGCCGCGGCGTCGAAGGCGTTGCCGCCGAGCTCTAGGATCCGCATCGCCGACTGGGAGGCCAGCCAGTGCGTGGAAGAGACCATCCCGAACGTGCCGCGGAGCGTGGGCCGGGTGGTGAACGTCATCGATGAACTCCCTCGTTGATGGCATCGTCCGTGACTTCAGTACTGCCGGTGCTGGTTCCTGTGCTGGTTCCTGTGCGTGTTGCAGGGTTGCCCCGCACGTCCGGGCCGGTGCCGTCGTCGTTCACGAGGTGGCAGGCGACCCGATGACCACCTGCGCCGATCTCCCGGACCTCCGGCACCACCGTCCGGCACTTGTCCACCGCGACCGGACACCTTGTATGGAACCGGCATCCGGACGGTGGATCGATCGCCGAAGGCAGGTCGTCGCCAAGGAGCACCGGGCGCCGGGCTCGCTGTGTCGCGGGATCAGGCACCGGGGCCGCCGATAACAACGCCTGTGTATAGGGATGAGCGGGTACGCCGAAGATGCGCTCCCGCGGGCCTGTCTCCACCAGTTGGCCCAGGTACATCACGGCGACATCGTCAGCCAGATACTCAACGGCCGAGAGGTCATGCGTTATGAAGAGACAGGCGAAACCGAGAGCACGCTGAAGGTCCGCGAGCAGGTTCAGCACAGAAGCCTGCACGGAGACGTCTAGGGCGCTCGTCGGCTCGTCGGCAACCAGTAACCGGGGTGACGAGATCAAGGCTCGCGCGATGCTGACCCGTTGCCGCTGGCCGCCGGACAATTCGTGCGGCGAGCGCTGCGCCACCTCCGGGCGAAGGCCGACGCGACGGAGTTCCTCGGCCACCGCGGCCGGGATGTCCCGACGTTCGGCCGGCAGATCGCCCCGGCGGCGCATCAACCGCAGCGGCTCGCCGACCACGTCACCGACGGACAGCCGCGGGTCCAGTGAACCGGCCGGATCCTGGAAGACGATCGACACGTCCCGCCGGTGTGGCCGGAGTCGCCGCCGGTTGAGATGGGTGATGTCGGCGTCGGCCAGCCGCACCGTGCCACCGGTCGGCTCGAGCAGTCGCACGATGCAACGGCCCACGGTCGACTTCCCCGAGCCACTCTCACCGACCAGCGCGAGAACGGACCCCTTGCGGATCTGCAGCGAGACGCCGTCCACAGCCCGGACCGGTCCGAAGTGCATGACCAGGTCTTCCAGCTCCAGCGCGTACTCCGTCATCGGACCTCCACCGGCTGGTCTCGCACGACGCCGACCGGATGCCAGCATGCCACCTGGTGAACTGCCGGGCCGGATACGTCGGACTTTCGCGCAACCAGTCGCGGCTGCGTCGTCGTACAGGTGTCTGTTGCTTTGGGGCAGCGGTCGGCGAAGGTGCAAGCGTCGGGCTGTTCGGCCAGGACCGGCACCAGTCCGGGGATCTCGTTGAGCCGATGCGATCCCGCATGCCGTCCGGCCGAGGGCGAAGCCGCCAGCAGCCCGGCCGTGTAGGGGTGCTGTGGATCGGCAAACAACTCGTCCACCCCGGCCGTCTCGACGACCCGCCCGGCATACATGACTGCCACCCGGTCGGCGAGATCCGCGACCACGCCGAGGTCGTGGGTGATCAGCACGATGCTGGTACCGAGCCGCTCGCGCAGTTCCCGCAGTACGTCGAGGATGCCGGCTTGGATGGTGACGTCGAGCGCGGTCGTCGGCTCGTCCGCGATCAGTACCTTCGGGTCACAGGCGACGGCCATCGCGATCATCACCCGCTGGCGCATACCGCCGGACAGCTGGTGCGGATAGTCGTCGACCCGCCGTTCGGGCGACGGGATACCGACCAGCCGGAGCAGCTCGATGGAGCGGGCCCGCGCGGCGCTGCGGGACGCCCGGTCGTGGGTCCGCAGTACCTCGCCGATCTGCCGGCCGACGGTGAACACCGGGTTCAGCGAGGTCATCGGCTCCTGGAAGATGTACGCCACCTCCCGGCCGCGGATCGACCGCAGTGTCCGCTTGTCCGCGCCGATCAGCTCAACACCGTCCAGCTCGACCGATCCGGTCACTGTCGCGGTCCGAGGCAGCAACCCGGCCACGCTCATCGCGGTGACGCTCTTCCCACACCCCGATTCGCCGACCACCGCGAGCACCTCACCATCGGCGACCTCCAGATCAACCCGGTCCACCGCCGACACCACGCCGTCCTCCGTCCGGAACCCCACCGACAACCCCCTAACCCGCAACACCCCCCGCCCACTTACCTTCGTCGGTCCCTTGTTACTCGGCGTGTCGCCGTTCATCGGTCCCGAGTTGCCCTGCGGTGGGGCGTTCATCGGCGGCTCGCTTTCGGGTCGAGGGCGTCGCGCAGGCTGTCGCCGGTGATGTTGAACGCGAGTGCGAGCAGCATGATCGCCAGCCCGGGCATCACCGCGGCCCAGGGCGCCCGCGCCGCGAACTGCTGCGCGTCGGAAAGCATCGTGCCCAGGCTCGGCGCCGGCGGCTGGATACCGAGACCGAGGAACGACAGCACCGCTTCGCCCAGGACCGCGGCCGGCAGCGCCACCGTCGCCTGGACGATGATCACCGAGGCTGCGTTCGGCAGGATGTGCCGGCCGAGCACCCATGGATCGCCGGCGCCCTCGACGATCGCGGCGGCGACGAAGTCGAGGGACTTGAGCCGAAGCGTCTCCGACCGGACGATCCGGATCACGCCGGGGATCTGCGCGATGCCGATAGCGATCGCCGCGTTGCCGAGACTGGCGCCGCGGATGGCTGCCAGTCCGACCGCCATGATCAGGAACGGGAACGCCAGGACTAGGTCGGTGAAACGGGAGATCAGCGCATCCAGAGCCCGGAAGTACCCGGCCATCAGCCCTAGTGGCACCCCGATCACCAATGAGGTCGCCACGGCGAGCAACCCGACGTGCAGCGAAGCCCGAAGCCCGAACATGATCCGGGACAGCACATCCCGTCCGAGATCGTCCGTGCCCAGCAGATGGCCCGGCGTACCGGGTGGAGAGAAGGCGTGGTCCAGCTGCGTTTGGGTCGGATCGTGCGGCGCCAGCCACGGTGCGAACACCGCAGCCAGTACGGCGATCGCGAGCACCACCAGCCCGGTGATAGCGAGCGGGTTGCGCAGCAGCCGGCGAACCACCTTGCCGCGCCGGGACAGCGGCGTACCGGGGGAGACGGTGACGTCGGCAACAGCCATCAGGAATCACCCCTGACGCGGATCCGCGGATCGATGACGGAGTAGAGCAGGTCGACGAGCAGATTGATGACGATGTACGCCGTCGCGGTGACCAGCACGACCGCCTGGATCACCGGGTAGTCCCGCTGGAACACGGCGTCGACGGTGAGCTTGCCGAAGCCGGGTAGGGCGAAGATCCGCTCGGTCACGACCGCGCCCGAGATCAGCGCGCCTAGCTGCAGGCCGACGATCGTGACGACGACGATCAGGCTGTTGCGCAGCGCATGCCGGCCGATCACCGCCCGCGGCGGCAAGCCTTTGGCCTCAGCCGTTCGGATGTAGTCGGCCGACAGCGCGTCCAGCATCGACGAGCGGGTCTGCCGCATGATCACCGCAGCCAGTCCGGTCCCGAGGATCAGCGCCGGCAGCACCAGGTGGTGCAGGTTGTCGACCGGGTTGCTGAAGAACGGGACGAACCCGGACGCCGGGAACAGGCCCAGCGCCACCGACAGGTACAGGATCGCCATCAGCCCGAGCCAGAAGTTCGGCACCGACAACCCGAGCAATGCAAGGGCGTTGGCGGCCCACTCGGCCGGGCGGCCACGTCGTACTGCGGCGACCACTCCGGCTCCGACGCCGACCACAGTGGCAACGGCGATCGCCAGGAGCGACAGCTCGATCGTGACCGGGAGAGCGCTGCGCAGCATCGAGTTGACGCTCTCGCCGGTCCGGATCGACTGGCCCAGGTCGCCCCGGGCCGCGTGACTGACGAACCGCCAGAACTGCACCAGGAGCGACTGATCGAGCCCGTACTGCTGGCGAATCGCGCGGAGCGATTCCGGGTCGCGCTCCTCGCCGGCCAGCGCCAGGGCAGGATCACCCGGTAGAGCGCGGACGCCGAGGAAGACCACGATCGTCGCGAGCAGGAGCGTCACCAGGGACTGCCAGAGACGCCCAAGGAGATAGCGACTCACCGAGCGCTCACTTGGCGAATCCTGCAAAGGCGGTCCGGATGACACCGTCCGGGTACGTCTGGACGCCCTTCACCTTGTTCGAGACGCCGGTGAGGTTGCGCGACCGGTACAGGTAGATGATCGGGTCGGTCTCGTGCAGCCTGGTGACGACCTGACCGTAGAGCTGGATCCGCTGGGCCTTGTCCCTGGACTGCCGGGCGTCGATGAGCAGCTTGTCCATCGCCGGGTCGCTGTTGCCGGCAACGTTCTGGCTG
Source organism: Kribbellaceae bacterium (assembly GCA_033851055.1). Taxonomy (GTDB): domain Bacteria; phylum Actinomycetota; class Actinomycetes; order Propionibacteriales; family Kribbellaceae; genus Kribbella. The sequence continues at coordinate 4,343 of JAWWPC010000090.1, read as the reverse complement.
CCGCCGGTGCCGACGAAGGCGAAGGTGTTCGCGTCCGGGTCCACCCGGCCGGACCAGCCGAGCTGCAGCAGTTCGAAGTCGCCGCGATCTTGCTGGTCGAGCAGCGCGGTGTACTCGACCGGCTTGATCACCAGGTCGAACCCACCCTCTTTCACCATCGCCTGCAGCGCTTGCGCCAACCGGAGGCTGTCGGGGTTGTTCGAGGTGATCATGCTGATCTTGTACGGCGTCGTGGCGCCGGCCTGCGAGAGCAGTTGCTTGGCCTTGGCCGGGTCGTGCGGCGGGCAGACCTGGGCGGCGTCGGAGGTGAACTCGCTCTTCGGTGAGATCGGCGAGCAGGCCACGGTGTTCAACCCGTTGAAGAGGGACTTCACCAGCGCCTCCCGGTCGATCGAGGCTTCCAGAGCCTGCCGGATGCGCGGGTCCTTCGCGATCGGGGTGTCGAGCGTCTTCGCGGGGTTGTCGATGCCGGTGGCGTTACCGACGTTGATGGTGAGGCCCTGATACCCGAGCGAGTCGGACTGTAGAACGGTCATGCTGCTGTCCTTCAGCAGCGTCGGAGCGTCCTGGGCCGACAACGAGTCGGCCACCTGGGCGTCACCGGACTTCAGGTTGGCCGTGCGGATGCTGGAGTCGGTGATGATCCGGTACTCGATCGCGTCCAGGTGCACCTTCGCGGCGTCGTAGTACAGCGGATCCTTGACCACCTTGATGGAGTTTTGCGCCACCCGGCTGGCGAACTTGAACGGACCGACGCAGACCGGGGCGGTGGAGAAGTTCGCGCCGAGCTTGGCGACCGCCGTAGGACTCAGAACCATGCCGGCCCGGTCGGCGAGCGCGGCCGTCAGTGGAGCGAAGGGCTTGGAGAGCTTGATCACCACGGTGTTCGGGTCGGGCGTCTCGATCGAGCTGATCGGTCCCAACTCGCTCTTGCGGCCGGACCCCTTGAGTGTGAGCCCGCGGTTGATCGTGGTCTTCACCGCGGCCGAGTCGAGCGTGCCGCCGTCGGCGAACTTCACCCCCTGGCGCAACGGGATGGTGAGGCTGAGGCCGTCCGACGAGATGGTCGGCAGCGCCGTCGCGAGCTGGGGCACGATCTTCGCGTCCGGGCCGAGGTCGTAGAGCTTCTCGCACATCGTGTGGAACACGTACCGCGAGTACAGGCTGCGGGACAGGGTCGGGTCCAGCTTGTCCGGGTCGGCGGACAGCGCCACCGTCAGGGTGCCGCCGTCCTTCACCTGCGCGGCATCCGCGGGCTCGCCGAAGACGTCCTGGCTGGTGGTCTGGTTCTGCGACTGGTCCGCGGCGGGTTGGACCGATGAGCAAGCGGTCCCGGCCAGGGCCAGGGCGATCACAGCAACGGCTGTCCGGACTGCGCCTGCGCGCAGCCGTGGCACCGAGAGGGAGCGGTTCAGTGACGACGAGGGTCGACGGGGCATTTCGTCCTCCGGATGAGCGATTCCGTAGACTGTTTCATGTATACAAGGGGTGGGTGCAAGCGATCCGGCGAGTTTGTTTCAACCTTTTACCGTTGTCGGCCGTACATCCGGTTGGATCGTTCAACCGAGGGCCAGGTCAAGGGCCGCCAGGAACGCGCACACGCACCGTTCCGAGCCGTAAACGCGCTCCCACGGCTGGGCGACGGGGGCTCAAACCCCGAATGCGTCCGGGTACTGGATAGTCCCGGTCGGCACCGGCCGGGACTCGTCGAGGACGATCGCCATCAGGTTCTCGTCGTTCACTTCGAACGGTGCCTGTATACCGAATGACGAGGCAGGCGGGAATCCGAACCGCGGGTAGTAGTCGGCATGCCCGAGCAGCACGACCAGGTTTTCGCCGCGCTCACGGACCCCCTCCTGGGCCGCCGCCCGGATGACGGCGCCACCGATCCCTTGGCGCTGGAAGACCGGCAGAACAGCGCACGGCCCCAGCGCCAGCGCCGGTGCGTCGTCGATGTGGCACCTGGTGAGCAGGACATGACGTATGCCCCATCCGATGTGCTTGGCTGCACCCATGCGTGAACCGCCGGACTTCGTCTCAGCCGACGCTATCCTCGATGCCGTCCAAACGCGCTGGGCGATCGACGTCGACGCGATCGAACACCTGCCGGTCGGTTTCGGAGCGCATCACTGGCGGGTCTCGTCGGCCGGGGCACCGCGACTTTTCGTCACGCTCGACAGCCTCGGCCGACGTCATTCGGCGGAGTCGCTCGAGGCTGCCTATACCGCGGCGGGCGAGCTGGCCGCGGTCGGGCTCGAGTTCATCGTGGCATCCGTGCCCAATCGCCAGGGTCGCTGCACGGCTCCGCTGGCCGGCCGCAGAGTGAGCTGTGTGCCATGGACGGACGGGGAGCCGGCTGGCTCGGGCCCCATCGACAGCGACGGCCTGGCTCGGCAGAACGCCGAAGCGCTCGCCCGGCTGCACGCCACGACCCCTCCCGCGGGCATCCCGAGCTGGCGACCCCGGGTCGGAGAGGATTTCGGCGACTCCTTGGCCGACCTGCTGCGCAGCCCGTGGCAGACCGGTCCCTACGGCGAACGTGCCCGGAGCGCTCTGGCCCAGCGGATCGACGCGATCCGAGGCTGGACGGACGCCTACTACGAACTGAGTCGCCGTGCCGTCGAACATCCGTGGGTGCCGACGCACGGTGAGCCGCACACCGCCAACCAACTCGTCACCGACCAGGGGGTCGTCTTCGTCGACTGGGAATCGCTCGCCCGAGCACCGCGGGAGCGTGACCTGGGCACCCTGGTCGGCTCCGGCTACGCCGAGCTGGCCGCGCCGGACTGGGAGATGATCGAGCTGTTTGACCTGGAGTGGCGCCTGGACGAGCTCGCGCAGTACGCGGTCTGGTTCAGCCGGCCGCACACCGGAACGGACAGCGACCGGGTCGCCTTTGACGACCTCATCGCGGAGTTGGAACGGCCCGACTGGACGCGAACCACCGACTGACCTGCCCCAGCGGCGAGCGTCGGCTCGGAGCTGCGGCCAGTTCAGCGCAGCGCAGTTTATGCGCTGCACTCATCGATCAGCGGATCTGCCCGCACTGCAGGAAGCTGCCCAACTTTCCTGATCAGGGTCGACGCTCTTCAACATCGTCGGACAATGCCAGAACATCACTCGGCTGGAGGTCGGCGCGCAACGCCGGGAGCGATCGTTATCGGAACCATGCGGGATTCGAGAGTCAGCATGTGACCGTCGACCCCACCCACCCACCGCGGCAGGCCACCGGAGTAGGTGGGTCGGCAGGATGGAAACATGCGAATCATTGGGGCGGCCTCAGAGGCAGAGATGGTCGCGAGCTTTCTCGTCGGCGAACTGAACTCGGAGCGGTTTGGGTCGACCCTCACGCGGGTGCTGGCAAGGAACGGTCACTCGAGGGCGCTTCTAACCAACGCGAACCTCTCCGACTCAAAGGAGAATGAGCAGCGACGTCGGGTACTGGGCGAGTTCCGAGGCTACCGCCAGAGTCGCGAACTGTTCGAGGGCTTCCCTGACGAGGTCAGCTGGCAGCATGTACTGCTGTCGCCATCCGAACTGCTGAACGTGCGTTACATCGACTACAGCTACTGGACGGCACTGACCACCGGAACCCGGCGACCAACGGACGCCGCCCGATTCATCCGCCGCGGAGGCCTGGTCTTCGGCCGCATGCCCACTGGACATTTCCTCGCTGCCGCAGAGTCCCTACAGGAAGGAGCCACCTGGGAGCCGATCATTTGCGTGCGCAGCGGTGCAGACTGTCCGCTTGTGGTTCTTGAGGGGCACGCGAGACTCACAGCGATGGCACTAGCCTCCGAGTGTCTGTCTGACCAGGTGCCAGTTCTTCTGGGGACATCTGCGGCGATCTCCGACTGGCCGTGCTATTGATCAGTGCGCACCATCACCAAGCAGCGGAAGATCCTCTAGCTGCAACCGCGCGGGGAACCGCACGTGGCGCAACGGTTGGCGCCAAGCTCGTCCGGTACGGCAAGCAGGCTGGTCGGATCCCGGTCGGCAGGACCCGCGGGCAGCCACTGGTCCGCGGTACGTCGATAGGGATGCCAGCGCCCGAGCTGATCGAGCCGAAGTTGCGACACGGTAGCCCCAGCCGTAGTCGTGAGGGGGCCATGGTCTCGGCGCGGTAGCCGCGTCCTCGGTGGGGGCGAATCCGGTGGTGACCGCCGGGACCTGGGCGGGGTGGATGCACAGCTTTCCGGTGAAGCCCGGGCGCCGGGCGTGCACGATATCCGCGCCGAGGGCGTCAGCTTTCGCGACGCTGGTGGCCCCGTCGATCGGAGGGCACAGGTGCGCCGCCACGGACGGCGGCGTTCTCGGCCTTGGGGCACGAGGACGGGAGCACC
>JAWWPC010000132.1:0-3299 GCA_033851055.1 Kribbellaceae bacterium | reverse complement strand
CGGAGCTGGCGATGGAGCGTGATGTCCTCAAGCGCTCGGTGGCCCTCTGGGTCAAGGATGCGATGGGCCGGTAGCCGTGGCCGGGTTCATCGCTGCCCAGAGGGACACCCACCGGGTGCCGCAGGCGACCAGTTGCCGGGCGCTGGGGGTCAGCCAGGCGTGGTTCTACAAATGGCGCCACGGCGACGCCTCCGCCCAGCACGCCCGGCGCGAACAGCTGAAGCTGGCGATCCGGCGGTTGTTCGCCACGCATCACGGGACCTACGGGTCGCCCCGGATCACCGCGGATCTGCGCGATGAGGGCTGGCGGGTCAGCGAGAACACCGTCGCCGAACTGATGCGAGAGCTCGGTCTGCAGGCCCGGCGAAAACGCCGCCGCAAGCAGACCACCCGCTCCGGCCGGGGCAGGTGGCGGGCACCGGACCTGATCGGGCGTCACTTCGGCACCGAACAGCTGAACCGCAAGTGGTACGGCGACGGCACCGAGATCGTCACCGACGAGGGAAAGCTCTTCTTGGACTCGGTGCTGGACATGGGCTCACGCCGCATCGTCGGGTTCGCCCTCGGCGAGCACCACGACGCCGAGCTCGCCGACGGCGCGATGACGATGGCCGTCGCCGTCCGGGGCGGCAAACAGGCCATCGCCGGCGTCATCTTCCACACCGACCAGGGCAGCGAGTACACCGCCGGCCGGTTCCGCACCGCCTGTGAACGCCTGGGCCTGCGCCAGTCGATGGGCCGGCCCGGATCGGCACTCGACAACGCCGTCATCGAATCCTGGCACTCCACCGTGGAGTTCGAACTACGCATGCTCGAACACTTCACCACCAAGACGCAGGCCCACACCCGGGTGGCCGCCTGGATCGAGGAGTACAACCACGACCGGCGCCACTCCGCGCTCGGCATGCGCTCCCCGATCACCTACGAACTCACCCTCCAGGCCGACCACGAGCCAGAACACCATCAGGCAGCATGAACGACCGGATCCCGCACACCGAGTCTGACCTCGTCCTCGTCGACGTCAAGGCCAAGCCCTCCGGGTGGCCTCCGGCCAGCCTTGACACCGACTCCGGGCGAGCTCCCCAGGCAACCAGCGGGAACCCGGCCAACAACCGAAACAACAAATCTCAAGTCTCTACGGATTCAGGGGATTGCCGAACCCCCGCGGGGGAGTACCCGATAGCGGGTTGTTGCACCGATATCGGGTCGTTGTCGCCGATAGCAGGTTGTAGCACGCTATCGGTGGGACAAGCCGCTATCGGGGCACCTAGCCGAGGTCGGCCCGAGGCCGGTTGCGTAGCTGGGCTACCTCCAAGTTGTGGTCAGGGGCGGGCGCACTCGCGTGCGCGAGGTACGAGAGGCGCACGTGGTGCCCGTGCGCGAGGTACAAGAGGCGCACGTGGTGCCCGTGGCCGGGGTGTATGACGCACGTGGTGCCCGTGGCCGGGGTGTATGAAGGGTCGGGAGTGCACGTGAGGCGAGAGGTGCCCGGGTGCCTAGGTGTGCGGGGTGCGCCGGGTGTACGAGGGTGCGGGGTGTCTGAGGTGCGGGGGTCGGTTGGCCGGCGCCGGCACCGGTCTCGGCGTCGGCTCCGGGACCCACGCCGGCACCTGGCGCGGAGGAGGGGGCTGGTGGGGGAGGATGGGCGGCATGCGCGTGCTGATTGCTCCGGACAAGTTTGCCGGCACCCTGACCGCCGTCGAGGCCGCGGCTGCGATCGAGGAGGGCTGGCGGCGGCGTGACCCGGATGCCGAGGTGCTGGTGGCGCCGATGGCTGATGGTGGACCGGGCTTCATCGACGTGTTGTCGGCGGTTGTCGCCGGCAGCCTGCTGTCGGTCACTGTCCGGGGTCCGCTCGGGGATGAGGTTCCGGCGACCGTGTTGGTTGCGGGTGAGACCGCGTACGTCGAGAGTGCCCAGGCCTGCGGGTTGCATCTGGTCGAGCCGGCGCAGCGTCGGCCGGAGGATGCGAGCACGTACGGCGTCGGGCAGTTGATCGCCGCGGCGGTTGACGCTGGTGCCAAGCGGATCATCCTCGGACTGGGTGGGTCCGGCACCACCGATGCCGGTGCGGGACTGCTGGCTGCACTCGGAGCCAGCGGGACTGGCGGCAGCCTTGATGCGGGCGCGGCTGGGCTGGCCGGCCTGAGCGCGGTGGATCTGGAACCGGCACGCAGCAGGACGGCCGGGATCGAGTTCGTGGCGGCGAGTGACGTCGAGAATCCGATGCTTGGGTTGCGCGGCGCGGCCAACGTGTTCGGCAGTCAGAAGGGCATCGCCGACGAGCGGAAGCCCGAGGTGGACGGCTGGCTGGCCGGGTTCGCCGAGCTGGCCGGGCGGAAGACCGCCGATGCCAAGGGGGCGGGAGCAGCCGGCGGTCTCGGCTACGCGCTGTTGCTACTTGGCGCGGAACGGGTGTCGGGTATCGACCTGGTGGCCGAGCTGACCGGACTGAAGGTGAAGGCCGGGCAGGTGGATCTGGTGCTCACCGGCGAGGGTGCGTTCGACTTCCAGTCCCGCGACGGCAAGGTGATCTCGGGCGTGGCCAAGGTCGCCAACGACGCGATGCGCCCCTGCGTGGTGCTCGCCGGGAAGGTGCTGATCGGGGCTCGGGAGATGCGCACGATGGGCGTCGAGTCGGCGTACGCACTGGTGGATGCGGTCGGTGAGGAGCAGGCGTTCGCGGATCCGCAGGGCTCGCTGGCCCTGGTCGCGGAGCGGGTCGCCCGTACCTGGGTCCGTTGAGCGTCCGACGAGTGGGTCGGCGGCTTGATCCGTGAATCTGGTGTGCGACCATGGGAATGGTCCCGGACCGGCGGTTGTTGGCACGGGGTGACAGCGGAACTTCCGCGCGCGGCCACCTGCCCACAGGCCGGGCGCTGACATCACAGATGACTGGAGTCAGGAATGACTGAAGCGCAGACCGAGGCAGTGCAGACAGCTGAGGCAACCACGACGGCCTCCGGTGTCCTGTTGAGCGACGGGGCGGCCGCCAAGGTGAAGGCGCTGCTGGATCAGGAAGGTCGCGACGACCTAGCACTGCGGGTCGCCGTGCAGCCGGGCGGTTGCTCCGGACTGCGGTACCAGCTGTTCTTCGACGAGCGTCAGCTCGACGGGGACGTGGTGGCCGACTTCGATGGCGTCAGCGTCGTGACCGACCGGATGAGCGCGCCGTACCTGAAGGGTGCGTCGATCGACTTCGTGGACACGATCGAGAAGCAGGGCTTCACTATCGACAACCCGAACGCGACCGGCTCCTGCGCCTGCGGCGACTCGTTCAACTAAGCCACACCCACGAA
>JAWWPC010000047.1:0-25321 GCA_033851055.1 Kribbellaceae bacterium | reverse complement strand
TTCCGAACCTGGAAGTTAAGCCCGCCAGCGCCGATGGTACTGCGACCGGGAGGTCGTGGGAGAGTAGGACGTCGCCGGACATTCACACTGTTAAGGGCCACCCACACGGGTGGCCCTTAACATTTGTGCCAAGAGTTTTGGCCCGGCCGTGGTGCGGCGGCAGTCCCCGGAGCACGGTGCACAGCTAGAGAGTCAGACCCCTTCGGGAGCGATTCCGACCAGAGCCGCCGCGGCACACACGTGCACGGGAGTGAGCTCAGCCGGCGTGACCGGTGCCCGGAGCAAGGTTCCGTGCTCGAACGGCGTGAGTTCTATGTCGATCCCATGTGCTCCCGCTACCAGGCCGCGGATATACGTAAGCCATCCGACCATCGGAATCCCACGGCGGAAGACGCCGGCTGCGGCGGCGAGCTCGGTGTCGGCGATGCTCGCCCAATCCGGTTCCCAGATCGTCACCACTGCCCGCAGTACCTGAGCGAACAGCTCCGACTGAACCAGTGCTTCATCGTCGGTCCAGTGCAGCGTGAGCTGATCCGAGGCCGTGGTGATGGTGCCACCCATCGACAAGTCGAACAGCCAGGGCAGCTCGCCGGTGCTCTCCAGGTGCAGTCTCGTAGTACTGGATCCGTTCGACAGGACCTTCGTGGTGGCGTCGACCATCTCATGCAGCAGCCCTGCCGCGTCGGATTCGAGCGCGTGGCACGCCCAGCGTTCGTCCTGGGTCCAGGCGTACACGTCCGGGAAGGCAACTGCCACGGCAGTCAGGGTGCGACCGACCCGGAGCGCACGCTCCTCGACGGTCTGGTCGAGATGGGCCCATTGGGCACGAAGCAGCCAAGACGCCATCTCACGCCCTCCGTTCGACAGTTCGCTGGACCCGTCCTCCGGACGGTACGCCGCTCTGCGAGGGGTTGGCCAGAGCTCCGCCTACACGGAGTGAACAGTTCAGCCGTGCAGGGTTCCAGAACTGCTGACACGTCACGCCCTCAGTGTGAACGCGCCTCGGATCACGTTGATCAGCGGGGTCGGATTTCGGCAGGCTCCCGTCGAAAGCCCCCGAGGTGACCTCGCCGGATTGGCACGGACCGAATCTGGCCGGAGCCCACACCTTCGCAGGACGGCGGAGATCCTCAGACCACCTCCACCTCCGCGTCCAACGTCGGTTCCATCAGCTCGAGAGTGGGCGTCGGGCCGCGGTAGGAGTTGAGCCAGTCGCGGAGCAGTTCCACCCGGGCGCTGTTCTCCTCGTTACCCTTGATCACCGGCGCCTGGTTGTAGGCCATCGTGTCGGAGCTCCGCCGCAGCTTCACGTACAGCCGCGACGCCGACAGCGCGTACCGCTCCATGTCGTCTTGCAGCGCACCGATGACTGTGATGTTCCGGTCGCGGCCGATCTGTTCGAACAACGCCACAGCCTCCCGCCTGTGCTGGCTGCCGAGGTTCCGGCCCAGCTCGTCCAGGATCAGCAGCAGTGGCCGGTCGCTGCCACCCGCCAGCGCCGCGGCACAGACGAGCTTGACCGCCTTCTCGTCCATTTGCGCGGTGTTGCCCTTCACGTTGAATGCCGAGAACGGGCCGCCCTCCGACCGGCGCCACTTGGGCGTCACGGTCCACCGCCACGGTTTGTCGGGCTCCGCCGGCGGGTCAGGCTCCGGATATTCCAGCTTCGCCCCGTACCCGCCGTACTGCTGGTCCAGGCGGTCGAACTCGGTCGACACCAGCCGGAGCCGGGACTTGATGCCGTCGGCAAGGGACGTGCGGTGGGCCCGGGCGGTGCTCTCGGCCTCGCCCAGGCCTTCGCGGGCACGCTCCAGTGCGGCGTTGCGCTCGGCGCGCTGGCTGGCGATCTGCTGTTGCTGGAGGTTGTCGAACGTCTCGTGCTGGGCGAGGTGGCTGCTCAGAGTGCGCTGCAGCGCCGGCACCAGACCGACGCGGATGCCGAGCGTTCCACTGGCCCAGCCCTCCCCGCCGTTAAGGATCTCCCAGAGCTCCGACGGGATCTCTTCCCGGGACCGTGCGTTCGGGAAGCAGCGGCGTATGACGTCGTCGAGCTGGGTGCAGGCCTGATGATTCCAGTCCGCGGTGGTTTGACGCTGGGCGTCGTCCGGCAGGTCGAGCAGGAATTGTTCGGCAGCTGCAGCCGAGTCGCCCCAGGCGGTCGTCCGGCTGGTGAGGTCGAGGCCGGTCTGGTCCTCGATCAGGGTCAGGCGGCGGCCGCTGAGGTCGTCGAGGATGCGGTCGTGGTCACGGCGGGTCGCGTCGAGGTTCTTCAGTCGCTCATCACGGACCAACTGCTGGCCGGCCGCAGCCTCGGCTGCCTCCTTCGCTGCCTGCAACAGAGGAGCCAGCTCTAACCGGTCGTTCTCGTGCCGGTCGTTGGCCTCGCGTAGTCCGAGGATCTGCTCCTGCACAGCCGCAGCAGTCCCGAGCGCGCGGGCAGCCGTCGTACGACGTTCTGCTTGGTCGACACGAGCGCGGGCCTGGTCCAGGGCGGCTGAGGCGGCAGCCCTGGCCTCCTCACAAGCTGTCAGCCTGCGACGAGCAGCCTCGATCCGGGCGGTGCGGCCAGTGATCGGCTCGTCGAACTGCCCGACGGCCACGACTCCGGCGGCGTCGTCGATGACCTCCTTCGCCGATCGCTCGGCGAGCGCAGCGTAGAAGGCGTCCAGCTTGAATCGCTTGTCAGCGCTGGCCGGACCGCCCCAGGCCGGACCGCCCTTGGCCGATCCGCCCTTGGCCGATCCGGCCTTGATGCGAGGGCCAGGTCGATTGGCGAGGACCAGCAGTGAGCCGGCATACCCGGCGTCGGCCAGAGCCGAGGCGGCCAGCGCGGCGTCGTCCAACCCGATCACCACGGCTTCGCGGTACGGCGCGAGTCGCGGCTCCCACTCGGCCCGATCGGATTCGCGAAGCTCCGTGATGTCGGTAAGAGCCCCGCACTCGATTCCCACGTTCTCCAGCACCTGCTGCTGCGGAGCCGCCACGGTCTGGCCGCTTTCCGCCTCGCGCAACTCAGCCGCGGCGTAATCGACGGCAGTACGAGCCGCGTGGTCACGACCGATCTGCTCCTCTAAGGCGGCTCGGGCCCCATCCAGTTCAGCAGCCGCCGCAGACAAGTCCCGGCCATCGGCGGAACGACCCGCGTCGAGCAGCTTGCGGTGCTCCTGCCCGAGCCGCTCGAGTTGCTCCCGGACCGAACGCTGGGCCAGATCCAGCTCGCGGTCACGAGCATCGAGCCGGTCGCGCTCCTGCCGGGTCAGCTGCACCTCGCGGAGGAGGTTCTCCTCGCTGCCGAAGGCCTCGATGTCGCCGTCCACCGCCTCGCGCCGGGCTTCTTGCTCAGCTACGCGCAGATCCAGCTCGGCCAGCTCGTGCTGGATCTCGCTGTTGCGCACGGCCCCGTCGACCAAGTGCCGCGCACACCGCGCCCGCCAGGACTCGCGAGCGTCCGCCAGCGCCGAGCGCGCCGCCGCGCGCTGGAGGATGCCTGTCTCAACGGTGGCCATCTCCTGCTCCCAGCGCTGCAGGTCGGCCGACGCCTGCTTGGTCGCCTCCCGCTGGGTGTGCTCTGCCGACCGGTGCGCCTGTTCCTGTTCCAGCTCGTGGTCGAGTCCGGTCAGAGTGGCGATCGCGTTGAAGATTCGGGCCGGACCGAGCTCGTTCAACGGCTCTGCCAGCAGGTTCGCCGTCGGGCTGGAGCGCACTGAGGTGGAGAGGAAGGACACGCAGCGGACCTGGCCGCCGTACAGGACCTGCGACAGCTTGTTCGCATGGAAGTCGGTGCGGCCGTTGGAGTGGGGAAGTGCCGTCCAGAGTGCATCGGCGCCGGCGGCCCGCTCGGCCTCGGTCGCGCCGTACGGGACGTGCAGCCCGCTCTTCCAGCGCAGGTCGAGGTACGACGCCTTGCGGTTGATGCGGATCCACACGGTGATCGCGGCCGCTTCGATCTCAGCCAGCTCGGTCAGGCCCGGTTCGGAGAAGACGCCGACGATGTAGCCGCGGTCGACGTTCGACCAGTTGCCCTCCTGGCCAGCGGCCTCGGCGGTGAACAGCAACTCGGCCGCACCCGGAGCGCCGCTCGTGAGGCGCCATTGGTCGTCGGCGTGCAGCAGGCTCAGCGCGGCGATCCAAGATGATTTGCCGGCGCCGTTGGAGTCAGTCGGGCCTTGGCCGGCGACGGTGACGAGGCCCTGGCCCACCATCGGGATCGGATGTGTCGACAGCCGGGACAGGTCGACGACCTGCACCCCGAGCAGCACCTTCGAGCCGAGGATGTCGAACGGACCGTCCTCAGCCGGGGTGGGTGTACTCATGCCGCTCCTTCTTCAGTGCTACCGGTCCTGGCGCCTTCAGTGGCACCGGTCCTGGCGCGGATGGCCGCCGCGATCGGGCTGGCCGGTGCGGCCGCCAGGATCAGCTGATCCTGCAGTCGACGCCGGGCGGCCGGAGTAAGTCGTTGCAACTGCGGTCCCGGCACATAACTCGGCCCGCCGGAGTGGTCGCCGGACAACTGGACCAACCCGGCGGCCCGGAGCCGCTGCAGCGCAAGCCGACGGTCCTCGCTGCTGATCTTGGCCGTCCGCAACTCGTCGACAGTCGTCGGACGGGCAGACTTCCAGCTGTCGCCGGTCAGAACGCCCTCACTACGCGGGATCGCCACCGAATGCACCAGCACCAGGACGAGCACCGCACGATCCACGACGGACAACGGCTGCCAGCCTTGCGCGGCCAGCGTCTCGGCGACGTCGTCGGCATAACCGGCCGTCCAGTGCGTGCCGTCGACCTGGACCAAGGTACGACCGATCAGCTTCAGCATCTTCTGCACCTGCCGCCGCAACGTGACATCACGAAGCCCGGCCAACTGCACCTCAGGCACCGGATGCGCCGCGTACTGCACCGCGCTGAACGCAGCCAGCACCTCGTCCCGGCTCCGACCGGTCAAATCCTGCAACAACGGATCGAACAAGGCGTGCGACGAGGTCACCGGTCCACCCCGTCCTCATACGCCGCCCCGCCGCCGATCGCGACTCCCTCAGCACTGGCGCCGTGCTCGGCTTCGGCGCTGGTCGGGTTGTTCTTTGCGCTCGTTCCGTGTGCTGCTCGGTCGCGGGTCGGGTTGTTCTCGGTGCTCGTTCCGTGCGCGGTTCCGGCGCCGGTCGGGTCGTCCTCAACGCCATCCCCGTACGCCGACCCGCCGCGGACTCCGTTGTCCTCAACACTCACCTCGTACGCCGACCCGCCGCGGACTCCGTTGTCCTCAACACTCACCCTGTGCGCCGCTCCGGTGCCAGTCGTGTCGTCCTCAACGCCCATCCGGTACGCCGCTCCGCCCACTCCCGCGACGTTCTCTTCAGCCGAATCGGCGGCTTCGCCCTTGGGCGAGTGCTCGTCCGGCAGTTCGTCTGGTGCGACCTCGGGTGGTCGCGGTGCGGGCACGACGACCGCGCGTGGCGGGTCGGGCAGGATGCGGCAGATTTCTCGGAGTCCGGCGAGCTGGTTCGGGCCCCAGGCGACCACGCGTGGGCCGAGTCGGACCTCGCCGGCCTTCTCGTTCCAGATCAGCCAACTGGTGGCGTGCAACCTCCGCAGACTGCCGATGATCAGCGTCAGGTCGCTCGACTGCTCGGGCCGGCCGCGCAATCCGGCGTACACGGCTTTGATCTGTGCGAGTGTCCCGATCACGCCAGGCCAAGCTGGTCCGCTGCGGTCGGGCCAGCAACACGTCACGCAGATCGCGAGCACCCGAGCGGTCTCGTTAGGCTGCTCGACGGCGACTGGGGGAGTGCCGAGTTCTTCGAGGAGGCCGTGGCCTGCTCCGTCTGGCAGGGTCGGCAGCATCCATACGGTGCGGCCATCCGGCTCGGCTGCGCGGGTCAACCCGGCAACCGCCGGGGTATCCGGCGTCACCTGCAGCGGGCCGGCCGACTGCGCCTTGGCCCACCACAACGCGTTGTACCTGCTGCCTCCCTCGACATTCGCCGTGTCGAGGGAGGCAGTCGTTCTGGAGTCGGGGCTCTTCGTAGTTCCGGAGGTCATCGGTTCACCCGCCGGAACTCGCCGTGAGTTGCCCAAGGGGTCCCCGCCGTCGGGTCGATTCGCATCCCGTCAGCCCAGACAAGTTCGTAGTCCAGCTCGTCGTGGAGATGCGCGGCGGTCAGTTCGGCAAGCACTCGCCGGGCCGTGATCCAGTCGCCCGCGCCATCCACGAGCTCGACCACGCTGACCCTTTCGCGGCCGGCCAGGATTCGCTCAGCCTCGGCTCGCAGATCCTCGCGGTCCGTTGCCGCCGCGGATTCCGGCGCCTCGGTCTCGCTATCCGGCCGCGGCGGCGCCATCCTCGTCGTACCGGTCCGGCGGCCAGACTCGACGGCCTCGAGCATCGTCTCCGGGGAGAAATCGGGCGCGGCCGCATCGAACAGCAGCCCGTCGAGCACTCCCGCGAGCACCTCGGTCTCGCTGCTCCGGGTGAACGTCAGCCAGTTCTCGATCGGCAACAGCCCGAGCGCACGCGTCGTACCGGCTCGCTCGAGCAGACGACCAGCCGCCAGCTGGACGGCATCGGCGTACGCGGCGAGCGACATCCGCAGCTGGGTGCAGGCGCGGTGCAGTTCGGGCCAGCGGTCCAGCACGATCCGATGGACCTTCTCGGCCTGCTCGATCAGTCGCTCGTTGCCCCACGCGAGCTGGGCGTTCTCCCGCAGTTGCGCCGACGTACTGGTCGAGACGAGGATCGCCAGCTCGTTGCCGAGCAGCCGGAACACCTTGGTCAGCCGCTCGATCGACGCCTGGCCCTGATCGACCGTCGCTTTCGGGTCGCTGACGCTGTGCGCCTCGAGCGTGAGCAGTTGGTGCAACTCGGCCTGGCCGCCCTGCACCGACATCCGTTTCAGGAACATCAACATCACGTACGGCGCGAACGCGGCCCGGTGGCGCAGCTCGTTCGGACGGTCCACCAGCTTGGTGATCGCGCCGTACTGCCGTAGCACCTCGAACCGGCGGACGATCACGTCATGCTGATAACCCCGGCAGGCGAGCGCCGCTTGTTCGACTGTCAGCCCGTCGCTGCCGGCCTCGGCGAAAGCGTCGAGGATCGCCTGGTCGACGTCCAGCAGCTCGGGGTCGACGATCATCGCCCCGGCCTCGCGGGCGAGCACGGCGAAGACCTGCCGATAGACGCGCAGCACCGCGGCCTCGGCCTCGGCGTCCAGCAATGTCGCGTCCATCGATCTCCCTCCCGTGTCTGCCGCGATCCACGCAGAAGAGGGACTTTATCGAGCGAGCCGCCCCGCTGTCCTGAGCGGGTCCCCCAACCTGTGGACAGACATCACTAGTCCTGCGAACGCCGACGGAACGCCATCAACGCCAGTGGCGCGAAGATCGCCGTGAAAACGATCGACCAGCCTAGCGACGCCACCACCGGGTGATGCATCGGCCACTGCGCGTCGGGCGCGGCGACCAGACCGTTGCCCCACAGGTCGCGGCAGGCCGCCGTCAGCGCCGACACAGGGTTCCACTCCGCGATGACACGCAACCACGTCGGCATGTTCTGCGGGGGCGCGAAGGTGTTGGCGACGAAGGTGAGCGGGAACATCACGGTGAACATGAAGCCATTGACTGCCTCGGTCGAGCGCATCAGCGACCCGACCCAGATGCCCAGCCAGATCATCGAGAAGCCGAAGAGCAGCAGGACCAGGTAGGCCAGCACCGCGTTCGCCAGACCCTCGCGAATCCGCCAGCCGACCAGCAGACCGGTCAGCGCCATCACCACGATGCCGATACTGGAATGGATCAAGCTCGAGATGCTTCGCCCGACCAGCACCGAGGCTCGCGAGATCGGCAGCGACTTGAACCTGTCGACGATCCCCTTCTCCAGGTCGCCGTTCAGCCCGATGGCCACCACGGCCGAGGAGAAGACCATGGTCTGCGCCATGATGCCCGGAAGCAGGAACTCCCGGTACGACGTGCCGGGGACGTTGATCGAGCCACCGAAGACATAAGCGAACAGCAGTACGAACATCACCGGCTGGATCGTCACGTCTAGGAGCATCTCCGGCATCCGGCGGATGTGCAGCAGGTTCCGCCATACGACGGTCAGGGACTGCTGCAACAGGGTGCGCTGCTGGATCGGGGCTGTGGTCTCGACGCTCATGGCAGTCATCGGAGAGCCTCCTGCTCGCTTGTCGTCCCGGCGGCGTCCAGCTCGTCGATCTCCTCGGCACGGTGTCCGGTCAGATGCAGGAAGACGTCGTCGAGGCTCGGCCGCTTCAGGCCGAGGTCGTCGATCTCGATCCCGCTGTCGGTGAAGACCGCGGCGATCCGGGTCATGTCAGCCAGGCCGCTCGCCGGCGCGGTGAGACGCCGGCTCACCTCCTCGACATGCACCTCCGGTGAGTGCTGCCTGAGCAGCTCGGCGGCCCGCGCCAGTTCGGCCGCCGACGAGACCGTGACGACCACGCTGGCCCGGCCTGCCTCGTCCTTGAGCTGGGTCGGTGTGCCGGCCGCGATCACCTTGCCCTTGTCGATCACGACGATCTCGTCGGCGAGGTGATCGGCCTCCTCTAGGTACTGCGTCGTCAGCAGCAAGGTGGTCCCCTCCCGGACCAGGCCGCGCAGCACCTCCCAAAGGTCCGCGCGGCTGCGCGGGTCAAGTCCGGTGGTCGGTTCGTCAAGGAACAGCACAGGCGGCGAGGCGACCAGACTGACCGCCAGATCTAGCCGCCGCCGCATCCCGCCCGAGTAGGTCTTGGCCACCCGGTCGGCCGCATCCGTGAGCAGGAACCGCTCGAGCAGTTCGTCGGACTTCTTGCGCAGGTAGCTCGTCGGCAGCCCGTAGAGCCTGCCGATCAAGCGGATGTTCTCCCGACCGGTCAGCAGTTCGTCGATGGTGGCGGACTGGCCGGTCAGGCCCATGCTGCGCCGGACCGCCGCAGGATCCTTGACGACGTCGTACCCGGCGACCCGGCCGGTTCCGCTCGTCGGCACGCTCAGGGTGGTCAGCATCCGCACAGTCGTCGTCTTGCCGGCGCCGTTCGGACCGAGCAGGCCGAGCACGGACCCTTCAGGGACGACGAAACTCACTCCGTCGACAGCGCGGTTCGCACCGAAGTGCTTTACCAGATCGATGGCTTCTACGGCAGGATCAGTCGGCATGCGGACAGACTAGGGTGCGGCACCGACAAACCGCCTATGAGTTTCCGCCGGGCATAACTGACGATCGGGGCGGCCCGTCGGGCACGCTCCGTCCCGTCTCCCCCCGGTTGGTCCCTCAGCCTTTGTCGACCGTGATGTGCTTGGCCTCTCCCCTGTTTTCCTTCATTGCGATGCGGACCTCCAGAATCCCATCACGGTAGTTCGCCTTGACGTTGCTCTCGTCCGCTGTCGCCGGCAGGGCGACGGTGCGGGAGAAGGTCCCGTACCGGAATTCGGACCGGTGTGGATCCTTCTTCTCCTCGCGGCGCTGCGCCTTCACGGTGAGTACGCCGTTCTGGATCGAGATGTCGACGTCCTGGTCCGGATCGATCCCGGGGAGTTCGGCCCGCAGCACGTACTCGTCCCCGTCCTGGAAGTCCTCGACCCGCATCATCTGCAGCCCCGCGAACGGCCGCAAGCCCGGAAACGCCGGGAACTCGGACTCCAGCCATTCGACCAGATCCGCGAACGTGCTGCGTTCCCGCTTGACCAGACTGTTCATGGCTATGCCTCCTTGTGCATCGTGGCGATTCCAGTTGACCGCGATCCCAGCGATCAGCAAAGGGCCGTAAGTCCATTCGGTGCGGGAGTTTCGGCATCGGCGATCTAGTCATCGGCGCCAAGCAGTGGCCGGGGTTCCAGCAGGCGCGCCGCGAATGACCTGCGTGGATGGTGCTTCGCCCAGCGGACCCTTACATCAGCGCTGCTGGCTGAAGTGACGCCTGGACCCGACCGTCACTATGCTGCACCGGGTGATCGCAGCGGCCGGTCAGCGTCTCGACATCAGCACGATGGCAGCAGATCGGCGATCGATCGCTGACCTTTCCGACGCCTGGAGCGAGAGTCCAGCTGGTCCAAGGATCGACTGGACGCGGATCCGCGGGCTACTCGACTGGTTATATGGCGATCGGGAGCGGACGGCTCAGGCCATCGAGCTGCCGCCGGCCCGATCCGGTCTGCCGATGTTGGACTCGCTGCTTGCCGGAATCGGCGAGAAGTCGGCGGACGACGCCGGCCTCGAGCGGCCGCGCTGGGCCATGAAGGTCCCAGCGCTCAGCGTGCCATGGCTTCCACCTGGAACGCCGAGGATGATCGCTGCGGCGCGGAGAGCCACACCACGGCAATTGGCTGAGCGGAACATCTGGCTGGCCGAGCTCGACCTCTGGCGTATTGATTGATGGCGTGAGGTTGCCGACCCCGCTGCGAGCTGAGGACGGAAAAATCGGGTGACGTTGCAGTAGTCGGTAACTACCATCCGAGTCATGGAGAGACGCCTCGGTTAGTGCGGTCCGTTGGGCCGCACTTCCGACCAGCCAATAGCCGGTGCGGGCGACCAGTGGGTCGTCCCCGGCTCCTCTGCTCGTCCTCTCCTGCTCGGAGTTCATTCATGGCACCGCCACGTCTCGACGCACTACCCATCGGCGCGCAGCATCCACGCATCCGCGAGTTGCTTGCGCTACGCAAAGGCGCTTCGCCCGACCGGATCATGGTGGAGGGCGGCTGGGAACACGGCCAGTTGCTCGACAGCAACACCGATATCGACGCCTTCTTCTGGTGCCCCGAGGCCGGATCCCGTACGGCGGGCTGCGCCGCTCGGGTGGCCGCTCGAGCCGCGGAGGTGTTCCGGATCTCCGAGAAGCTGCTCGCCCGGTTGACCCGTCGAGGCAGGCCGGACGGGCTCCTCTCGGTGGCTCGGCTACCGGTCTGGCGCCCGCAGGAATTCAGCTTCGACGCGTCGTCGCTGGTGCTCGTCGCCGATGGGGTCGAGTACGCCGGCAATCTGGGCACGCTGATCCGGACCGTCGACGCGGCCCGGGCGGATTGCCTGGTGCTGACCAGCCGGCGGGCGCGGCTGACCCACCCGACCGTGTACGCCGCCAGCCGCGGCATGGTGCTCACCATGCCGGTGGTGGAGTTCGACCAGATCCCTGACGCTGCCGACTGGTTGCGCCGGCACGGGTTCCAGGTCCACCTCGCCGATCCGGACGCGACTCGCAGCTACCGCGCGGCGGCGTACTGGGGGAGTCCGACGGCCTTCGTCGTCGGCTCGGAGGGAACTGGGCTTGCCAAGGTGTGGCACGAGCAGGGCTTCGGCGCGGTGTCGATCCCGATGCTCGGGCAAGCGGATTCCCTGAACGTCGCGCTTTCTGCGGGCATCCTGCTGTTCGAGGCGCGGGCCCGCAAGGACGGTTGGTGAATCTCAGCTCCGGCAGAATGGGTGGGAATCATTGCCGGGAGTCGGGAGTGCTGGGTGTCGTCGTTCGAGCCGGGTGAAGTGGTTGCGCCGCGGGATCCGCGGATCGTGCTGGAGGGGCAGTGGGGGCATCAGCCCGGGGTCGCGATCACGGTGAACTCCGGGTCGCGGATCTCATTCACCTTCAACGGCGCCCGATTGCAGGTGCTGTTCGACGTGGACGGCCTGGTCGCTGCGCCGCACCTCTGGATCTCCGTCGACGACGCCGAACCAACGCTGCACCTGGTGGATCGGCCGGTGATCGAGCTGTCCGCTGAGCCCGGGCAGCATCACGTCGAAGTCGTGGTCAAGGACGTCAGCGAGCACGTGAATCGGTGGAATCCACCGTTCGAGTCGGCGGTGGTGTTCGCTGGGCTGGTACTCGACGCGAGTTGCCGGCTGCGGCTGGCTGGTCATCCGACCGGGCCGCGACTGGAGTTCTACGGCGACTCGATCACGCAGGGGGTGCGGGCGCTCAGTGCCGCGCGGGAGTCCGACGGCGCTGATGGGACGAGGAGCTACGCCTACTTGACCGCCCGGGCCTTCGGAGCCTCGTCGTACCAGGTGGGCTTCGGCAGACAGGGCATCGTCAAGCCGGGCAACGGCGAGGTACCACCGGGCACGGAGTCGTTCGGCTGGAACTTCGCCGGCTCCCCGGCCGAGCGCCCGGCGCAACCGGACGTGGTCGTGCTCAACCTGGGCGTCAACGACGACTCACTTACCGCGGAGGTGTACGGCAGCTACCTGCGGCAGGTCCGCGCGGCGTACGGGCGCAGCAAGATCGTTGCCCTGAGCCCCTTCAGTGGCAAGCACGCGACCGAGATCGAGGCCGCGGTGAAGACTGCCGACGACCCGAACATCCTGTACGTCGGTACCGACGGTTGGCTCGGCCCGGACGACTACACCGACGGACTCCACCCATCGGTCGACGGCCACGCCAAGGCTGCTGCCCGCCTCATCCAGCAACTCCAGACCCGCACCGACCTCAAGCCGGTGCATACCTGATCCTGGTGATCGCGAACCACCCGCGCAGCGGTGCGACGTTCGGCTGCCAGTCGACGCTTCGACAGATCGCAAGCCACGTTCGGGAGGCACCACGACGGGTGGGGAGCGAAGGTCGAGCTCGAGAGTTGCATATCGAAATCGATATAGAATATCGATCCCGATATACAGATTCGGCTTTCATCCCGGTGCGGATCGCCCGGCGGCTTAGGGGTCCGGCATAAGCCAGACCGCGCCGTGCCCGGTAGCCGCGCTGCGGAGCGCGCGGGTTGTGCCGGTCCGGTCGTGCGTGCCGGGTCGCGGAGTGTGGGGTTGTGCCCCTCCGCTTGTGCCCCTCCGCTTGTGCCCTCCGCTTGTGCGTGGCTGCTGGCGTTGTCCGCTGGCGGCTGCGCTCTGCTCGCGTGCCGGCTCCGCGGGGTGCGGCGTGCCGGCTGGGCGGGGTGCGGCGTGCCGGGGATTCAGCCGGACCGTATCGGGGTCCAGCTGGGCAGTTGGCCGGGCAGGGTCAGGGGTTGAGGAGAGCTGCGGGGTCCGGGGACGGGGGAGCGCTGAGCATCCAGTCGTTGAACTGCTTGGTGAAGAGGTACCAGAGGCCGTCCGAACCGAGGCGAAGCTGCTGCCGCCCGGCACTGACCCGGTTGCCTTGAACCCTCACCTTCGCCTCGCCGCGAGCCAGCGCATCGCGGCCTTCGGCGATTGCCGCCGCATCCGGCTCGGAGGCCGGTTCGACCGCGATTGCGAGGCCGCCTGCGCCGCCTTCGCGCCACGCGACGGCCCAGGTCGTGAGTAGACGAGCCGATACGCCGGCACGGTGAGCTAGGTCGGCCAGTCCTGGCGTCCCGAGCAGACCGGCTGCTCGTCGGGCCAGATCCTGCTCGCGCGTCAGTCTCAGACCACCGTCACCATCGCCGGAGGCGAGCTCCCACGCCCGGCGAGCCGCATCCGTCGCCAACGCCACCAGATCCCGCGCGTCCACTCCGGCCTGCAGCGGCGGATCCAGCACCAGTACAGCCGAGGGAACACCAGGCTGGGCCAGTGGCCGAGGTGGTAGCGGCAGCGATGGCAGCGGCTCCGATTCCCGCGCGTACGCCGCCTTGGCGACGACACCCGCGGGCCGTTCGACGAGCACGCTCGACGATGACGACTCAGACAATTGTCGTCGGGCTCGCAGCGCAGCCAACAGGTCGTCTCGTCGGCGACCGCGCAGCAGCAACAGGGCGAACGGATCCTCGTCCAGGGCATCCGCCACCAGGAAGCAGACCGCGGCAGAGTGCTTGCACGGTACGGCGTAGTCGGGGCAGTTGCATTCGGTCCGCACTTCGCCGGCATCGGGCAGTAGTTCCAGACCGGCTGCCTGGGCATCGTCGACGACCTCCGGCGGCAGTTCGCCATCGAGCAGCGCCGCCACCCGGCCGATCTGCGCGGCGACGACGTCGAGCACCGCGTCCCACTCGGTGTCGTCGAACGCGCGGATCCGGACCGTTACGTCGTACGGGGTCTGACGGCTGCCCTGGACCGAGGCGCGCACGGTGCCGGGGTCGACGGTGAGCTCGAGCACGCTGCCGCGGCGGGCGTACGAGCGGCCGCGGCCGAGGCGGTTCGGGTCCAGCCGCGCACGATGCTCCAGCGCGTCCAGCCAAGCCTTGCCCCACCAGGTGGTGCCGAACGGCCGGCGGCTGCCGGGTCCCTTGGCCGCCGGCTTGCCGGCGTTCTCGGAAGACCGGGACCATCCTCGCCAAGGCGTCCGCTCCGAGGGAGGCGTCACGTCGTCACACCTCCCGCACCCAGCTCGTCGCGATCTGCAGATCGGCCAATGGCAGAAGGGGAATAGGCGCTCAGCGAGCCGGACTTCGCCGGGGTCGTGCTCAGCTCCACCAGTTCGGCGAGGTCGGCGTCGGACAGTTCGCTCAGCCAGGCCTCACCGGAGCCGACCACCGCGTCGGCCAGTTCACGCTTGGCCGCGATCACCGTGGAGATCCTGTCCTCGAGCGTGTTCTCCGTGACGAGTCGATGGACCTGCACCGGCTTGTCCTGCCCGATCCGGTAGGCGCGATCGGTCGCCTGATCCTCGACCGCCGGGTTCCACCAACGGTCGTAGTGCACGACATGGGTCGCCCTCGTCAGCGTCAGCCCGACGCCGCCCGCCTTCAGCGACAGCAGGAACACCGGAGCCGCACCGGCCTGGAACCGCTCCACCAACTGCTCCCGCTTGCGCACCCCGATCCCACCGTGCAGGAACAGCGAAGGTACCTGCCGCGCGGCCAGGTGGGATTCGATCAGCCGGCACATCTCGACGTACTGGCTGAAGATCAGAACGGACTCGCCCTCGGCGAGGATCACGTCGAGCAGTTCGTCCAGCGCGGCGAGCTTGCCGGACCGGCGCGGCAGCGGCCCTGGCTCGTGCAGGAAGTGTGCCGGGTGGTTGCAGACCTGCTTGAGTTGGGTGAGCAGGCTCAGTACCAACCCGCGCCGCTCGATGCCTTCGCTCTCCTCGATCTTCGCCAGGGTCTCCTTGGCGACGGCTTGATAGAGCGTGGCCTGCTCGACGGTCAGTGGTACGACGACGTCGCGCTCGGACTTCGGCGGCAGCTCCGGCGCGATGCCCGGGTCGATCTTGCGCCGGCGCAGCAGGAACGGCCGGGTCACCCGCGCTAGCCGGGCGGTCGCCTCCTCGTCGTGGTACCGCTCGACTGGTACGGCGACGTCGTGGCGGAACCGGTCCAGCGTGCCGAGCAGCCCGGGCGCTGCCCAGTCCAAAATGGACCACAGCTCCGACAGGCGGTTCTCCACCGGCGTACCGGTCAAGGCCAATCTGGTTGCCGCAGGCAACGTCCGCAGGGCGCGGGCGGTTCGCGAGAGCGGGTTCTTCGCGTGCTGCGCCTCATCGGCAACGGCCAGGCCCCAGTCGATCTCACTAAGCAGCCGGTGGTCCTGACGCACGACTCCGTACGTCGTCAGGACGATCTCGTCGGCGCCGAGGTCGCTCAGCTGACGTCCGGCTCCGTGATAGCGCCGAGCCGGTACGTCGGGCGCGAACCGGCCGAGCTCGCGCTCCCAGGTCCCGAGCAGAGTGGACGGGCACACCACCAGCGTCGGTCCGCGGCCGCGGGCGGACAGGTGCAGGTGCAGCGCGATCACCTGGATCGTCTTGCCCAGGCCCATGTCGTCCGCGAGGCACCCGCCGAGGCCCAGCTCCGCAAGCTGCGCCATCCAGGCCACGCCTCGCCGCTGGTAGTCCCGCAACGTCGCCCGCAACCCAACGGGCTCGACGAAACCCGCATCGGACGAATCGACATCGGATGCAGCAGAGCGGAGCCTGCCAACGAAGTCGCCGAGCGCGCCATCGGCGTCGAAGGCGACCAGCTCACCATCGACCTCGACCGTGCCAGTCAGAGCGGCCCCAAGCGCCTCGGCCCCGGTCAGCTTGCGCGATCCGCCCCTGCGTAGCTTGCGAACCAGGTCCTGGTCGATCCGCACCCAGCGGCCGCGCATCCGGATCATCGGCCGCTTCGCCTCGGCCAGCGCGGCGATCTCCTGCTCAGTGAGCTCGGAGCCGTCCAGCGTCGGACGCCACCGGAACGCCAACAGGTCAGTCAGGCTGAAGTCGGGACCAGTCACCGCACCCGGAGTCGGCGTGGCATGCACCGCGCCACGCACGGCCAACTCGCCCGTGAACAAGTCAGCCGGCCACAGCACCTCTATCCCGGCGCCGTCGAGGGCCGCACTGTCGACAGCGAGTTCATCCAGCGCCTCGTCATCGATGAGAACGTCGGCCGGCGCCGCATCGCGCAAGGCCGCGCCCAATGGCGCCCATACCCGCGCACCTCGCCGCAACGCCAGCAGAAGATCGGTCTCGGCCCGTTCGCCAAGCGCAGCCAGTACGGCGGACGGCGCCGTCCACATGTCAGCCACATCCACCAAGAGGCTCGGGTCGGCCCCACTGCGCAGCTGCAGTACCGCCTTGAACTCCGAGTCGTCTTCAGGCGGTTCGATCCGCAGCACCAGCCGCGCACCCGCCTCCTCGGCCAAGGCGGTCTCGCCCAGCCAGTCGGTCGGCCCGGTCACCTCGGCAGGCTCCACCCCGGCAAATGCCACAGCACCACCCCGTACGGCGATGCTGGCCGCGGGTGTTCTCACCAACGTGTCCGCGATCGCATCCCAGAACGCCCGCACGAGCTGCTCCGGATCAGCCAGCCGCAGCGGACGCGACCCTTCCACCGGTACGGCGTGGGCACGGGCCGGCATGGCTGCTCCGAGGTTCTTCAGCCAGCCGTGATCCGCCGGATCGAGCGGCGCCACCCGCCAAGCGCCGTACCCGGTGGGGCTCTTGTCCGGCACCAGCCGGCCGCGAGCGACCAGCCCGATCCCGGCTAGTGCCGCGGCAGACCAGGCGCGGTAGCTGGCGGAGGCGTCGTCTGACGGCGGTCGAGTGAGTAAGGGGAGGGCTTCCTCGATCGTGAGCAGCCGCGCGGCGACGGTGGTCCGTCGTACCTGGGGGCCACGGGGTAGCACCAGTTCAACCCGGCCGTCGGCCGACTCACCCGCAGCCGCCAGGTCGCCGCCGTACAGGACAAACCGACCCGCTCGCGGCGGATCGGCAGGAACGAAAACAGCATCGAGCATCGAAAGCAGATTACGCCGTGCCACCGAAGATTCGGCCTTGACCTCAACTTCAGTTGATGCATGTCGACACGATCTCCCGTCCGCCAGAGCTGCTACCAGGGTGCGGGGCGGCTGTCGGCGAAGAATCCCCCGGTAGGCCCGTGGTCGGGCAGGGTGGCGAGCCAAACTGGAGTGACAGCGCCCTGTTCGACTGTGATTGGTGCATGGGGCCCGCCGAGTTCGGTGCGGACCCAGCCGGGGGAGCAGGCATTGACCAATACGCCGGTGCCGACAAGGTCGGCGGCAAGAACTCGGGTGAGCGCGTTGAGCGCGGTTTTGGAGACGCGGTAAGCCGGCTCGGTCCCGCTGGTCATTGTGGCGAGTGATGCGAGACGGCTGCTGATGTTGACAACTCGACCGTAGCGCTGGTTGATCATAATCGGGATGACTGCAGCGGCACACAGCCAGGACCCGAGCAAGTTGATCTCGAGCACTCGGCGGATTTCGTCGGCGGGGATGGTGGAGGCGTGTTGATCGCCGTCGGTGATGCCGGCGTTGTTGACGAGGACGTCGATGCGCTGCAGCTCGCCGATGGCTTCGGCGATCGAGCCCGGGTCGGTGACGTCGACCCGTGCGCTGGAGGCTGACAGCCCTTGGCGGCGTAGTGCATCCGCGGCTTCGCCTGCCTGGTCTTGGTTTCTGGCGGTCAGTACGACGTGGATCCGCTGCACGGCTAGCTGACGCGCGATCTCTCGCCCGAGTCCCCGGTTCGCGCCGGTGACGAGCGCGACTCGTTGCTGTTCCGGCACGAACCAAGGTTAGGGCTAGGAGCTGGTCGTCCAGGGCCCGGACCGAGGGCTCCTGGATCAGTGCTGCTTCCGCCGGCGGCTTCCAGATACCGTTCGGCGCGACCGAGGGCGTTGACGCACTCCCGGTGGTTGCCTGCTTTCGCATGGGCTCCGGCCTCCCGTGAAGCGATCATCGCCTTCACTCGCGGCACGCCTGCATTCTTGATGCTGTCCTGGGCGGCTTCGGCCAAGGCGATGCCGTCGCCGGGATGGCCGGTCAGAGCCGACTGGAAGCTCATGCAGGCCAAGACGTTGGCACCGAGCAGATGGTCGTCTGCGGACTGGCGGCCGCGGCATGATCGAGGGTGTCAACGAAGAGCACACTAGTGTCGCGTGATGCGACGCTAGGCCTCGTCCTCGGTGCCTACCGGCAGGCCGTGGGAGTCGGATTGAACGGAGGCGGCCGTGACGATTCTGTTCCGGCCGGAGCGCTTTGCAGTCAGCAGGGCGTTGTCAGCGGCCAGCACTAGTTGGTCCATGGTGGCGGCGACGTCCGGGTAAACGGCCGCGCCCATCGAGGCCGGTATGCCATTGATGACCTCGGACCGCTCGAGGCCTCCAACGACGACGGCCAGGCCGGTCAGCCGGGCGCGGATCCGCTCGGCGACCTCCAGCACTTCCGCCTCGGTTGCGCCCGGCAGCAGCACGGCGAGCTCGTCGCCGCCCAGCCGCGCGACCAAGTCGCCCTGCCGCACCTCGGAGCGGACGCATTCAGCCACGGCGCGCAAGGCGCGGTCCCCGGCCGGGTGGCCGTACGTGTCGTTGATGACCTTGAACCTGTCCAGATCGAGCATCAGCAGACCGACCGTGCTGCGTAATGTCTCGGCCCGCGCCAGTTCGGCCGGCACCGCACTAGCCCAGTACGACGGTGTGGCTAGACCGGTCTTCACGTCCGTAGCGGCTGCGCGCTGGTACTGCGGCAGCAGCAGGTCGCGGTGCAGTGCGAGCACAGTGACCATCAGTACTGGCACGACCCACGGGTACGACGACTGCAGCCCCGCGACGGCGATACCCAGGCCGAGCCCGGCGACGACGACGAGTTGGTCGGCGAGATCCCCCAGCGCGCCGCGGGCGGTCGCCTCCTGGGATGAGAGCAGGATCGCCCCGACGACCAGGGCAAAGTTCACCAGCCACCAGGTCGCCGCGGCGGCGATCACTACCAGCAGCGACCACAGGCTGGTCGGCATCCGCGGCTCCGCAAGCAAACCACCCGCCTTCAGGACTGCAGCGGACGTAGCGCTGGCCAGGACGAACGTGCCGGCAGAGAAGACCTTCCGATGCGCGACACTGCGTCCATACACCCGGATCCAGGAGTATCCATACGACACCACGACCAGCGCCACGACCAGGACCAAGGGGAGAAGCAGCAGCCCGGCAAAGACCCACAGGCTTTTCAGATTCGTGTACGGCGAACTGTTGGCCGCCATCTCGCGACGGCGCTCGATGCCACGTGCTGACTCCAGGTGCAGCACGGAAGCGACAGCCAGCACGGCGAAGGCTGCCCACTCGGACGGCCGCACGCCGGAGCCCTCGCCGAAGAACGTCGAAGCGACGGCCAAAGCGCTGACCATCACCGAGATCGCATAGACACCGAGCACGTAGCCCAGCGCAGGACTCGGTAACGACCAAAGCTTCCACTGGCGGGGTGGCGCCAGAATGGTTCGACCAAGCAGAATCATGGTGGCCTCACACGTGATCTGATCTGAGTGGTTATCGCTGCATAGTAACCGCCCGTTCACGTCAGGTCATCCCCGAGGTCGGGGCATTCCATCAGCAGGCCAACAACGAGAGGATCCGTACCATGACGATCAACCAGAGCGGCAACGAGTGGTTCACCGGCGGCAACGAGTGGTTCGTGGGCGGAAACGAGTGGTTCGTGGGCGGAAACGAGTGGTTCGTGCCGACCGGCGGGCCCGGCAACGAGTGGTTCACCGGTGGTAACGAGTGGTGACCACCCCGTAATTGTGGATTTTTTCTTAACCCGCGTTTTACAGAGCTTTCAACGAATCACTTGTCTGGAGCACTCCGGGTAGTCAATGCCCGGTGTTCTCCAGGACATTGGACCCGGTCCGGCGGGCGCGATTCCAGGCGACGCCCGCCGCCAGGGCCGCCAGTGCGCCGGCGCCACCCATGAGGGCCAGCGCCAGGGATGGCGAGGTCCGTTCGGCGACGGCGCCAGCGGCCAGAATACCGATGCCCTGACTGCTCTTGAGGGCCGTGCTGGCGACTCCGAACGCCTGGCCGCGCCGGTGGTCCGGCACGGCTTGGACGAACGCGGCGCTGGCCGGTAGGTGGTATGCCGAGGCCAGGCCCGACAGCGTCCACAACACTACCGTGATCGCCAGACCCGGCTTTGCCGCGCAAAACACCAGCGGCAGACAGGCGGCGATCGCAAGAGGGCCAAGCATCCGCATCCGTATCTCTGGCCCCCAGCGGGTGATGAGCCACATCCCTGCCACCGCTCCAGCCGGGCTCGCCGCCAGCAGGAGGCCTGCCGCCTCCGGCCCACCGCCGATCTCGGCTGCGTACGGCACGGCGAGACCTTCCACCGTCACGTAGAAACCCGCGATCATCGCCAGCACGACCAACCACCGCAGCTGTGGCGTATGCGCCACCAGGGAAGTGCCGGCCGCTAGGTCGCGGACCCAGCTGCGCTGCTCGTCGGCATCGTGGTGCCGCGCCGGCACCGGGCGTCGTCGTACTCCGACCGCGATCAGCAGGGCTGACAGCAAGAAGGTCGCGGCGTCGATCAGCAGGCCGCCCGACGCGCCGACCGCCGCGACCACCACACCACCGGTCCCGAACCCAAGCACCTGGCTGAACTGCACGACCATGTCGTTGGCCGCCTTGCCCAACACGTAGTGGTCGCCGGGCAGTACCACTGGCAGGGTCGCCGCCCGTGCCGCGTTGAACGGCGATCCGAACCCCTGGACGGCCACCAGAAGCAGGGCGACCACCACCAGCGGCAACGCCTGGATCGCCATCGCAGCCACCAGTACGGCGCGCGCGAGGTCGGTCACGATCATCACCCGGCGCCGCGGGAACCGGTCGGCGATCCCCGCCAGCAGCGGCCCGAACAGCAGATCCGGCACGTAGGTCAGGGCGTAGGTGAGAGCGGTCAGGCCGGCCGACTCGGTGCGGTCGAAAACCAACACCGACAAGGCGACCCGTGCCAACTGGTCGCCCGCCACGGAGAGCACGCCGGCCGCGAACAGCGCCCGGAACTCGGCGTGACCGAACACGTCAGCCCACCGGGCTCGCTGCGACATCATGCGGAAACCCTAACCACATTCCGTGATTCGACACATTCTCACGGTGACCGTGAGGGTTAACCTCCGAGCATGCAGCCGAGGGATGTGATGGGCATTACGCAGCCAGGCCCGATTAGCGGACACTGCGAGCAAGGCCTCCGCCGTCCGACGTACCTGCGCTGGTGGTGTGCCGCCGTTTACGAGTTGTCGACGAAGACGACCGACTCGGTGGTCGTTGCTGGTTGAAGGCAGACACGTACGCTGCGTCGCTGGAAAGGTTTGCACGGGCCGACTGAAACCGAAACATTCGTTTGAGACAAGGGTTTTCTCGCGATTCGGCGGCAGATCAGTGCCAGTTGGACGCATCAGGACGAGCTTCCTTTGCCTACCGGCTCTAGGCTGGGGGCTACCCACAGTCCTCTGGTGCCGGGGTCTGGGCGGGGCGGCCCCGACCCTGGTACCAGAGCTTCGAAACTGTCTGTGGCGCCCGGTAACGTTCTTGTTGCCAGGGGCGGCTCTTTGGATGTGCTTCCTTCTCCTTCACCAGGCCATTTAGCGCGTTCGCTCTCCGCCCCTGGCACGAGCGTCCCTGCGCTGGAGGTCCCCGGCGCACAGGCGCTGTCCTGTCAAGCCAGGGAGGGTCGATGCCGGATGCGCTCGCCGCGGTGCTGTTGCGCCGCCAACGGTTGGTGGCCGCGGCCCTTCTCACCCCATCGGTACGACGATCCGCGTGGCAGTGGATCCGGCGACCGCTGACGATTCAGGCCGGGCTGGGTGCCCTGCAGGCTGAACTGATCCAGCGCGGGTTTCTGCTGTCCGTCACGCTGTACCGGCACTGCGCCGGTCTCACTGCGATGGCGCTCAGCGGGCTCGGCCGGAACCTGCTGGATCTGCTCGATGCCGAGCTGGGCGCGGATGCGGATCATGTCCCGCTGTTCCGCGGCTTTCCGGAGAGCGTGCCGGGCAACACCGAGACCTTTTATGTGGATCGGGTATTCGCCCGACTGCTGCAGGAGCGGATGCAGCCCTGCGTGCTCTGCGGCGAGAGGGGGACCGTGCACCCGGTGTCGCCTTGTGCGCACCTGGTCTGCCGGTCGTGCTGGGATGGCGCCGACTTCAGCGCTTGTCCGCTCTGCCTGCGCCGGATCGATCCAACCGACCCGTTCCTCGAGCCCTCGTTCGACCAGGTGTCGACCCGCGTTCCGAATGATCGGTTGCAGTTGCTCACGTTGGCCCCCGAGACGGCTGTCCAGACCGCGGTGTCGGCTCTGCTCGCCAGCCGGAGTCCTCTGTCGGCTGTCGATCGTGTCGACCTCACCGTGCTGTTGTCGGCGCTGACCTCGTCGGAGCCCGACTGGCTGCCAGCGGCGATCCCGGTCCGGGAGACTCGCGCGTTGGTGCTGGCTCGGTTGTTGCCGCACCACCCCGCGTTGGTCGACGGTCTCGTGGAGACTGCCACCGATGCTCTGCGTCTGCTGTATGCGCTGATGGGCGCCGATCCCGGCCTGCGCACCCCACCCGTACGACGTCAGTCGCTGCCGCGGGCGGTTCGTCGTACTGTGCTGGCGCGGTTGGATCGGCTGCCGCTCGAGTCGCTCGTCGAGGACATGCAGCGACACGGCCGGGCCTGGAAGCGAATCGCGGAGAATCTGCACCCGTTCGAGTACGCGTCTCGCTACCCCGTTACTGCGTTGGCCTTCGCAGTGCTCCGCGGTACGGCGCTTGATGGCACGACGGCGGCTGGTCGTGCCGTGTTGGGCGAGGCGGCTCGCCATCCGGAGATCCGGCTGGACGATGGTCGGCTCAGCATGGTCACCTTCGCGGGTCGGGTCGAGGCAGCCCTCGCATCCGAACATCCGGGCCTCGCGCTGGATCTGCTGCGGCAGCGCCCGGGCGACTTGCTTCGCCGGCTCGTCCAGTTGGCGCGCGCGTTGCCGGTTGACGCGCACGGATCCCTCGTCGAGGCTGCCACGACGGCTGCGTCCGACGTCTCGCCCGTCGTCCTGACCGCCGCGCTCGGCCAGATCCGTACGCCGCCGGGCGACCTGCGGCTGTTCTTTCCCCGTGGCGGGACAACCCGGGTCTGGACCACGGTGGACGATCGCGAGCCGCTGCCTTCAGAACTAGCCGCGGCATTGGCCGACGTACTGGTGGATGAGTTGTTGCGGCGAGCGGGCGCGTTGCCTGGCATTCGCCGGGCCTTCCTCGATGAGGAGTTGGGCAGGCTGGCCGCGCCCGGCTCCGAGCGGGGTTCCTCGGCGAGGCTGCTGCGGATGACGCGGGGGAGTGCGCAGCCGATCCCGGAGGACGATCTGCTCCGGCTGTTCCTGCATTGGGTGGAGCCGACCGGGCAGCGGGTCGATCTGGATCTCTCGGCCGCCGTGTACGACGAGCAGTGGAGGTTCCTCGGACTCTGCGACCAAATGCGGCTGCGGTTCGACCAGGACGCGCTCGTGCACTCGGGCAATCTGACCTCGGCGCCGGCGCCCCAGGGCTCGACCGAGTTCGTCGACCTCGACCTGAAGGCTGTCCGTCGGGTCGGCGGGCGGTATGTGTTGCCAGTCATCTTCAGCTATAACGACGTGCCGTTCGAGAAGTTGGAACGCGGCTTCGCCGGGGTGATGCGGCAGCCATCAGATCTGTTCGACCCGGGCGCGGTGGAGCAGATGTTCGACCTCAGCGGCCCGGCCAAGATCTTGCAGCCCTTCGGCATCGATCTGGTGACCAAGGAGCTCCGCTGGTACGACGTGAACCTGAGCGCGGCCGGCTACGGCCACAGCATCGTTCGGTATGCGGGTCACCTTGCATTGATGGCAGCAGCGATGGACGAGGTGCACGGTTCGGGTGATCGGGTCAGCCTGTGGGAGTTGAGCTGTTGGCATGCCGCTGCGCGCACGAAAGAGGTGGTTGTCCGCTGCGCCGACGACTCAGTAGTTGGGTATCTGCGCGGTGAAGACGAAGAGGTCGGCGCCTTCGCCCGTCGGCTGGTGGGTCGGCTGGAGCCTGATCGCTACTGGGATCTGGATGCGGCCGCTCAAGCCGACTTCGTCGCGGTCATTACCGGTGACGTCGAGCCGAAGGCCGGGGCTGAGACCTATGCCTTGCACCCGCGCCTCCTGGATGCAGGCAGTGTCCAGTTGATCGACGCATCCCACTTGTTGAGCACGCTCGCCCCCGGCGAGCGGGCCCGTCTCAGGTTGCACTGACCTTTCTGCTCGTCACCCGGCTCCGGCCGCGTCGGTCCGCTGTCGCCGTCGGTCAGTCCTGCCCGCTTGGTCAGTCGGCGCGCCGGACCCGTCCGACCCAGAACCCCGGGTCGAGGTCATCGGCGGGAGGTAGGTGCTCGTAGACCCGATCGCGGTAACTGCACGGACCTATCCACATGCACCCCGGGCGCCACTGCTCGGATGACCGGGACGTCGGGGACCAGGCGGAAGCGGTGCGCATCAGTCCCGGCTGTCCGCTCTGTCTGGTCGTTCGGTCAGTCCGGAGCCAGAGATCTGTATCGCGGATCACCGATATTATCGGTCATCCGCGATACAGATCTCCGAGTCCTTCCTCAGCTCGCCGGGCGACTGTTGGCGGCCATCGGAATCTGGCCGCTCGCGGCCACCATGTCGCGACCGCAGTGATGACGGAGGGTTAGCGGCCGCTGGGGTCCTTTCGCCTTGGGAGTCGTGGCTGTCAGCCCCAGGTTTGTCGACTCGATACGAGCCAGTCCACGAAATCGACTGCTCCAAGCTTCAGGTTCGTCGAGCGAGGTGCGCACCTATCGCTGCCGACGCCACCGACGCGCACGCCATCGTGATGGTCGCGTTGCGGGACAAGGGGCTGCGGGAGCTGCGGACCGACCCCGAGCTGACGGTTCTGCGGCTGCTGTGTGATCGACCCGGGCGAGTTGTCCCGCGCCCGCGCGCAGACGTTGAACAGGCTGCACCGGTTGTTCTTGGAACTGTTGCCCGGCGGGGCACCGACGAAGAAGTCCACCGCCCAGTACAAGGCGCTGCTGGCCACCGTGCGCCCACGGGATCCGGTCGGGCGGATGCGTCGGCGGATCGCCGCGGCGGAGGTCGCCGACCGGCTGCCCGGGATCTTCGAGGACCATGACCTCGTCGGTCCGGAAGATGACGCGCTTCAGGAGATGGCCCGCTCGATGCGGCAGAACGGCACTCGTAGCCATCGGGCTGGTGCAGCCT